>NZ_FUZD01000024.1:0-60969 GCF_900168135.1 Arthrobacter sp. 49Tsu3.1M3
TGCACAAAATTTGAAACCAGCCAAAAACACCAGACCACACCACGGGGTGGCGGGCCCGGCAAATTCAACCAATTCAATACAATAAATTGGTATCAACAAACTTGGCACACTATTGAGTTCTCAAACAACAGACACACCCGGCACCACCACAACCATCTCGGTCGAGGATCGCTCCGGAGCAACTTTTCAAACTTACCCGAGTCCGGACCGCTTTGCAAATCAGCGTCTCCGCGACCCGCAAACCATCCGACCCGCCCCACCCGAACCCGGAGCGCACAAAACGCCGACCAGATCCGGTCTTGAAATTTAGGGGATTGGCCGCCTCCGGTTCCCAGCATTTCCGCTGGTCTCCCTCGCGGCGACTTAGAAAACAATACACCCACCACGCCCCCACCGCAACTCCACCCCCCACACCCACCCCACCACCCAAAAACCCCGCCACCACAACCCAAAACCCACCCAACCAGTGCCGCCGGCGTCGTAAGCCAGCCCTGTGTGGTGCGTCACCGCGGCAGGGAGCGGCGCGGAGCAGCTGGGGCGTGAAAGCCAAGGCCTTAAACGCGAGAAGGGCCGGCAACCAAATGGTTGCCGGCCCTTCTTCAAGCCACTGGCTTCAGGAGTACTGAATTACCAGGAAGACTTCGTGATGCCCGGGAGCTCACCGCGGTGAGCCATGTCGCGGAAGCGAACACGGGAGATGCCGAACTTCTGGAAGGTACCGCGCGGACGGCCATCGATGATGTCGCGGTTACGCAGACGTACCGGTGAGGCGTTGCGGGGCAGCTTCTGCAGGCCGAGGCGAGCAGCTTCGCGTACTTCGTCGGTTGAGTTGGGATCAACCAGAGCCTTCTTCAGTTCGAGGCGCTTTGCAGCGTAACGCTCGACGATGACTTTACGCTGTTCGTTCTTAGCGATCATTGACTTCTTAGCCATGTGTTTAGCGCTCCTCTCGGAATTCGACGTGCTGGCGGATTTTCGGGTCGTACTTCTTCAGGACCAGACGGTCCGGGTCGTTACGACGGTTCTTGCGCGTCACGTAGGTGTAGCCCGTGCCCGCGGTCGACTTCAGCTTGATGATCGGACGTACGTCCTTATCCTTTGCCATTAGAGCTTCACTCCTCGTGCCAGGATGGCGGCGACGACAACGTCAATGCCGCGTACGTCGATGGTCTTGATGCCACGCGCAGAGACCTGCAGGGTGACATTGCGGCGCAGGGACGGAACCCAGTAGCGCTTCTTCTGGATGTTCGGGTCGAACCGGCGCTTGTTGCGACGGTGCGAGTGCGAAATGCTGTGTCCAAAGCCCGGCTCGGCTCCGGTCACCTGGCAGTGTGCTGCCATGACGACTCTCCTCAAAAAATAAATGAAACGGCTAACGGAGTTCCCGTTGACCGTGCGTTGGGCGGCGTCCGCATCCGGCTCCCTCCCCCAACCGTCGTTGTCCGCGGGATTCAGCAGACGGCACAAACCGTCTGGTTCCTCACTGCGGCGAAGATTGTGGGCCACGGGCACCTGGCGCCGGCGGCCTGTTGGACCGTCATGGCGAAGTGCCGGGATGCTGGGCGAATACAGGAATGCGCGCAACTTGAGCCCCTAACTACCGGCCTCCAGGACCGTCGATTTTCAGACGGGCCCTGCCAACCGGAGCAATTGCGCACGCTCCGCGCCACCTAGCGCCTACCAAGTCTACGAGTTCGGCGATTTAAAGACCAATCCGTCGCTGAATGGTGTATGGGGAAGCGCCCCACAGCCAGTGCAGGCGTAGGGCCGGGACCATCCCAGGTCATATGCCCGGCGAAGGCTTTTCACAGCGAAATGATAGGCAGCGGGGCAATTCTGGATCCATGAACACACAACTTCTGACGAACCGTCCCGGGATTCGCCGCAGCTCCGGTGGCGCTGTGAACCCCTTCAGGGCGCAGTACCGCCGGCGGTTGCTAAGAGCGGATCTGCTGACGGTCCTTTTCTGGGCGTCGCTGGCCGGCGCGGTCGCCTTGTGGCTGGCCGGCGGCGGAATGGCCGGCTTCTCGACTCCAGCCGGCTCCTTCACCGCACTGGGGATCGTGGCCGGCCTCGCCGGCATGGACCTGGTGCTTCTCATGCTGCTGCTGGCGGCCCGAATCCCACTCATCGACCAGACAGTCGGCCACGACCGCGCCCTTGAGTTTCACCGCAAGCTGGGCAAACCGGCCCTCTACCTGCTGCTGGCGCACGGACTCCTGATTGCGATCGGCTACGGCATGGCGGAAGGACTGGACCCCGTCAACGAGTCGGTTGCGCTCTGGGTCCTTGTGCCTGACATGTGGCTGGCCTACATTTCCATGCTCCTGTTCATCGCCGTCGTCGTCACATCCCTGGTAGCCGTCCGACGTCGGTTCCCTTACGAATTCTGGTACGCCGTCCACCTCCTGACGTACGCGGCCGTCCTGACCTCGCTCCCCCACCAGTTCAGTGTGGGCGGTCTCTTTGCCGAGGGCACCTGGCAGCGCTGGTACTGGCTGGCCCTCTGCATCGCGACCGGCGCCGCACTCCTCTACTACCGGGTGGTCCAGCCTGTAATGGCAACATTCAGGCACCAGTTGACCGTCAAGCGCGTGGTGCGGGTGGCCCCCGGAGTGGTCAGCATTGAAATGTCCGGCCTTCGACTGGACGAGCTGGCAGGCAGTGGCGGCCGGTTCTTTATCTGGCGGTTCCTGGCTCCGGGCCTGTGGTGGCATCCGCATCCGTTCAGCCTGTCCGCCGAGCCCGTCCACTTCGACGCCGCTGGCCGGGGCACGCTGAGGATCACCGTCCGCAACCTGGGCAAGGGGTCATTCCAGCTGGCGTCGCTGAAGCCCGGCACCAAAGTGGCAGTGGAAGGCCCGTACGGTCTATTCAGCACGTCCGCTCGGAGCCGCAACCATGTGGTCATGGTGGGAGCAGGGATTGGCATCACGCCGGTTCGTGCCCTGCTGGAGAGCACACCATTCCAGCCCGGCAACGCCACTGTCATTCTTCGCGGCCACAGTGAATCCGAGCTCTACCTGGGCGAGGAGATCCTCGACCTCTGCCGGCGCCGCGGCGCCACGCTTTTCCACTTGACCGGCTCCCGCCCGGCCGGCATCCAGACCTGGCTTCCGGAGCACGCCGCCCGTGCCGGCCACCGCCTTGCCAGCTATGACCCGAAGATCGCCGACGCCGACGTGTACGTCTGCGGCCCCTCCGCCTGGGCGCACAACGTGCTTGAAGACGCCCGCGCAGCCGGCGTCCGGGAAGACCAAATCCACTACGAAAGGTTCGACTGGTGAGAACCCGCGCAGCAGTTTCAGCCGCCCTGGCCTCCGCCGGCATCCTCATCGCCGGCTGGCAGTCCGGCATCCATGTCGCCGATACCGGCAGCCCCGTCGCAAGCGCGGCGGCAGGGACCACCGGGTCCACAGGTTCGTCCGGCTCAAGCGGAACCTCCAGCTCAAGCGGAACGTCCGACTCAACCGCCTCCTCCGGCGCGTCGGGGGCGGGCACCACAGGGGCCTCGGCCAAGGCCGTAGGGACCTACCCTGGCTCGGTCGTCCAGACCCGGTTCGGCTCCGTCCAGGTGCAAATCACGGTTCAAGCCGGAAAGATCACCGACGTCACGGCCCTGCAGCTGACCGATGCTGAACGAAAGTCCGTGCAGATCAGCAACCGCGCCGCCCCGCTCCTGCGCGCCGAAGTGCTCCAATCCCAGTCCGCGGATGTGCAGACCATCAGTGGTGCCACGGTGACTTCTGAGGCGTACTTGAACTCCCTGCAGGCGGCCCTCGATGCAGCCAACCTCTGAGCTCGGCGGCTCCGCCCTGCAGGCCAGGACGTTTGGCTCGATGGGCACCGTCATCAGCCTGACCGTTCCAGCGCGGGCCATCCCGGAAACTGCGGGCGGGGAAGGCGGGCTCGATGCCGCAAGCGCCGCCGTCGAGCGCGTTTTTGCCGGCTTGGACGAAACGTTCAGCCTGTACCGTCCCGACTCCGAGGCCAGCCGGCTGGCGCGCGGGGAGCTCTCCCTGCGGGACTCATCCGCCGCGATGCGGGACCGCTACGCGGAGGCGCTCAGCTGGCGGCTGAGGACGGAGGGCGCGTTCTCCCCGGAACGGCCCGACGGCGTGCTGGACCTTTCGGGGCTTATCAAGGGCTACGCGATCGGGCAGGCCGGTGAGGCGTTGCGGAGCCGCGGGATCACCGATTGGTGCCTGAATGCCGGCGGCGACGTGCTGGTGATGGGCTCGCCCGTTCCGGGCAGCGGAGCTTCGTGGGCGGCCGGCGTCGTTGACCCGCTGGACCGCTCGGCGCTGATTGCCGCCTACGAACTGGGCGGACCTGGCACCCGGTGCGCCCTTGCGACGTCGGGCTCGGCGGAGCGGGGTGACCATATCTGGACAGCGGGCTCCGGAAGCCGGACCGCGGGCTCCGCCGGCGCCGGGTTCGCCCAGGTCTCCGTGGCTGCGGCAGACATTGTCACCGCCGATGTGCTCGCGACGGCGATCGTGGCCGGCGGGACCGCGATGCTGCACCGGGCCACGGACGGTTGGGAGATCGATGTCCTCGCCGTCCGCCGCAACGGGGAACTGCTCGCGACGCCGGGGTTCCGCGCCTAGGGTGCCGTTCTAGAGATGGGTCAGCTGCCCGTACTTCGGCTCCAGGCCGTCGCCGGACGACTTGCCGGTGACGCGCCGGACAACCCACGGGCCGGCGAATTCGCGGACCCACCGGGCATTCGCGCGGAGGGCGTCCACCCGGCTCAGCTCAGGAACCGGCGTCATGGGCGGGACGTCAATCGAGTGCTCGTGTGCCAGCACCGTGAGTACGCGCTTGGCCATGTTCGCGTGGCCGGCGGCAGACATGTGCATCCGGTCCGTGGCCCACATGCCCCAGTCGTAGTACTCGCTGAAACGCCAGTAGTCGACCAGCAGGGCGCCGTGGTCCCCGGCGATGCCGCGAACCAGTTCGTTGTAGATGGCCGTACGGCCGCGCATGGTGCCGAAAATCTTGGAGCCCCGCGCGTCGAAGCCGGTGAACATCACCACGGTGGCGCCGGTGGCCCTGAGCTTGCGGATCCCGGCGTCGTATTCGGCCAGCAGGTCATCGATGTCGACCCTGGGCCGGAGGATGTCGTTGGCGCCAGCGTAGATGCTGACCAGGGTGGGATTGAGTGCGACGGCGGCATCGACCTGTTCGGCCAGGATCTGCCGGAGTTTCCGGCCGCGGATGGCAAGATTCGCGTACCCGAAGCCGGGATCCGCGGCGCCAAGCCCCTCTGCCACCCGATCCGCCCAGCCCCGGACGCCGTTGGGCCGGGTAGGGTCGTCGTCGCCGACGCCTTCCGTAAAGGAGTCTCCAAGGGCTACGTAGCGGGACGTGAAATCCATGGATCCAGTCTGCCAGCAGTTGCCGCGAGCAACAAAGACGGGGAGGCCCGACGTCGGACTGCGGCGCCTTCGGCTGTCGCGCTTAGTTGTCGCGCAGGATCCAGTGGTCGTCGTCGAGTCGGGCCACGATCTTTTCGCCGATCCGGGCCAGGTCCGCGACGTCCTCGGGGCTCAGGGCATCGAGGAACAGTGAGCGGACCGCCTCAACATGTCCCGGGGCGAGTTTCACGATCGTCTGCATCCCGGCGTCGGTCAGGTGGGCCGTGGTCACGCGGGCGTCGCCGGGGTGCGGCCTGCGCTCCAGCCAGCCGCGGTTCTGCAGCTTGGTGACCACATGCGAGAGCCGGGACAGGGAGGCGCTGGTGCGCGCGGCGAGCTCACTCATGGGCAGGAATCGCCCCTCGGCCTCGGAAAGCATCGCCAGCACGTTGTAGTCGAACAGGGAAAGCTTGCCCGCGGCGTGGAGCTGGGTGTCCAGGGCGGCCGGCAGCATGGTGTTGATGCTGAGCTGGGCCAGCCAGGCCCGGCGTTCGTCGGCGTTGAGCCAGCGGGGTTCGGTCATGGCTACATTCTAGGAGACTGGAAGCTTGACGATTCAACTTCAGCCGGGCATTTCCGGAAAACTTCCCGCCTGTCAGTGGCCGGCTACCGGTAGGCTGGCCGCATGTACGTAGTCTCCCTGACATACAAAGTCCCCGAGGACATTGTGGAGTTCCATCTTCCGGCGCACGTGACGTGGCTGCAGGCAGCCTTCGACGACGGCGTCTTCATGGTCGCGGGGCGCAAAATCCCCCGCACCGGCGGTCTGTTGCTCTCGAACGCGGACCGGGCCAGCCTTGACGCCGCCCTGGCCAAGGACCCGTTCTACGTCAACGGTGTGGCTGAATTCGAGGTCATGGAGTTCCACGCCAACAGGGTCGCTCCGGGCTACGAAAACCTGCTGGACAGCTGAGTCCCGGCGGCTACCCGGCCCCGGACTGGCCGCTGGCGCGCTGGTCATGCAGCAGTTTCTTCAGGCCGCCCTTGCGCGGGACCCGCACGGGTTCTGGCCAGCGCGGCCGGAGCTGATCGCCGAGGGTTACGCCGCGGAGCTTCCGCCCGAACAACGGTAATACCCAGTCGCGGACCCAGCGGCGCTGCCGGCGTTCCCACTCCCGCAGGCCCGGTTTCACGGGCGGTTCCCATTCCCTGCGTTTGATCTTGTGCGGCACGCCGAGATGGTCCAGGACCTGTGAGGCGAGGTATTTGTGGCCTGCCTTGGACATATGCAGCCGGTCCGAATCCCACATCCGCGGGTCATGGAAGGCGTCGAAGCACCAGTAGTCCACCAGAACGGCGCCGTAGCGGCCGGCGATCTCGCGGACGCGCCGGTTATAGAAGGCGTTACGTTTCTTCAGCGGCTCCAGCAGCGCGGAGACCTTGACGTCGAAGCCGGTGAAGAGCACCAGCGTTGCCCCCGTGCCGGCGAGCGCAGCCACCAGCGACTCGTAGTCCCGCATGAGGGCCCCGATGTCCGTGCCGAAATCCAGGATGTCGTTGCCGCCCGCGTACAGCGTGACGAGGGTCGGCTCCATGGCCACGGCGGGACCAAGCTGTTCGCCGGTGATGTGGCGCAGCCGTTTGCTGCGGATGGCCAGATTGGCGTACTCCCACCCCGGCTGCGCCTTGGCCAGCTTCTCCGCAACCCGGTCTGCCCAGCCCCGCACGCCGTTGGGGAAGCGGGGATCGTAGTCCCCCACGCCCTCGGTGAAGGAATCCCCCAAGGCAACGAAGACCCGCCGCCCGCCTCGATCCGGAAGCAAAGGAATGGAACCCATCCGTCCAAACTAACCCCCGCGAAAAGCGGCCAGGGAAAGGGAGAGTTAACCGAAGATGACCGGCAGGCTGAGCCGCAACCGCAAGCGACGGCAAAACTGCGATTGCGGGCGTAAGCCCGGAAGAGGCACGACGCCGAAGATTACAGCTCGGCTTTCCCCTGCCGCCAGTACCCCATGAATGCGACCTGTTTCCGGTCAATCCCCACGTCCCGCACCAAGTACCGCCGCAGCTCCTTGACGGTGCCCGCTTCGCCGGCGATCCAGGCGTAGAACGGCAGTGCCCCGGCGGGCTTGCCGGGGTTCCGGCTGGCGCTGATTGCCGCGGCGTCCATCCGGGCGGGGGTCTCCCAGAGGATGTCCTGGTCCACGTTCACGTCATCGGGTTCGGGCCCTGCCCCGCCGGCGGCGGTCTTGATGCCCACCCAGCCGGGTTCGGGAACGGCGGCGCGGACGGCTTCCTGCAGGAGTTCGCCGTGCGGACGCGAGCGGCCGATCGAGGCGCCGCGTGCCAGCCAGGTGATTTCGACGTCGGCGTCGGACCTCAGGTCCAGGAAGTCGCCGGGCTCGGGGACCTCCAGGAACGCATGTCCGCTGATGTACGACGGGAGGCTTTCCAGGATGGCGCTGATGGCCGGGACAGCGGTCTCGTCACCGGCAAGCAGTACACGCTGGGCCAGGCCCGGCCGCCATTCGATGCCGGAGTAGGTCTCCGCTGTGACACAGTGCGCGGCACGGTTGTTGGGTCCAATGAGGGTGAGGGCGTCGCCGGGCCTGGCGTTCAGGGCCCAGTTCGCGGCGGGTCCGCCGTTTCCGGCGGCGTCGAAGTGCATGACAAAGTCGACGTCGATCTCCGGATACACGGAGTCGAGGCGTTCCTGCCGCACCGTGTAGGTGCGCATGGAGCCACGGATCGCGGGATCCGTGGCCAGCCATTCCTGATACCAGCCGGACTTTTCCATGTGGAACACCGGCAGCGGCAGCTGGGTCCCGTCCCAGGCAAGGGACGGGATCATCAGCTTCACGCGCAGGTCCAGGGTTTCGCCGTGGACGCCGAAGCCACGCAGGGAGTAGCCGCCGAAGGTGATCCGGCGGAAGTTGGGGCTGAGCTCCTGCACCGCGGCGACCGTCACGTCGAACGCCCGGGTCATGGGTTCAGTGGCTGTTGCACTGCTGTTAACTGCCCTCATGGGACCAACTCCAGGGTTGCTGTTTCTGATTTTCGGAAGTCTGCGTGGTGCCGGCCGAGCGGGATGATCAGTGGCGTGCCGGAAATGGGGTCGGGCAGCACCCGCGAGTCCAGCCCGAAGACGTCACGGACCAGGTCCTCGGTGACGACGTCGGCAGAGGTGCCCTCGGCCACGATCCGGCCGCCCTTCATGGCGATGACGTGGTCCGCGTACCGGGCCGCCAGGTTCAGGTCGTGCAGGACGATTGCGACGGTGGTGCCGCGGCGCCTGTTCAGGTCCGTGATCAGGTCCAGGACCTCCACCTGGTGGGCCAGGTCCAGGTAGGTGGTGGGCTCGTCGAGCAGCAGAACCTCGGTTTCCTGGGCCAGCGCCATCGCGATCCAGACGCGCTGGCGCTGCCCGCCCGAGAGTTCGTCGACGTTGCGTTCGGCGAGCTCGAGCGTTTCGGTGGCTTCCAGTGCGCGCTGCACAGCGAGATGGTCATCCGTGCTCCAGCTGCGGAAGAAGCCCTGGTGCGGGTAGCGTCCGCGGCCCACGAGGTCCCGCACCAGAATGCCGTCGGGGGCGGTGGAGTGCTGCGGGAGCAGGCCGAGGATGCGGGCGAGTTCCTTGGCCGGGCGGGAATGGATGTCCTTGCCGTCCAGGGTCACGGTGCCGCCGGCCGGCTTCAGCAGCCTGGACAGGCCGCGGAGGAGCGTGGATTTGCCGCAGGCGTTGGCGCCCACGATCATTGTCACCTTCCCCTCGGGAATCTCCGCCGTGAGGCCTTCCACCACCCGGCGCTGGTCGTACTGCAGCGTCAGGTCCTTGGCGTTGAGAACTGCCATGTCAGGCGTCCTTTCGGTTGGCTGTGACCAGGAGCCACAGCAGGAACGGTGCTCCCAGTGCGCCGGTGACCACTCCGACGGGAAGGACGGTGCCGTCCAGCAGCAGGGGGGCGATGTTGGCGGCGAAGTAGTCTGCGGCGAGGACAATCAGGGCGCCGACGAACGCGCCGGCCGGGAGGCTGGCCTTGCCGGTGAAGCGGCGCGCGATGGGGCCGGCCAGGAAGGCGACGAAGGCCACGGGCCCGGCGGCGGCAGTGGCGACGGCGGCGAGGGCGACGGCAACGGCCACCACGCCCAGCCGGGTGATGTCCACCCGGATGCCGAGTCCGGCGGCGGCGTCGTCTCCGAGTTCCAGGATGCGCAGCGGGCCGGCGAGGACGGCGGCGGCGGGCACCAGGACCAGCAGCGCGAGGGCCAGCACTCCGGCACGGTCCCAGCTGGCGGAATTCAGGGATCCGTTCAGCCAGATCAGGGCCTCGGCCGCGGTGCGGATATCGGCCCGGGTCATGAGGAAGTTGACCACGGCGTTCAGTGCCGCGGCGATGCCGATGCCGGCCAGGATGAGCCGGCTTCCGGCTGCGTTAGCGTGATGGCCGCCGCCGGATCCGAGGGAACCAGTCCGCGAGATTGTGTAGATCAGCACGGCTACCGCCATGGCCCCGCACAGTGCCGCGCCGGACACCGCCGCTCCGGACGCGCCGAAAACGACGATGGCGGTGACGGCGGCCGCGCTGGCCCCGTAGCTGATGCCGATCACGTCGGGACTGGCCAGCGGATTACGCAGCATCGTCTGGAACAGGGTGCCCGAGAGCCCGAAGGCAATGCCGATCATGGTGCCGATAACTGCCCGCGGCAGCTTGGTTTCCATCACGATGAAGCTGGCGCCGGGGATCCTCTCGCCACCGGTGAGGTGGGCCGTGAGAATCCTGACGAAGTCCGGGACGGTGACGGTGTAGCTGCCCAGCAGGATGCTGACGGCGAAGAGCACAACGACGGCGAAGGCCAGGAGGGCCGTCCGGCCCATCAACACACGGTTTTTCAAGGCACAGCGCAGTGGCCTCCCCTTGGCGCGGACCGGGCCGGCGGGATCCGCCGGTTCGCATTCCGCGGGGGCGTTCTCCCCCAGCTCGCGCCTGACGCTGGCGAGGTCTGCCTTGCTCACAGTCCGGCCCCCTTGCCCCGCCGGATCAGCCACACGAAGACAGGCGCGCCCACGAGCGCGGTCATGATCCCGGCGGGGACTTCGCCGGGCAACAGGATGACGCGGCCCACGACGTCCGAAAGCAGGAGCAGCACGGGCGCCAGGACCAGCGAGAAGGGCAGGATCCAGCGGTAGTCCGGGCCGGTCAGGAAGCGGACGGCGTGCGGAACCACCAGGCCGACGAATCCGATCGGTCCGGCCAGTGCCGTGGCCGAGCCGCAAAGCAGCACTATGCCCAGCGCGGTAATGCCGCGGGCGAGGCCGACGCGCTGGCCCAGCCCGCGGGCGATGTCATCCCCGAGGGCCAGGCTGTTAAGGATCCGTCCGGTGAACAGGACGATCAGTGCCCCGGCGGCCAGGAACGGCAGGCCGGGGAGCACCACCGACCAGTCCCTGCCGGCGATCCCGCCGACCTGCCAGAAACGGAACCGGTCCAGGGTGTCCTGGCTGGAGACCAGGACGACGTTCATTAGCGAATACAGCCCCGCGCTCAGGGCCGCGCCGGCCAGTGCCAGTTTGACCGGCGTCGCGCCTTCCCTGCCGAGTGACGCGATCAGGTAGACGACGACGGCGGCCGCGGCGGAGCCGATAAACGCGAACCAGATGTAGCCGGACAGGGACGACACACCGAAGACGTAGATCCCGGTGACGACGGCGAGGGCGGCGCCAGCGTTGACCCCGATGATGCCGGGGTCGGCGAGCGGGTTGCGGGCCACGCCCTGCATGGCCGCGCCCGCCAGCCCGAGGGCGCCGCCGGCGAGCAGGCCCAGCACGGCGCGGGGGATGCGGGCGTGGATGACGGCATGGTTGCCGTCGGCGGGGTCGAACTGCGTCAGCGCTTGCCAGACGGTGTCGAGGGGAACCCCGCGGGCTCCGACGGCCAGGGACGCCGCACAGACCAGGACAAGCACGACGGCGGCGGCAAGCAGCCAGGCGGCCTGCATTGTGGGGGCTTTCCTCCCGGTGGGGGCCGGGGGTGCGCCGGGCGCACTGGTGGCGGGCGCCGTCGTCGTACTGTTCGTCATGGGAGGGTGTTACTTCGCTGCGGTGACTTTGTCCGCCGCGGCGGCCAGCTGCGGCAGGAACGTGTCCAGCGACCAGGGCAGGCTCAGCGGCGAGGAAGCGGAGATGGACAGCGTGAGCGTGTTGTTCGAGTCGGCGACCAGGGCGCCGCTCTTGATCGCGGGGATCTGGCCCAGCAGGGGGTCGGCCTTGATGGAGCCGGTGGTGGCCGCGTCCGGCACCCAGGTCACGAAGATGTCCGAGTTCAGCTCGTTGGCCTTTTCGGCGGACCACGGGATGAAGAATTCCTTGGAGCCCTTGGAGTTCTCCTCCACAACAGATGCGAGCTTCATGCCGATTTCGCTGAGGAAGCGCGGACGGTTGTCGTTGGCCGTGTAGACGTTGACGCCGTCGCTCTTGTCCGGCTCCAGGTTGCCGTAGATGAAGGATGTTCCGGCGATCTGCGGGTACTTGGAGACCTTGTCCTTGATGGTGGCCTCGGTGTCGGCGACCAGCTTTGCGGCTTCGGCCTCCTTGCCGAGGGCCTTGCCGATGATGGCGGTGGAGTCCTGCCAGGAGGTGCCGTAGGCGATTTCCGGCTGGGCAACGACCGGCGCGATCTCGCTGAGCTTCTTGTAGTCCTCCTCCGTCAGCCCGGAGTAGGCGCCGAGGATGAGGTCCGGGTTGAGCCTGGCGATCTCGGTGAAGTTGATGCCGTCTGCCTCGGAGAACTGGGCCGGGGCCTTCGCCGAGCCGAAGCCGGCGCCGAGCTTCGCCAGCGCGGCGTCCTTCCACGGCGTGGAGCCCTTGTCGTTACCGCCCCATTCGTTCTTGGGGACGCCTACGGGCACCACCCCGAGGGCGATGGCAACGTCGTCGTTGACCCAGGAAACGGTGACCACGCGCTTGGGCTGTTCCTTGATGGTGGTCTCGCCGAAGAGGTGCTTGACGGTGACCGGGAAGGCGATGCTGACCGGCTGGGTGGGGTCGTCCGTCGCCGTCGAACGTGCCGGGCCGGTGGAGCAGGCGGTCAGGGTCAGCGCGACGGCGGCCAGGAGTGCCGCTGCCCGCCCTGCGGTTTTACCAAAGGTGCGGCGGCCGGCGGGCCGGCCGCCTGAACGGGTGAAGAGGGCGGAAGCCACGGAACTCCTTAGGTATGTGATCCAAACCTAAGTAAGGCTAGCCTATCCTTTGTGTAATTAAGAAAGGTTTGAGTAACGTAATTGTCTCGATCGGGTCACCACAAAAACAACGCGGGGTCACTTACGGCCCATGACGGTGGCGTTTACGGACCGTAAGTGACCCCGCGTTGGGGTGGCCGGGAGAGCAGTTGACTGGACACAAATCCCGGGCTTTGCAAGGATTGGCTCGCCGGATAATCGGAACCGGCGACGTGTTGGGACGGGGGAAGTGAGCATGGACATCGCGACGATGACTGCTGCCACGGTTAGCGGGGTGGCCGCTGTGGCCTGCAACGCGCCCTCGCTCCTGCCAGCCCCGCCCGCATAGTTCCTTCCCGCACAGGCCCTTTCCGCGGAGTCCCGAACCACCACGGACTAGTCCCGCGAGACGCCGTGCCCCACACCGGAGTCGCAGGCTGGCAGTCTTCTGCCCACCATCCGCCCTGGCGCGCTGTACGCCTGCTTTGGCCGGAGCCATCCGATTTTCGAAAGTGTCAGTCATGCAAAAAATCACCGCGCAGCAGATCCGCACGTCCTTCATCAACGCGAGCCGCTCAGAAGCCGCCAAACTTAATCTGCCCAAGAACTTCGACACCCTGGACTGGGAACAAATTGACTTCCTGGCCTGGCGGGACGCCAAGATGCCACTCCGCGGCTACCTCGTGGTGCAGGGACCGAAGGGGCCCGCCGGCATCATGCTCCGGGCCCCTGAAGGTGGGGCCAAGAAGAACCGTTCCGTGCTCTGCGAGCTGTGCCGGGACGTGTTCTCCAAAGACGATGTACTGCTGTGGGTAGCCAAACGCGCCGGGCAGTCCGGCCGAAACGGCAACACGCTGGGCACCTTGATCTGCGCCGATTTCCTCTGCAGCCGCAATGTGCGGGTAGAGCCTCCGGCCAACGAGATCAACCCGGACCCCGCCGCCGTCGTGCTGCGGCAGATCGACGGGCTGGTGGCGCGCACTGCCCAGTTCGTGGAGCGCGTCCAGGGAACGTAGCCCCCGCACAAGCAACGACGGGCGGCGCGGGTGCTACGCGGCGGCCTCCGCGCCCGCGGCGTCCGTGCCCGCGGCGTCCGTGCCCGCGGCGTCGCGGGCCAGGATCCTGGCAGCCGTTGCCCGGCCCATCCGGACCGCACCATCCACATGTTGGTAGCCCTCGGCCGCCAAATCCGAGGACGCCCAGTAAATGGGGCCCACCGGGGTGAGCTGGTCCGCCCCGTAGCGGTGCAGCCCGCCCAGGTCGTAGCTGGCCGCGAAGGCGCCGCGGGTCCACTCCTCGGAGGCCCAGTCGGACTCGTAGTACACCACCGGGTCCAGGGTCTTGGGTCCCAACGACTCCGCCATGGCCGACAGGATGGCCCGGCGGCGCTCGGGGGCCTCGAGCGCAAACATTGCGTCCGCCTTCTCATCCGGCACAAAGGCCACCAGGGTCCCGCGCGGATCCTCATGATTGGTGTTGTCGTAGATTTCCTGGACCACCAGGTCGGGGCTGAAACAGGTGCCGGAGAGGCCTTCTTCACGCCAGAACGGCGTCTCGTAGACAGCGTGCACCTTGATGACCAGACCCAGCGACTGGTGCTGGTGCATCTGGTGCTGCCGGCGCGGCAGCGGAGGTTCAAAGCTCACCCGCGAGTACAGGTTGGGCGGGACCGCCATGATGGCGTACCGGGCGTTCACCGTGGCCCGGTCCGAGACGGCGGTGACGCCGTCGCCGTTCCAGCGCAGGGTCCGCACCGGGGAATCGAGGACGACGTCGTCCCCCAGCGCGGCAGCGATGGTCTCCGATACGAGCTGCATCCCTCCCACCACGCGCTGGTCCAGGAGCAGGTCCTCGTCCACAAGGTTTGAGAACGAGCCCGCCGATGCCGCCATCAGCACTGCCTGCAGCGCGGAGAAGGAGTGCGCCGGCTTGGTGAGCATGCCGCCGGCCAGGAAGTGGCCGATGTTGCCGCATGCCTCCTCGTCCTCGGAGAGCTGGCGCATCCAGTGGTGCAGCGAGACGGTGTCGAGTTCGCGCGCCAGGGGGTGCGCCCACGGCTCCTCGGCGCCGATCTCGGCGGCCAGCTCATCCAGGATGCCGATCATCCGCCGCATTTCGGCCTCGGTGCGTTCGGAGACCGGGAACATCTCCCCGGCATACAGGCTGCGGGTGCCGTCCGGGGCAACGTAGACGGACTTTCCCTCGCGGTACCGGCTGAACGTTTCCAGGCCCAGCTCACCCAGGAGGTCTTTGAGCGCCGTCTGGTCCGGCGAGATCCACTGGCCGCCGATTTCCAGCATGGCGCCGTCGATAATGCTGGTCCAGGTCCGGCCGCCAACCCTGTCGCGGGCCTCCAGCACGGCAACCGTCAAGCCCGCCGCCTTCAGGTCCCGTGCGGCGTTCAGCCCGGTCGGGCCGGCGCCGATGATGACAACATCGCGTTCGGTACTCTTCACTTTTGCTCTTTCGTTTGGCGCATTAGTTGACCACTGCTTGCCGGGTGCTTCCGGCGCGCAGTTTCGCGGCGACGTCGATGGCGTCGCCGGCCGGGGCCGTGGACTTGGCATCCGGGCGGGCCAGCAGGAGGTAGAGAAGTCCGCTGCCCGCCACCACGCCCAGGCCGAGCAGGACGGTCCAGTCGGTGACAAAGACGCCCGTGGAGCCGGGCCAAGCCAGCAGCACCATGGCAAAGATTCCGTAGGCCAGGGCGGCGGCATTGACCGCGAACCCCGCGGCGCCCAGGCTGAACGGCCCCGCCGGCCGCCAGCCCTTGAGCCGCTGGCGCAGGGCTGCCAGAACCACGGACTGGAAGGCAATGTAGATGCCCAGTACCGCAAAGGAGGTGATCTGGGTGAGCAGCTCATCCGATCCCAGATAGATGGTGATGCAGATGGCCAGGGGGATGCTGGCGGCGACGATCAGGGCGTTCGCGGGAACCTTGGCGGTGCCGGAAACCCTGGACAGCCAGCGGTGGCCGGGCACCATGCCATCGCGGGCAAAGGAGAAGATCAGCCGGCTGGCTGCCGCCTGCAGGCTCAGCACGCAGGACAGGAACGCCGTGATCGCAACGATCAGGAAGATCTTGGCCCCCACCGCGCCGAGGGCCGACTCCAGAATGGCGGGAATCGGGTCTGTGTCCTGGCCGTTGACGATCTCCTGCAGGTTCGGCGCGGCCAGCACATAGCCGCCGAAGGAGAACAGCGCGGAAACTCCGCCCACCACAATGGTCATCATCATGGCGCGCGGGATCCGCCGGGCCGGGTTGGCGACCTCCTCCGCCACGTCGCCGCAGGCTTCAAAGCCATAGAAGAGGAAGAGACCGGCCAGGGCGGCTCCCATGAAGGCGTTCAGGTAGCTGCCGTCTCCCTGCACGCCCATCGAGTCGAAGAACACGCCGAAGCTCTGCTTGCGCTGGAAAATCAGCAGATACAGGCCGACGGCGATCACGCCGATCAGCTCGGCCGCCAGCCCGATCCGGGCCACCCGGGCCATCGTCTTGGTGCCGGTGAAGTTCAAGACCAGGGCCACCAGCAGGAGCAGTACCGACAAGCCAAGCGTGCTTTCCCGGTTCAGCTCAATTCCGAACAGGCTGGCCAGGAAACCGCTGCCAAATTCGGCCACCGCGGTGATGGTGACAATCATGGCCCAGATGTAGACCCAGGCCGCCATCCAGGCATAGCGCCGGCCCCAGAGCCGCCTGGTCCAGGGATAGATGCCGCCGTGGATGGGATATTGCGACACCACCTCGCCGAATACCAGTGCCACCAGCATCTGCCCGGCGCCCACGATGAAGATCCAGAAGACCGACGGCGGGCCGCCGGCCGCCATGGCGACGGCGAAGAGGGAGTACACCCCCACCAGCGGCGAAAGGTAAGTGAATCCGAGGGCGAAATTGGCCCACAAGGACATGGACCGGTCAAAGGAATCCTGGTAGCCCAGGACGGCAAGATGTTCACTGTCGTTGAGCTCGGCGGTGCTGCGGGGTTCGGTGGACATGGTTTCCTTCCGACGACTTTGGCGGGAGATTCTGGTGGGGTGCCGGCGGGAGATGCCGGAGTAGGTGCTGGCAGGGCTGCCAGTGGAAGTGCTGACGGTCGCGGTGGCGCCGCCTAGCCGATATAGCTCATGACGTGCTTGATCCGGGTGTAGTCCTCCAGCCCGTACATGGACAGGTCCTTGCCATACCCGGAGTGCTTGAATCCGCCGTGCGGCATCTCGGCCACCAGCGGGATGTGTGTGTTGATCCAGACGCAGCCGAAATCCAGGCGCTTGGCGAACTGCATGGCCCGCGTGTGGTCCCTGGTCCACACCGAGGACGCCAGCCCGTAGTCCACATCGTTGGCCAGCGCCAGGGCCTCGGCGTCCGTGGCGAACTTCTGCACCGTGACGATCGGCCCGAACACCTCGCTCTGGATGAGCTCGTCGTCCTGGTTCAGTCCGGACACCACGGTGGCCTCGTGGAAGTACCCCACGCCGCCGTGGCGCTTGCCGCCAACTTCAACCGTGGCGTGCTCCGGCAGGCGTGCCAGGAATCCGGCCACGCGCTGGAGATGGTCGGCGCTGCTGAGCGCGCCGTACAGGATTCCTTCCTCGGCGGGACCGCCGGTCCTGGCGTTCTGCCGCACTTCCTCGGCAAAAGCAGCCACGAACTCATCGTGGATGTCTTCGTGCACCAGCAGCCGCGTGGCCGCGGTGCAGTCCTGGCCCGCGTTGTAGAAGGACGCCGGGACGATGCCCGCCACCGCGGTGGCGATATCGACGTCGTCGAACACAATGACCGGAGCCTTGCCGCCCAACTCCAGGTGCACGCGTTTGACATCGGCGGCCGCTGCTCCGGCCACCTCCATGCCGGCCCGCACGCTTCCGGTGATGGACACCATTTCCGGAGCCTCGTCCGCCACCAGCGCCTTGCCGGTCTCTCGGTCGCCCAGCACCACATTGAACGCGCCCGCGGGGAGGAATTCGCTGGCCAGCTCGGCAAACAGCAGGGTGGAGCTCGGCGTGGAATCGGACGGCTTGAGAACTACGGTGTTGCCGGCCGCAAGCGCGGGAATGACCTTCCACGCTGCCATCATCAGCGGGTAGTTCCACGGAGCCACCTGGCCGACGACGCCGATCGGCTCGCGCCGGATCGAGGAACTGTGGTCCGCCAGGTACTCGGCGGTGGCCCGGCCTTCCAGCGTCCGGGCTGCGCCGGCAAAGAAGCGGATCTGGTCCACCAGCACGTCGATCTCATCCGGAACAATCCCGGCGCGGGGCTTGCCGGTATCGGCGCACTCGAGGTCGGCCAGCTCCTCGGCCCGGGCCTCGACAGCGTCGGCAATGTGCAGCAGCGCCCGCTGGCGCTCCGCCGGCGTGGTTTCGCTCCAGATTTCAAACGCTGCAGCGGCTGCAGCGTACGCGGCAGCAACGTCGGCGGCGGTGGAAACGGGTGTTGTGGCGATGACCTCTTCGGTGGCCGGATTGTGGATCTCCAGCCGGCTTGTGGCGGCCGAGTCAACAAACTGGCCGCCGACGAAGTTCCGCAATTTCCGCACGCTCATGAGGTTCCCTTCAGTGAATTGGGTGGGCCGGGCCTCGCCTCGGACCACGCCACCATGTGACCTGGTTCACGGCCACATGGTGAGACTACACCTTATTCATCTGAAATGGGATGTTTAATTTAGGGGACTTTTTCCACCATGATCTTCAGGTTGGTGCCGGGGCAGGCAAAGGCACCGCGCAGGCCCGGACCGGCAGCCGGGGCGGCATCCGGGGCCGCTAGCGTCCCCACGGGGAGCGACGGATCGGTGGAGACAACCACCCTTCCCGCGGCGCTCAACAACACCGCCGGAGCCCCCACGGCGCGCATCAGCGGCAAGGCGTCCCGCTCCAGCCGGCGCACCAGGAGGTCTGCGCCCACCACTCCCGCCATGGTCCCGCCGACGGTGACGGGCGCGGTGAGCGTGAGGATGTAGTCGCACGTGCACAAGTGGTCGACATACGGGCCCGTGATGTGGCGGGCCCCCGTGGCTTCGGGCACCCGGTACCACTCGAGCGCGCTGAGGTCACGAAGATAGTCGGCGTAGTCGCGCGAGGCCAGATCCAGCTGGCTCGGTTCCGTGGTGGTGCCCAGGATCGGGTTGTCTTCCAGGGGGCCCAGCCACCAGGCGAAATGGAGGCCCTTGCCCCGCACCACCCCCGGCGCCGCGATGAATCCGGCGCCGATCAGCATCGGGTCGGCGGCCGTCAACTCCGGCTTGACCATCGCATACACGGCAGGGTCAATGTCTCCCGCACCCCAGGCGGTTGAGGCCTCGACCAGGCTCCGCCACCGCTGCAGGGTGTCGAAGACGCCGTTGAAGAGCGCGCCGATGGCCGCGGCACAGTCCCGCGCCCGGGCCTGGAGTGGATCCGCAATGTGGTTCTCAGCCATCGGCTGTTGCTCCTTGCTCAAGCCGTTCCTTGGCTGCCAACAGCCAGACGGAAAGGTCGCTGATCTGTGCCCGGACCGCGGCGCGGGCACCGGCGGCGTCGTGGGCGGCGATCGCCTCGGCGGTGCGCTGGTTTTGCGCGTAGACCCGCGCCCGCATGGCGGGGTCAGTCAGGCACAGCCACAGCATGGGGCCAAACTCCGCCTGCAGGCGGATCTGCTCGCGCACCAGCCGCGGCGACTGGCTGATCACGGCAATTTCGAGGTAGAAACCCCCGGCATTCCGACCGGAGTCGCTTGCGGAACCGAAGTCGGCCCCCTGAAGCCAGTCCGTCAGCCGCTGGGCTTCATCGGTGGACGCCAGCTCGGCTGCCCGTTCTGCGCAGCCGGCGGCCAGCATCCCAAAATAGACGGCGAGGTCGGCAATCTCCACGTGCGAGAGCCCGCGCAGCCGGGCCTGCAGGAGCCTCTCCGGCGTTTGCTCGGTGGCCAGCACAAAGCTGCCGCCCTCGCGGCCGCGCCGGGTCTCCACCAGCCCGGCCTCACGGACAGCCCCCAGGCCGTCGCGCGCCGTCACCAAAGCCACGCCAAACCGCTTGGCCAGCTCTGCCTCGCTGGGCAGCCGGTCGCCGGGAGCCAGCACGCCCAACAGAATGGCGTCGGTCAGCCGTTGGGCCACCTGCTCGGATCTGCCTGCGCCGGTCAGCTGGGCGAACACGGCGGCCCGGGCGCCGCGCGATTGTGCGGGGGCGGCTGGTTCCTGGCTCACCGCACCGCCCGTGGCCAACTGCGTTCCGGGCGGGTCCGAACCGGAGGATCTGCTTCCATAGCGTCACTCTATCGGCCCCGTCATGGCCCGGCTGGTCCCATGCGCGGCCGGAGGGTGATTGTGCGGAACGGCTAAGACCTGGATGGTTAATCCAATGATGGGCCGGTTGCGCCTTGTTAGGCTTCGAATCCTTGATCAGGTATCCGGGGCACGGCGATGTGCCGCGGGCAATCCACGAAGGGAATCCCCATGACTTCGATGCCCGGCCCGCAGCCCGGTTCCGCCGGGCGGGACGCTGCCCAAGAGACCAGGGACACGCCCGCCGGACCGTTGTCCGGCCTGCTGGTGGCCGATTTCTCCCGCGTCCTGGCCGGCCCGCTGGCCACCATGACGCTGGCCGATCTGGGCGCCCGCGTGATCAAGGTGGAACGCCCCGGCACCGGCGATGACACCCGCAGTTGGGGACCGCCGTTCTCCCCTACCGGGGCCACCTACTTTGAGAGCGCGAACCGCAACAAGGAATCGGTCTGCCTGGACCTTGCCGACCCCGGCGATCTGCAGCTGGCCAGGGAGCTGGCCCTGCGCGCCGATGTCCTGGTGGAAAACTTCAAGCCCGGTGGCATGGCAAAGCTGGGCCTGGGCTATGCGGAGCTCTCCGCTGAGAACCCCGGTTTGATCTATGCCTCGATCACCGGGTTTGGCAGCGCCCGCGGAGCCAACCTGATGGGTTATGACTTCATCGTCCAGGCCCTGGGCGGGCTGATGAGCATTACCGGCGAAAAAGACGGCAGCCCCACCAAGGCCGGCGTCGCCCTGGTCGACGTCCTGACGGCCAAGGACACCACGATTGGCGTTCTTGCAGCCCTGGCAGCCAGGAACGTCTCGGGCCGCGGGGCCTATCTGGAGCTCAACCTGCTCTCCAGCCTGCAGGGCGCGCTGGCCAACCAGGGCCAGTCGTTCCTGGGCGCGGGCAAGGTGCCGCACCGCATGGGCAGCGCCCATCCTTCGATCGTGCCGTACCAGTTGCTCGAGTGTGCGGATGCGCCGCTGGCCGTGGCCTGCGGCAACGACGGACAGTTCGCCAAGCTGACCCAGGTCCTGGGCGTTGCCGGGCTGGCCCGTGACCCGCGCTTTGCCACCAACAACGCCCGCGTGGAACACCGCACGGAACTGGTGCCCCTGCTGGAGGATGCCCTGTCCGCCTCTTCGGCCCTCATCTGGCAGGACAAGCTCATCGACGCCGGCGTCCCGGCCGGCCATGTGGCCGGCATAGATGAGGGGCTGGACTATGCCGAGTCGCTGGGCCTTGAACCGACCATCGAGGTCCGCAATGCGGCGGGCCAGTCCGCCGGGCGGCAGATCCGCCATCCCATTACCTGGACGCCGGCGTTCCCGGCGCCCGTGGCGGCCCCGCCGTCGCTGGGCGAACACAACGACGGCGTCCGGGCGTGGCTGGCCGACGGCGCTACAGCCAGCGCAGCCAGCGTCGACCGCGACGGCGCTACAGCCAGCGCAGTGCCAGCCACAGGTTAGCCGCGACATCGGGATCGTCCGGATCCGCGTGCAATAATCCGGCGGCAATTCCCATCCGGTGGCGCAGCGAGTTCCGGTGGATCCCCAACTCACGGGCAGCGCCCTCCCACTGGCCCCGGTGCCGCAGGTAAGCGCGTACGGTGCCGATCAGGTCCGCGCGCTGGTACCCGCGCAGTGCCGCCACCCAGCCTTGGGCCCGCGGGTCCAGCGCCCCGGCGGGGACCTCGACCATCTGCCCGGCCTCCAGCGCACGCACCATGGCGGCCAGTTGACCGGCCTCATCGTGGACACGTTCCAGCGGCATCGGCCGGCTCAGCACCGCAGCGAGCTTGCCCGACGTGCCGGCGGCGACGTCGGTGGGGTCCGCCGGGGTGGCGCCTGCAGCGTTGCCGGACGTGCCGGCGTCGTCGTGCTCCGCGTCCAGCAGGTAATAGCTCAGGCCCCCGGCCACATGGCGCAGGCGGCAGGATCGCAGGGCACCGGCGGCCTGCGGCCTGCGGCCAGCCGGTCCAGCCGGCGCCGGACCGCAGCCTCGCTTCCAGCTCCGCCGAAGCCGCCGCGGCATCTGTTTCGCCGCTTACCACCAGGACCCGGACTGGCCCAGTGGGCGCGCCGATGCCCAGATCCGGGGCCAGGGCACGGCCGGCGTCAACATGTCCGGTGAGAAAAAGCTTGGTCACGGCCGAGCGGAGCGCGGCGGCGGTAGCGTCGCTCTCCTGCTGCTGGGCGGCCTTGAGCGAGAGCAGTACGCACACCGTCATGATGACCTGCCGGTCGGCCCGCGTCAGTTTGCGACCGGCACCGATGGCCAGGAACCCGACCGCCCGCCGCCCGACCAGCACCGGATACTCGACGACGTCAGTGCCGTGGATCTGGAAGGTGGAGGCTGAATGCGTCACGGCCATGTCAAGCCGCGAGGTCTCCCTGCGCAGCTGCTCCACCATCGTGTGGTTGTCCGCCGGCCACAGCGTTTCCGCCCCGTTGTCGGCCGGCAGGTACGCCACCCAGCCGCCCAGAGCCCGGGCCAGCGCCTTGACCACCGAAGGGAGCGCATCCGGCTGCGTCGCCGCACGGGCCAGCGCCGTCTGCGTGCCGAGACTGGCGGTCAGGTCCGCCTGGCCTTCCCGGCCCACGAGGTCCCAATAGGCGCGGGAGACGTTCATGAACGGCGTGCCGTCGGGCACCACCAGCAACTCCAGCCCCTCCGATGCGCAGGCGGCAATCAACGCGGGCGGCACGTCATCCACGCCGGCGCCCAGGCCAAGCCCCAAGGCTGCAATGTTGCGCTCCACGAGGCGCCTGACATAAGCCTGCACTTTGGCGTTTCCGCCCGAGACGGGGATGCCCGTGGTGAGCAGGAGCTCGCCACCTTCCAGATATGGCGTGGGATCGTCGAGCTCGGAGATGTGGACACCCGAGATCTGCCGCACGGCCACCGGACCACCGGCGGCCGGGCGAAGATCGCTGCCGAGTTGGCTGTGCAGCTGGGCCAGACTGATCATGCGGCGGTCCTTTCAAGCAGATACAGACTCTTTGGATATTCTAACCAAAGTAGGCTCGAGCAAGGACAGACCATCCAATGTCAGGCGGTGGAGCGCACATTACCTTGACTACATGACGAGTTCCGCAGACATCCTCCCCCAGTCCCGCCACCTTGCCACCGCCATTCCCGGTCCTGCCTCCACGGCGCTGCACCGTGAGCGCGAGGCGCATGTCAGCTCCGGTTTCGGCGTGACCCTGCCCGTCTTCATCAACCGGGCCTCCGGCGGAATCCTGGAAGACGTGGACGGCAACCGCATCATCGACTTCGCCTCCGGCATCGCGGTGACCAGCGTGGGCGCCGTGAACCCCCGGGTCCAGGCGCAGGTGGCCGCCCAGATGGCCAGGTTCACCCACACCTGCTTCATGGTGACAGAGTACGAATCCTTCACGCAGGTGGCCGCGTGGCTGAATGCGCACGTCCCGGGAGATTTCCACAAGCGCACGGCGCTTTTCTCCACCGGCGCCGAAGCCGTGGAAAATGCCGTCAAGATTGCCCGCGCCGCCACAGGCAGAGAACGGGTGCTGGTCTTCGACGACGCCTACCACGGCCGCTCCCTCCTCACGATGGCCATGACCGCCAAGGTGAACCCGTACAAGAAGAACTTCGGCCCCTTCCCGGGCGAGGTCTTCCGCGCCCCCACAGCCACCCGGTTGTGGGCCAAAGACGGCGAGGAAGCCACGGCTGCCGACGCACTGGCCGGCGTCGAGGCCCTGTTGAGCCAGAACGGTCCCCGGACGTTCGCCGCCATGGTCATCGAGCCCATCCAAGGTGAGGGCGGCTTCCTGGTTCCCGCCCCCGGCTTCCTGGCCGGGCTGCGGGAGCTGGCCACCAAATACGGCATTGTGCTGGTGATGGATGAGATCCAGACCGGCATGGGGCGGACTGGCAAACTCTTCGCGAGCGAGCACGAGGGCGTCGCCGGCGACCTCACCTTGACCGCCAAGGCCCTGGCGGGCGGCCTGCCGCTGAGTGCCGTCACCGGCCGGGCCGAGCTCATGAACGCCCCGCACGCCGGCGGCCTGGGCGGCACCTACGCCGGAAATCCGGTGGCCTGTGCCGCAGCACTGGGTGTCTTCGAGGCCTTCGAAGACGGCACGCTCCTGGCAAACGCCCAAGCTATCGAGGCGGCCGCCCGGGAGGTCCTGCAGCCCCTCATGAACAGCACGGCCATCATTGCGGAGTTCCGCGGCCGCGGCGCCATGCTCGCCGTCGAATTCGCGGACAAGGACACTCTGGAACCGCGCGCCGATCTTGCCGCCCAGGTGGCGGCCGCCTGCCACCGGCAGGGGGTCCTGATCCTGGTCTGCGGCACATACGGCAATGTGATCCGGCTGCTGCCGCCCCTGGTCATTGACCCCGAATTGCTCCGCGACGGCCTGGACGTGCTGCGCCATGCCATCGTGGCCGCCAACGACGCCCAGACAGACTCCGCCACTGCCAGCGCGGCGACGCTGGCAGCCGTCTAAGTCCCAGCCCCGCAAACTCCTGGAGAACACCATGAACGAATCCTCAGACCTGCTCAACATCGACTCCCTCTTCAGCCTCGAAGAACTTGCCATGCGGGACAAGGTGCGGTCCTTTGTGGACAGCACCATCCGGCCCAACATCGCCGCCTGGTATGAACAGGCCATCTTTCCGGTGGAAATCATCAAGGACATGGCCGGGCTGGGCCTGCTTGGCATGCACCTGCAGGGTTACGGCTGCCCCGGCCGTTCCGCCGTTGAATACGGCATTGCCGCCATGGAATTGGAGGCGGGCGACTCCGGCCTGCGCACCTTCGTCAGTGTGCAGGGCTCGCTCGCGATGAGCGCCATCTACAAGCACGGCTCCGAAGAGCAGAAGAACCAGTGGCTGCCCCGGATGGCTGCCGGCGACGTCGTCGGCTGTTTCGGCCTGACCGAACCCACTGCCGGCTCCGACCCGGGCAGCATGAAGACCTTCGCCCGCCGCGACGGAGACGGCTGGGTCATCAACGGCTCCAAGCGCTGGATCGGCCTGGCCTCGATCGCCCAGATCGCCATCATCTGGGCCATGACCGACGACGGCGTGCGCGGTTTCATCGTGCCCACCGACTCCGCCGGG
Organism: Arthrobacter sp. 49Tsu3.1M3; assembly: GCF_900168135.1. Classification (NCBI taxonomy): domain Bacteria; kingdom Bacillati; phylum Actinomycetota; class Actinomycetes; order Micrococcales; family Micrococcaceae; genus Arthrobacter; species Arthrobacter sp. 49Tsu3.1M3. Next base: position 24,915 of record NZ_FUZD01000024.1, read on the forward strand.
TTCAAAGCCACCCCGATTGAGCCCAAACTCTCCATGCGGGCCTCCATCCAGTGCGACATCGAACTGAGCGAGGTCCGGCTCCCGTCCACCGCGCTGCTGCCCAACGCCACGGGACTTCGCGGCCCGTTCGAGTGCCTCAACGAGGCCCGCTACGGCATTATCTGGGGAGCCATGGGGGCCGCGCGCGACAGCTACGAGACGGCGGTCAGCTACTCGCAGGAGCGGTTGCAGTTCGACAAACCGCTGGCGGGGTACCAGCTGACCCAGGAAAAGCTCGTCAACATGGCCCTGGAAATCAACAAGGGCATGCTCCTGGCACTACAGATTGGTCGGCTCAAGGAAGCAGGCCAGCTCAAGCCGCACCACATCTCCGTGGGAAAGCTCAACAACTGCCGCGAGGCCATCCAGATCTGCCGGGACGCCCGCGCCATGCTGGGCGGCAACGGCATTACCCTCGACTACTCGCCGCTGCGGCATGCCAACAACCTCGAATCGGTCCGCACGTATGAGGGCACCGACGAGGTCCACACACTGATCCTCGGCAACCACATCACGGGCATCCCGGCCTTCCGCTAGGACCCGCCCGGCACCGGAACGCCAGCAAAAGAACGCCAGTAAAGGAACACGGCAATGACTTCAGCAGTCGAACTGCAGCATTACATCTCGGGCACCTGGTTTCAGGGCGACGGCGGCATCATCACTTCCGTCAATCCCGCACGACCGGCCGAGACGGTGGCGCACGGCCTGCAGGCCGGACCGGCCGACGTCGAACGCGCCATGGAAAGCGCTGTTGCCGCCAAGCATGGCTGGGCCCGCACCCCCGCCCATGAACGCGGCGCCGTGCTGCTGCGCGCCGCAGCAGTCCTGGAAGCCAACTCGCAGGCCTGGGGACTGGAACTGGCCCGCGAGGAGGGAAAGACGCTGGCCGAGGGCCAGGGCGAGGTGCTGCGCGCCGCGCAGATCTTCCGCTACTACGGCAACGACGGCGACCGCGAGGCAGGTGCGGTGTATTCCTCTCCGCGGCGGGGCGAAAAGATCTTTGTCACGCGCAAGCCGCTGGGGGTGGTGGGGGTGGTGACGCCGTTCAACTTCCCCATCGCCATCCCGGCGTGGAAGATCGCCCCCGCACTGATGTACGGCAACACGGTGGTCTGGAAGCCGGCCAGCTCGGTGCCCCTGCTGGCCATGCGGCTGACCCAGGCGCTGGAACAGGCAGGGCTTCCCGATGGCGTGCTGAACCTGGTGATTGGCCCCGGGGCCATTGGGACCGCCTTAGTGGAGCATCCGGCGCTGGACGGGCTGTCCTTCACCGGATCCACCGGCGTGGGGCGCACCCTGGCCGCCGCGGCGGCGGCCCGTGGCGTCCCGATCCAGGCGGAGATGGGTGGAAAGAATGCCGCCGTCGTCCTGGCCGACGCGGACCTTGAACTGGCCGCCGAACAGGTCATCCTGGGCGCGTTCCGCTCCTCGGGGCAGAAGTGCACGGCGACCTCGCGGCTGATCGTGGCGGACGCCGTGGCCGATGAGTTCCTCGCCGGCCTGACCGCTAAGGCCCAGTCCCTGCTGGTGGGCGACCCTGCGGATCCGTCCACCCAGATGGGACCCGTGGTCAGCGGCGACGCCCGGGCGTCGATCCAGCGCGGCATCTCCACCGCACTAAACCAGGGCGCCGGGCTGCTGACGGGAGGACTCCCCTACCACGACGCGGCTCGAGCCGAAGGCCACTTCGTCGCCCCCACGATCCTGGAGCTTCCGGGGACGGGCCATGCAGATGTCTGGCGCGACGAACTCTTTGGCCCCGTGCTCAGCGTCCGCCGGGCAGCTTCAACGCAGGCCGCCTTTGACCTCGCGAATGACAGCGAATTCGGGCTCTCCGCGGCACTCTTCACCCAGGATGTCACCTTGGCGCTGGAGGCAATGGACGAGCTGGACGTCGGCATCCTGCATGTGAACTCCGAGTCCGCCGGCGCCGATCCGCATGTGCCGTTCGGCGGGGCCAAGAAGAGCGGCTACGGGCCCAAGGAGCAAGGGCAGAGCGCCAAGGAGTTCTACACGCACACCACCACCGTCTACCTACGCGGCGGCCGGGTCGCCAGCCTCCGCGGAGCTGGCGCCTAGGAACCGGAGAAACGATGCAACCCCCCACCACCATCACGCGCGTCCTCGTCATCGGCGCCGGCGCCATGGGGTCCCAGATTGCGCTGACAGCCGCCCTGGCCGGGCACACCACCATCGTTCAGGATATTGCGCAGGGCCGGCTGGACGCCGCCGCCGCCCAGCTGCGTGAAAGCACGGACAAAATGGTGAAATCCGGCAAACTGGCCGAGGAACAGGCCCGGCGCGCCCATGACCGGCTGGAGTTCAGCACCGACCTGGAAGCGGTGGCGGCCGCTGCCGACTTTGTCATTGAGGCCGCCACCGAGCGGCTGGAAATCAAGAAAGCCATCTTTGCCCGGCTCGGCGAGCTCGCCCCGCCGCACGCCATCCTGGCCACCAATTCCTCCACGATCGGTTCCTCTGCCGTGGCCGGCGCCAGCGGCCGGCCCGGCCAGGTGTGCAATCTGCACTTTTTCAACCCCGTGCTGGTCATGGAATGCGTAGAAGTGGTGAGGCATGCCGGCACGTCCCAGGCGACCGTGGACACCACTGTCGAACTGGCCCGGAGCCTGGGAAAGACACCCGTGCTGATTAACCATGAGGTTCCGGGCTTCGTTGCCAACCGGCTGATGGGCGCCGTGCAAAAGGAGGCTCTGGCGCTGCTGGCCGGCGGCGTTGCAAGCATGGAAGACATCGATGCCACGGCAAGAATGGCCCTGCGGCATCCGATGGGACCGTTTGAGCTGATGGACCTGGTGGGGCTCGATGTCGTGGACTACATCGCCCAGGCCACGTATGCGGCGACAGGCAACCCCGCCGACGCCCCGGACGAGTCCGTTGCCGCCCTCGTCAGGGCCGGAAAGCTCGGCCGCAAGTCAGGCACCGGGTGGTACAGCTACTCCCGTTGAGCCCCCCGCCGCCCCTCAGCCCCAGTACAAGCATCGCGGGGTCACTTACGGCCCATTACGGTGGGGTTTATGGACCGTAAGTGACCCCGCGTTGTCCCAAGAGGGGAGTGACGTCAGCGCAGGACGATGTCCACGGGGTTCGCCTCCGAGCGCCAGGTGCCCTCTGTGCCCGGACGAGCGGCAATCACTGGAGCCGTCAGGACGCCGGAACGGTTGGTGCGCTTGTCCCGGAGGATCTCCGTCACCGAGCCGAGGTGCCGGGAGAGGTCGATGACGTTCTCCGGCGCGGCCAGCAGGAGCTGGAAGCCGAACTCATGCAGGGCCTTGATGCCCGCGCCGGCGAATTCTTCCGAGGCGAGCACGAACGCCTCGTCCATCATGACCGTGCCGTATGTGGTGAAGCCCTGCTCGGCGATACCCAGCTGGTAGCTCAGCGCCGCCGCCATGATGAACGCGGTGAAGCGCTGCCGCTCGCCACCGGACATGGAGCCGGTGTCGGCGTGCATGTAGACCTCGGTCTTCTTCGCGCCCTTCGCTGCCCCCTTGGCACTGGCGCCCTTGGAACCGGCACCCTGGACTTCGCGGTGTTCCTTGCACTGGATGAACAGGTGGCCGCGGACGTCCAGCACTTCGGCCCGCCAGCGGCGGTCCTCCGGGGTCTGTGAGCCGAGCCGCTTCACGAGCGTTTCAAGTGACTTGTAGCGGGTGGTGAGCTCGGCGTCGTCGTCCCCCTCCGCCCCGGACGCAGCGGCGGGGGCCGCAGCGGACATAGCAGCGGACGCTGCAGCGGACGCTGCAGCGACAGTCTTGCCGGGGCGGGTGTGCCGGACCTTGAGCGCGTTCTGGATGGCGTCCTTGAACTGCTTCGCCGTCGCCGGCAGCGTCTGCTTGATGTCGAGTTCCAGGAAGCTGCCCTCGTGGAAGTTGACCTCGGACAGGATCCCGTTCAACGGCAGGATGCGGCTCGTGATGGCGCGCCGCTCCTCGTCGAGCAGGTGCAGCAGGGTGGAAAAGGATTCGTGCGTCCGCTGGTTGAAGAACTGCCGGAACTCGGCCTCCTGGGCGGGCAGCCCGTCGCTGACAATCGCGTGGTAGCGGGATTCGAACTCCCCCGCGGCGCCGATCGAGGTGCCGTGGTCCGCGGAAATCGCCGTGCCCCACTCCCGGACGAAGCCCTCGAAAATGCGGGTGAGGCGCTCCGAGGTGGCCTGCCCGCGGGACTCGGCGACGTGCAGTTCGGCCAGGAGCCTGGTGCGGACCTGGTTGGCGAGGTTGTCGAGTTCGTGCATCTCCAGGACGTCGCCGAAGCCGGTGAAGTACGGTTCCAGCGCGGCGACGCCGGTGTCCGACGGCGGTGCCTGCGCCAGCCGGGTGCGTGCGGCATCGAGCAGCGCATCAGCGGCGGTCATGCGCGCATCGAGGGCCTTGTATTCGCTCTGCAGCACGGCCGCGGATTCGGTGCTGGTCTGGTGCTTGTGCCGCGCGGCTTCGATGCTGGCCCGCAGCGGTTCGAGGTCGGCCTGCGCGGCGAGGGCGTCCTTGAGGCGCTGCTCGATCCGGGCGAGCTCCTCCCCGGCCACGGCGGCCGAGACCTGTTCCCAGGGCCGGTGGTCCTCGGCCACCCGGCGCAAGGCTTCAAGCTGCCGGGTCATGCCCTGGTGCGACTCTTCCCGGCTTTGCGCCAGCTCGGCGGCCTTAGCCAGCTCCTGCTGCAGGTCCTCAACCTGGGCCGCCACCAGTTCGAGCTTGGCGGCATTGTCGAACCCGAGGACGTAGTCCTGGCGGGACGTGAAGCGGTCATCCTTTTCCACCGTGTGGCGGTTGCGCTTGACCACACCGCCCAGGCTCAGGCCCTTGTCCAGGCCGGCGAGCTCGTCCGGGTTTTCCACACACGGGTAGGCGAAGTCGAGGGCAATCCGTTCCCGGAGCCAGGCGCTGGACTGCGCAACCGCCTGGGCGTGAGGCCCGGCGGGCAGCCCGGCGTCGGTGAGGAAACTGAGCTTGGTCAGCAGGTCGCGATCGGCCACGCTCTCGACGGCCAGCGCGCCGCCGGCCAGGGGCCGGGAAACGTCCACGGCACGCAGCGCCCCGCGCACGGAATGGTCATTGAGGTAGCGGGTGACTGCCGCGAAGTGCTCGCCCGGGACCAGCAGCGTGGTGGCCAGGCTCCGCAGCGCGCGCTCGGCAGCCGGGCGCCACTGGTCCTGGCCCTCGGCAAGGTCGATCAGCTCGCCGCCGAAAGGCATCTGCTCCTCGGGCACGCCCGTGGCAGCGGCTATGGCGCTCCGGTTTTCAATGCTCGACGGCGGCAGCAACGATTTGCGCGTCTTCAGCGAGACGAGCTCCTGCTGGGCCGCGGCGAGTTCGCGCTTCCGGGTGGCGTGGCCATCAAAGGCCTCGAAGCGCAGTTCCTTGAGCGCCTCGGAATCGTCCTGGAGCTCAGCCGAGCGGGCCGCGGCGTGCTCGTGGGCCTGATCCCAGCCGGCGGCCGACCACTGGAGTTCCAGTCCGGCGTCGGTCAGCGCCTTGCGCGTCGACGCCTCGACTTCCTGCCGGAGCTTGAGCCCCACCCGGGCGTTCTCCAGGGACTGCTCGATCGCGGAAATCGCGTTGCCGCCCTGGTTGTTGTATTCGCCCTCCAGCTGGCGCAGTTCCTTGGCGAAGCCGTCACGGACAGCGCGTTCGGCGGCCAGGTCCGTGGCCTTCGCCTGGGCCAGCTCCTTCAGCCGCGCCAGGGTCTTCTCGTGGACCGTGACCGCGAGCTGCTGCTTGTAGGCCTCGAATTCCTCACCGGTTAGGTCCCGCAGCCGGTTCGCATCCAGCAGCGCCTGCGCGTATTCCTTGTTCAGCCCGGGGACGGGCGCCAGCTGGTCGCGCTGCTGCCGGACGTCCTCGAGGCGCTGCCGGATGGACATGAGGTTGCTGAATTCCTCGACGACGTCGTCCGCCGCGGCCAGCGTGGCAGGGGCGTCGAGGACCTGGTCGCGAAAGAAGGTGTTGACGCTGCCGCCGAGCCCCTTGCCGGCCTGGATCACGCGCAGCAGCGGAAGGGCCTGATCCGAGTTGATGCCGAGGAGCCGGCGGAATCGTTCGGCGAAGGCCTTGTGGACATCGAAGATCTGGGCGTCCGGGAAGATCGCGTCCAGCGCCGACTTGGTGAACCGCTTCTCCGCGATGCCCTCGATTGCCGCGAGGTCCAGCGGCTTGTTATCGATCACGTAGTACCGGCCGACGCTGGATTCCGTGCCGTTCTTGGGCAGGTCGAACAGCGCCGAAACCGTCACCCGGGTGCCGGCGGCGTTGTCGAACGTCAGCGCGACGGCGGACCAAGTCGCGCCGGGGCGCTGGAACGCACTCGCCGACCCCTCCCCGACAGCCTTGTCGCCTACCTTGCCGCGCATGTACGTGAACGTGGTGCGCTTGTCCTCGACAGCGCCGCCGGCCCGCTGGGCCGCAGCTTCGTTGGAGCGCGGACGGGCGTCGAAGACCCGAAGCATGGCATCGAACAGCGTGGACTTGCCGACACCCGAGTTGCCGGTCAGCAGTGTGCCGTTGCGGTCCACGTGCATCGTGTGGGCGCCATGGAATGTGCCCCAGTTGACCACCTGGACGAGGGCCAGGCGCATCTGGCCGGGGTTAATGAGCTCTCCCATGGGGAGCATGGTTGCGATGCTCACTTGGTCTCCTCGGCTTCGTCTTCGCCCGTATGGTCACCTTCCGCGGCCCCACCGGACACATGCTCTGCATGCTCGCTCGTTCCTCGCTTAGACGCATGCTGCCGCATGTCCCCGACGCGGCCGCTGTCTTCAGAGCTCAGAGACGACGCCGATGCCGCCCAGGGAGTGGCATCGGGCCTGTCGGAGCCGGGCGGCTCGCTGCTTGCAGCGGAGCCGCCCGGCGAAGGGGCGGGGGCGGCATCGGCGTCGTCGTCCGGGTCTTCCTCTGCGTTTGCCGGGGTGTCGGCGTCGAGCTCCAGGAGCGGCTCCGTTCCCGACTGGTCTGTGCTGGCTGCCACCAGGGCTTCGATTTGGGCCGGGATGTCGCCGATGTTTTCGAATGGCAGGGCCAGCGGGAGGGCGTTGGAGATGGTGTAGACCTCGTCCAGGCCCGTGGCGAGCAGGAGCTGGCGGGCCAAGAGCTTGGTGATGGCGCGATTGACGACGTCGGCGTCTCGCAGGGCGTCCTGCTGGCCGGTGGGCTGGTAGTGGGCGACGAGTTCGGCGATTTCCTCGCGCGTGATCGTGGGGTCCGTCTGGGCGGTGACGTGCCGGTCCAGGAGCAGGCGCAGGCGGAGCAGGACGATGGTCTCGACCCGGCTCAGGGCACGCTGCTGGCGCAGGATACTGGAACGCGTACTGCCACCGATCGCCTCGGGGTCAACCGGGCGCAGGACGGCGACCTTGCGCTCGTGATCCAGTTGCAGCGTAAGGAAGAGCTCGGAGAGGCGGCTGCGCAGGATCAGCTGGTTGTCCAGGAGCGTGGTCCACAGCTTTTCGTCGCGGCCGCCGTCGATGTACGGGCCCTTGAGCAGCTTCACGAGCGCCTGCCGCACCTTCATGGGCAGCACGCCGGTGTCGCCCGGGAAGAGCGCGGCGCCGTCGACGAACGTGTCCCGGGGGGTGACGGTGAAGGGGTCGCTCCGGACGTGGGCGCCATCGCTGTCCGCAGCCGCAGCCGCAGGGGCAGACGCTGCCGCGGACTGCGCGTCCGCGGACTGCGCGTCCGTGGTCACGGTCAGGGTCTCGGTCACAGTCTCTTCAGTCATGGTCAATCCTTCGCGAGCGTGACGACGGGCAGGTAGGCGGTGCGGGTGGTGCCGTCGATTTGTTCGAATTCGATGGGGCCCCAGGTCCCGCGGTCGAAGCCGGCGCCTTCGTGGAGGGTCTGCGACAACAAGGCTCGGATGGAGTTGATGTGGCGTTCCTCTGGCGGCAGCTGCGCCCAGGCCTCGGTGAGGGTTGAGGCTCCCGCGAGCGCGGCGCGGATGGCCTCCGGCCTGGCCTTGGCGGTCCGGGGCGAGCGCGCCCGGTCCGAGTCGGAGAACGCGATGGGGTCGGCCAGCTTGGGCGGAGCCGCGAATTCGTCAGGGTCGAAGAGCTTGACCATGGCCAGGGACTCGAAGCCGGCGCTGAACAGCACCGGGCCGCGGACCAGGCCGGGCCGTTCGCGCTCGTACGGCAGGGCGCGGATCGCCTGCTCAGCCTCCCGCAGGACCTTGCGGAGCCGGACCGACTGCCGGAAGTCGTCACTTTGGACGTAGGTGTTGAGGCTCTCGCTGAGCTTGCCGTAGATCCGCTGGATCTGGCTGTGCTGGCTGCGGAGTTCGGCCACAAGGTTCTTGAGCGTCTCGCGTTCATCGTGGCTGAGCTCGTCCGCGAACTGCCGGCTCAGGACTTCGCCGATCGCCGACCGGAACCTCAGCTGCTGTTGCGGGTCCTCCAGGAACGCGGTGAAGGAGCGGAACGTCCGGCCTTCGGGACTCTGCCGCAGCCGCTTGTCGGCCTCGAGCACCTGGGCCATGGTGGCGCCCTTGCTGAGCGATTCCTCGATGATCTGGTTGCGCAGCTCCCCCACGAGCTCTTCGATCCGGTCACGCATCTTCTTGTAGTCCGCGGGCAGGCTGGCCGCGAGATCGAGGATGTTGCCGGCGGCCTCCACGGCCTCGTCGTCGTCGAGCAGCCCGTCGAAGTCGCCGGAGCTGATGTCCTCCATCAGCTGGCGGCGCTCGTCGATCTCCTCTTCGAGTGATTCAATGCGTGCGCTCTGGTCCGGGTTCGTCTCGTTGGCGAGCTTCTCGACGTCGCCCAGCAGTGTGCCCAGCCGGGAGCCGTTCAGCGTGGACCGCTCGCTGGAGAGGCTGTCTAGGAAAGCCAGCACGCGGGCAGCAGGCTCGGTGACTTCGTAAACAATCTGGCCCGACTGGTTCCGGCGGGTCAGGAAGTTCTTGCGGGTCCATTCGTCCGCATATTTCTTACCGGAAAGTGCGCCGCTGGCCGAGCCGTTGTGCTGCTCTCCCGTGCCCGGGCCCTGTCGGCGGAGCTGTTCGAGGAAGGCGTCGACGTCGGCGTGGAACTGTTCCAGCGGCAGCTGCGCGCGCGTGCGGGTGAAGGAAGCCTGGAGCACGGCGATCACCCACGGTGCCGATCGCGTCAGCGCCCAGGCAGGTCCCTTGGTAAGGAGTTCGAGGTCCCGGAGCCGGGTGCTGATGGCGTCGGCTGATGACACGGCGGAACGGGACACGCGCTCTCCTTCGGCTGCCAGGGGATGGTTTGGGGTGGCGTTGCGGGGCAGCGGATTCGAAAAACTGCCAGCTACAAGGTTAACGCAGGGCCCCGTCCGCATTCATCGTTGTCTGCTCCCCTATGTCGGCGCACACTGGAATGACCAGCTGAAGGGAGACGATCATGCGCAAGAGAACGATCTGGATCACGGGGGCGGCCTCTGCAGCGGTAGTGCTGGGGGGAGCGTCAATTGCGGTCGGGGCCACCCAGCCGCCCCGGGAGATCTGGTCCGGGAGTGCGGGCGCCCTCGCCGCCAAGATCGGGAACTTTGAGATCGGTGACGATTCCGACGGACCGGCGCTCAGCGACGCCGACCGTGCCATGGCATCAAGTGCCGCGTTAGCAAAGGTGGGCCAGGGCAGCGTCACCGAAGTGGAGCGGGATGACGACTCCGGCGCGGCCTACGAGGCCGAAGTACGCCTCAACGACGGGTCCCAGGTCGAAGTCGCCCTCGGCGCGGACTTCCAGGTCATGAGCCAGAGCGCCCCTGAACACGACGAAGACTGACACCGGGCAGCATCCCGGCACTGACAAGCGGTGCGACCTCGTGATCGGTGAGGGTGCCGCAACTCCGCCGTGACCTACGCCCCGGTAGCATTTCGATCCCATATCAAGAGGCCGCCAACATCCAAAGGACCCTAGTTCAGCACGCCCACGGCACCCTACGCTCGGGCTACTGGTTCAACCGGAGCAATGGTGCAGGGGGAAGAATGCAGTTCGACCTAAGCGCAGTGGAAACCGGCACGATGGTGGTCATTGGAACCCTCGTGTTTGCCGTGATGATCGGCGCCTTCATGATGGTGTCCGCATTCGCGGCCATGGTCTTGGTCGGTGCCGGCCGGCTCGCCTGGTATCTCGTGGCCGGCGCGGTGGTGGGCCTGGTCCACGGCATCAACCACGGTTGGGACCGGCTGGTCCACCACGCCTCAACGGTGGAGATGCCCGCCGATTTCCAGGTCGACTTCGGCACGGACTTCCGGTCCGACTTTCCGGGCCATTCCTCCCCTAGCACAGCCACTTACCCGCGAGTAGTATTGCGGGACAGCTGAAGGGTCCTCCACCCGCGGCGGATCCAGGGCTCAAGCCGGTCACCCGGTTAGAGGAGATGCCCAGTGAGCTCCGCCATTGAAGACCCCGCCACCACCCCCGGCACTCCAGCGTCAGGTTCTCCAACATCGGGCATTCCGATTCCGGCGGCAGCCGGGGCGCCTGAGCACGTCGGCCCCGACGCGACAGCCGCCGACGCCCGCGCCATTGCCGAGGCCGCCCGCGAAACCAGTTGGAGCCAGCCCAGCTTCGCGAAGGGCCTCTACCTTGGCAGCTTCGACTTGTCGCTGATTCACCCGTGGCCCGAGGCCCCCGCCGACGACGTCGAACGCGGCGAGGCGTTCATGGCCCGGCTGGCCGACTACTGCCGCACGATGTCCGGGCGCACCATCGAACGCGACGACCGGATCCCGGACGACTATCTCAAGGGGCTCGCGGAGCTCGGTGTGTTCGGAATGAAGATTCCCCGCGAATACGGCGGACTGGGCCTCACGCTCGTGTACTACGGCCGCGCACTGGCCCTGCTGGGCTCGGTGCATCCCAGCCTCGGCGCCCTGCTCTCCGCGCACCAGTCGATCGGCGTCCCGGAGCCCGTCAAGGTCTTTGGCACTCCGGCCCAGAAGCGTGAATACCTGCCCCGCTGCGCCGCCGGCGCCGTCACCGCCTTCCTGCTCACCGAGCCCGACGTCGGCAGCGATCCAGCCCGGATGGGCAGCACGGCCGTCCTCTCCGACGACGGCGAGTCCTACCTCCTGGACGGCGTCAAGCTGTGGACCACCAACGGTGTCATCGCCGAGCTCGTCGTGGTCATGGCCCTCGTGCCGCCGCATACGGATGCGGACGGGACCGCCCACAAAGGCGGCATCAGCGCGTTCGTGGTCGAAATGGACTCCCCCGGCATTACCGTGGAAAACCGCAACACCTTCATGGGGCTCCGCGGGATCGAAAACGGCGTCACCCGCTTCCACCAGGTCAGGGTCCCCGCGGCCAACCGGCTGGGCCGGGAAGGCCAGGGCCTGAAGATCGCCCTCACCACGCTGAACACGGGCCGGCTCTCCATCCCCGCGCTGTGCGTCGCCACAGGCCGGTGGAGCCTGAAGATCGCCCGCGAATGGTCCGACGCCCGCACCCAGTGGGGCCGGCCGATCGGCCAGCATGAAGCCGTGGGCAAGAAAATCGCCTTCATCGCCGCCAGCGCCTTCGCCCTGGACGCCGTGTTTGAACTCTCCGCGGAAATGGCCGACGCCGGGCAGAAAGACATCCGGATCGAGGCGGCCCTGGCCAAGCTGTGGTCCACGGAGATCAGCTGCCTCATCGCGGACGAACTCGTGCAGATCCGCGGCGGCAGGGGCTTTGAAACGGCAGACTCCCTCGAAGCCCGCGGCGAACGCGCCGTCGCCGCGGAACAGCAGCTCCGCGACATGAGGATCAACCGGATCTTCGAGGGGTCCTCGGAAATCATGAGGCTGCTGATCGCCCGCGAAGCCGTGGACGCGCACTTGGCGGCCGCGGGAGACCTCGCCTCGGAGGACGCCCGCCTCTCCGACAAGGCGAAGGCCGCCGTCGGCGCCTCCGGCTTCTACGCGAAGTGGCTGCCCAAACTCGTGGCCGGCGCCGGCATGGACCCGCGCTCCTACAGCGACTTCGGCCGGCTCGCGAAACAGCTGCGCTACGTGGAGCGCTCCTCGCGGCGCCTGGCCCGGCAGACCTTCTACGGGATGGGCCGCTGGCAGGCCAAACTTGAGCACAAGCAGGCGTTCCTGGGCCGGATCGTGGACATCGGTGCCGAGCTGTTTGCCATGGCGGCCTGCTGTTCGCGCGCCGAGATGCTGCTGCGGACGCAGCCGGAACGCGGCGCCTCCGCGTACGAACTCGCCGAGGCGTACTGCGAACAGGCCCGTGTTCGCGTCGACGAATACTTCGACCGGCTGTGGCGGAACACCGACGACGCCGACCACGCCCTGGCCCGCAAGACACTTGCCGGCGACTACGCCTGGCTGGAGGCCGGGATTCTCGACCAGTCCGAAGGGACCGGCCCATGGATTGCGGACGCCAGCCGGCGTGCCTCCGTCCGGGAGGATCTGCACCGCAAGTACCGCTGACGGGCCGCCGCCACGGATAGTAAGCATCCTTGCTAACCGGATTCCACCGTGGTTAGGTTGACGCCAGACCGGCATCTCCAGGGTGCCCGGTCATTCAGCGAAAGTGAGCAGCCCTCATGAGCAGCACCGCAGGCCCCGACGACAAGACGCCACGCCACGCCACGCAGGACGACGCCACAACCCGCCCGGTGACAGCAGTCCGCCACGACGACCCCGTCCGCGACTCTGTTCACGACGACGACCCCGTCCGCGACTCTGTTCACGACGTACCGGGCCGCGACTCTGTTCACGACACTGTCGTGGAAGAGATCCCCACGCGCCAGGCGGTAGTGGCCCGCGAGAAGGAACAGTTCGGCGGCATCAAGGTCGGCTCAGCATTCTTCGGCTGGCTGACGGCCACGGGCACGGCCGTGCTGCTCACCGCGCTGGTCGCTGCCGGCGGAACCGCCGTCGGCCTGGCCACCAACACCGATGTGAACGACGCCGTCGACCAGGCCTCCAGCAACCAGACGGTCGGGCTGACCGGCATCATCGTGCTGCTCGTGATCCTCCTGATCGCCTACTACTGCGGCGGATACGTCGCCGGGCGGATGGCCCGCTTCAACGGCGCCAGGCAGGGCTTCATGGTCTGGATCTGGGCCCTGATCGCCGCGATCGTCGTCGCCGCGCTGGGCATGGTCGCCGGGCAGCGCTTCAACATCCTGGCCAACCTGAACAGCTTCCCGCGGATCCCGATCAACGAGGGCGAATTGAACACCCTGAGCATCATCGCGGCGATTGTCGTGGCCGCGGTGGCTTTGGTGGGCGCAGTGTTGGGCGGCCTCGCGGGAATGCGTTTCCACCGCAGGGTGGATCGCGCCGGCTTCAGCCCGGCAGCAACGGTTGAGAACCACCCCGTAAGGGACAACTCAGCACGGGACAACTCAGCCGGGCGCCCCTAGCCGCGACGGCGTCAGCTCCGGAAGCCTCAGCCGGCAACGACGCCGGACTCGTAGCCGGACAGGTAATACCAGCGCCGGTCCACCCGCACAAAGCGGCTGGTTTCGCGGTGCAGGCCGCGTTCGCCCTCATGCCGGTAGTGCGCCGCGAATTCCACCGTGCCTTCGCTGTCCAGCGGACCGCCGCGGCTGGTGGAGAGAATGTCCAGGCGTCGCCACTGCATGCCGGAATCAAACTCGAGTTCCGCGGGCCGCGTGTCCGGGTGCCAGGTCCGGAGCAGATACCCCGCGTCCCGGACCACGAAGGCGCTGTACCGGGAGCGCATGAGCTGCTCCGCCGTAGGCGCCTCGGCGTCCCCGCGATGGAACCGGCCGCAGCAGTCCACATACGCCTCGCCCGACAGGCACGGGCAGTTCCCCTCATAGGGCGCGGAATATGCCACTTCCGGAATACTCACGGACCGGTCCGTGCCGGATGCTCCGGCGGGCTCGGATTCGGCTGCTGCGGCGTGCGTCACAAGGTGTCCTTCCGGCGGGCCGGACGACGCCGGCGGGGCTGTCTCCGACTATAGACGCCCGGCCGGCGGTGCCCGCGCCCCGCCCGCGGATAACGGCTTTGACACATCTTCGCCACGACTGCCGGGGGCGGCACGGGACCAGCGAAAAGTACGTATTGTTAAGGGGGCTCCTGCCCGCCACGTGCTTGCGGCAGGGACCACGCTGAAGCAGGCCGGCAAGGAGAGGTGACATGGAAGATCCAACGACCATTGCGCTGAACCTGACTTTTTTCGGGACCCTCGGCGTGGCGTTCTTCATGTTCCTCGGCCTTTTCCTGGTCTTTGCCGCCACCCTCGTGCTCGCGGGGATCGGCCGGCTGGCGGCAGTCGTTGTCCTGGCCGTCGCCGGGCTCCTCCGCGGGACCCCCGTATCACGGGAAGATGGGGCCGGGGAAGAGCCGGTGCCGCACCGGCCAGCCAAGGCGGCGAAGCCCGCACGCCCCCCCCGGAATGCAGCCAAAAAGGAACCCGCGCTGTCCCCGGAGTGGGCGGCCGCCGTGGCCCGGGCAGATGCCCGCGCCGCCGCGAGGGCCGAGGCCGAGGCCGGCCCGGCTGTCCGGGTCACCGTCCGGGACCTGCCAGACCCCCTGGCACCGGCACAGGACATCAAGGAAGTCTCTGCCCTCGTGCAGTCAGCCACGGACACCAATGGAACACTTGGCGCCGTCCCGCGGGCGTTCAAAAAGCCACCCATGCCGGCAGCGAAGTCCCTGCTGGACACCGGATCGCTGGTGTCGCTGCGCGGCACTCCGCCGGCCGGGAAGGCCAAACAGCCCGTCCAGGAACGCAAGGCCGGCTGAGCCCTTACCCCGGGCAGGCAAGTCCGCTACGTTGGAACCCATGGAATTCAGATACCTCGGGAACAGCGGCTTCAAGATTTCAGAAATCACGTTTGGCAACTGGCTGACCCATGGCTCCCAAGTGGAGAACGACGTCGCCACCCAGTGCGTCCGGGCAGCGCTCGACGCCGGCATCAGCACCTTCGACACGGCCGACGTGTACGCCAACACAGCGGCGGAGACGGTCCTCGGAGCAGCTTTGAAGGACGAGCGCCGCGAGTCGCTGGAAATCTTCACGAAGGTCTTCGGCCCCACCGGGCCCAAGGGCCACAACGATCTTGGGCTGTCCCGCAAGCACATCATGGAATCCATCAACGGCTCCCTCACCCGGCTGCAGACCGACTACGTGGACCTCTACCAGGCCCACCGCTACGACTACGAGACGCCGCTGGAAGAGACCATGCAGGCCTTCGCGGACATCGTGCGGCAGGGCAAGGCCCTGTACATCGGGGTCAGCGAGTGGACGGCCAACCAGATCCGCGACGGCCATGCCCTCGCCAAGGACCTCGGCTTCCAGCTGATCTCCAACCAGCCGCAGTACTCCATGCTGTGGAGGGTGATCGAGGCCGAGGTGATTCCGGCGTCGGAAGAACTGGGCCTGTCCCAGATTGTCTGGTCCCCGATTGCCCAGGGCGTCCTGAGCGGCAAGTACCACCCCGGCAAGCCTGCCCCTGAGGGCAGCCGCGCCACGGACTCCAAGGGCGGCTCGCGGATGATCGAGCGCTGGATGTCCAACGAGGTCCTCACCGCCGTCCAGCAGCTCAAGCCGGTCGCGGAGGAGGCCGGACTGACCATGGCGCAGCTCAGCATCGCCTGGGTGCTGCAGAACAAGAACGTGGCCTCGGCGATCATGGGCGCGTCCCGGCCGGAGCAGATCGAGAAGAACGTCGCGGCAGCGGGCGTGAAGCTGGACGCGGTGATCATGGACAAGATCGACGCCGTCATCGGCTCACTGGCCGAACGCGACCCCGCCCAGACCAAGTCTCCCGCCTCCCGCGAGGCCTAGGCCATGCCCAGCGCTCCGGAGCTTGCCGTCACCGGGTCCACCGGCCAGCTGGGCGCCCTGGTGGCCAGGCTGCTGGCCCAGGCCGGCAGCCAGCAACGGCTCCTGGTGCGGGATGCCGCCCGGGCGCCTGAGCTCGAAGGCGCCGTCCCCTTCGTCACCACCTACGCCGAGCCGGAGCGGGCGAAGACGGCGCTGGCCGGGGCGAAAATCTTGTTCATGGTCTCCGCAGCCGAGGCCGAGGACCGGCTGCAGCAGCACTACGCCTTCGTCGAGGCCGCGGCCGCAGCGGGCGTCCAGCACATCGTGTACACCTCGTTCTTCGGCGCGGCGCCAGACTCCACGTTCACGCTGGGCCGGGACCACTTCGCGACGGAGGAGCGCATCAAGGCCTCCGGCATGGACTACACGTTCCTGCGGGACAACTTCTACCTGGACTTCCTGCCGCTGCTGGCCGGCGAGGACGGCGTGATCCGCGGCCCCGCCGGGGACGGCGTCATGGCTGCCGTGGCGCGGTCAGACATTGCCCGTTCGGCCGTCACCGTGCTGCGGGACCCGTCCCTGCACGTGGGACGGACCTATGACCTGACCGGCCCGGAAGACATCTCGCTGGCCCGCGCCGCCGAACTCCTGACCGCCGGAACCGGCCGGGCCATCACCTTCCACAACGAGACCCTGGCGGAGGCCTACGCGTCCCGCGCCTCCTACGGCGCCCCGCCGTGGCAGGTTGACGCCTGGGTGAGCACCTACACGGCCATCGCCGCCGGCGAACTCGCCGGTCCGACGTCGGCGGTGCATGAGCTGACCGGCCGGGAACCGCTGAGCCTGGTGCAGTTCCTGGCCGAGGCACACACGCTGTAGCCCCCGGACCGGAAGGGACGGACCGGCTCGTCCCGGTGTTGACGGTTTCCGGGCTGCGGCGTAGACCTGAGACCAGGTGATACCTCCTAAAACCGGCGGGTCCTTCACAGGACCGAGACCGGGCTGGTCCGTAAAGAATCGCGGCGTGCCATGCCAAAGCAAATGTCCAGACACTCTTCTGTCCTGAAGAGTCCGCGCCGGCAGGCCGGGCAACCCCGGGCGCATCCCGGCGAACCGAGCCACGGCCCGCTGACGGCGGAGGAACTCCAGCTCGCCGTGCGGAACCATTCCATGCCGCTCGAGGCCCTGCGGAGCGACACCACACCGCCCGGACTGCACTACGTGCTCACGCACTTCGACATCCCGTTCATCGACGCCGAACACTGGCATCTGTGGATCGGCGGCGCCGTGCAGCGGTCCTTCGAACTGAGCCTGCGGGCCTTGCTCCGGGCACCGAGCATCACCCTCCCGGTCACCTTGGAGTGCGCCGGCAACGGCCGGTCCCTCCTGCGGCCCCGCCCGCTGAGCCAGCCGTGGGTACTCGAGGGTGTGGGGACCGCTGAGTGGACCGGTGTCCCGCTCGCCTACCTGCTGACGCGGGCCGGAGTGGAGGACGACGCCGTGGAGGTGCTCTTCACCGGGGCTGACGCCGGCAGCCAGGGCGGCGTCGCCCAGCAGTACGCGCGCAGCCTGCCGATCGAGGAGGCCCTGCGGCCCGACGTCGTGCTCGCCTACCGGATGAACGGCGCAGACCTGCCGCCGCAGCACGGCTATCCGCTGCGGCTTGTGGTGCCCGGCTGGTACGGCATGGCGAGCGTGAAGTGGCTGACCTCGATCAAGGTTCTGACCAAACCCTATGACGGTTTCCAGCAGGCGGTGGCGTACCGCTACCAGCATGATGCCGAGGATCCCGGAACCCCGGTCAACTGGATCAAGGTCCGCTCGCTCATGGTTCCCCCGGGTGTCCCGGATTTCTTCACCCGGAGCAGGATCCTGCCCCCGGGGCCGGTGATGCTGACCGGGCGGGCCTGGTCCGGGCAGGGCGCCGTGCAGCGCGTCGACGTCGGCATCGACGGAAAGTGGGCCGCGGCCCATCTGGAGCACCCGGCGGCGCCGTTCGCATGGTGTGCGTGGTCGATGCCGTGGGTGGCCGATCCGGGCGACCACGAGCTCTCCTGCCGTGCCACGGATGCCAGCGGCGCGGTCCAGCCGCTGGAGCCGGAATGGAACTACCAGGGCATGGGCAACAATGTGGTGCAGCGGATCAAGGTCAGCGTGGCATAGCGGCCCCACCCGGGGCGCGGGGACTTAGCGGCCGCGCCGCAGGTGCTCCGCATTCAGTTCATCG
Organism: Arthrobacter sp. 49Tsu3.1M3; assembly: GCF_900168135.1. Classification (NCBI taxonomy): domain Bacteria; kingdom Bacillati; phylum Actinomycetota; class Actinomycetes; order Micrococcales; family Micrococcaceae; genus Arthrobacter; species Arthrobacter sp. 49Tsu3.1M3. Next base: position 42,896 of record NZ_FUZD01000024.1, read on the forward strand.
AGCTGGGAATCCGTGAGCTCGTCAAAGCCGCGGGCCTCGCGCTTGTCGCTGCGGGAGAAGCGGATGAACATCAGGATGATCAGGGGCAAGTCGACAATTTCGCAGATGAACCACAGGACGTCCCCTGCCAGCTGCTGGTCACGCAGGGCGTTGGGGAACCAGCCCAACGCGGACGGCGTCGTTGCGACGTGATCCAGCACCTGGCCGTTGAGGCGCAGCAGGATCCCGGGCACGGCATCGACCAGCAGCTCGATGAAAACAAACACGAACTCCATGATGAAAAACGCACTGGAGCGGCGGAAGTCAGCGTCCTCGATGATCGGCAGGGCCATCATCATGCCAAGCAGCGGGACCCCGACCGTCAGGAGCGCCTCGGCCCAAGGGGCTGTGCGGAGGGTGTAGAACGCCGGAGTCAGGAAGGTGGAGAAGAGGGCAAAGCCCAGGAGCGGGGCGGCCATGGAGTTGCCGGCGAACCGCACCGCACCGTGAGCGAGCGCCCTGTTCAGCCGGCCGACGCCGCGCGGCGGCAGGGCCGCACGGGCGAGGGAGATGGGCTTTCCCAGGCCGATCAGCAGCGGCACCACGAAGAGCAACAGGGAAATCTTGAGCGTGAAGGCCCACCGGAGCTGCGCGCTGTAGACGCCAGGGAACCCGCAGGTCAGCACTGTCAGGGACCCAAGGCCCAGAAGATAGAACGCCAGCGTCCGCCACACGGGATGGCGGTGCCCGCGCGCCGCCGCGGCCCTCAGGCCCAGCGCATACAGCAGTGCCGAGCCGCCGATCAGGGCGGCGGCGGCCCAGTCGATCTGCCAGGCGGTGAGGACTACATCAATGGGTGGCACGGGCCCATAATAGATACCATTTCTTGGAAGACGCCGGGCCCGTGCCTGGCACACCGTCCCGGGGAAGGCCTCAGCATCCCTCGTAGCCGGTGAGCACCCTGACCTTGTCCGCCGAGGCGGAGGACGGATCGAAGGTGTAGCCGATCCACTCCCGCGCGAGCCGCCGTGCCAGTTCCAACCCCACCACCCGCTGGCCCATCGTGAGGACCTGGCAGTCGTTGGAAAGTACGGACCGCTCCACGCTGAAGGAGTCATGGGCGGTCGCGGCCCGGATGCCGTCCACCTTGTTGGCGGCAATGGCGACACCGATCCCCGTGCCGCAGAACAGGATGGCCCGGTCCGCCTGCCCGTCCCGGATCAATTCGCCCGCGGCGATGCCCACGTACGGGTAAGGCTTGGCGAACTCCTCCGGGGCGTCGCCGCGGTTGACGCCAATGTCGATGACCTCGGCCACCCGCGGGTCCGTCCGGAGGTCCGCCAGGATCTGGTCCTTGTAATCCACTCCGGCTTCGTCCGCACCCACAATGAGCCGGATCCCCGCCGCCGGGCTCACGGGCGTGCCCCTGCAGCCTGCCGCACACCGGCAAGGTGCGGACCGAACACAGTGAACACCATCGCCAGGGACGTGGCTCCGGGGTCGGGTGTACCCACGCTCTTTTCCGCCAGGGGCCGCGCCCGGCCCTTCAGCGGGCGCAGGGCCGCGGTGGCCTGCGCCGCGGAGGCAGCCTCCCGCGCAGCTTCCGCCCAGCCGGCATCCGCCCCGGCTCCTTCGCTGGTGAGCCGGCTGAAGGTCCCGGCAAACGGGACCAGCGCGTCCACCATGGTCTTGTCGCCGACGTCGGCCTTGCCGAGCTCGGCGATCCGGGCGGCAAAGGCTGCCACCGCTGCCGCAAGTTCGGTTGCGCTCGGTGCACGGTCGTTGCCGAGGGCCTCGCCAAAGGCCCGCAGGCCGGCGCCCCACAACACCCCGGAGGTGCCGCCGGCGTTGTCCGCCCATGCATCGCCGGCGGCGGCCAGAGCGGCACCGGCGCCGGCACCGCGGGACGCAGCGCCTGCCGCGGCGGCACTCGCCGCATCAATCCCGCGGACCATGCCCCGCCCGTGGTCTCCGTCGCCGGCGATGGCATCGAGGTCGCCAAGGAACTTCTCGGCGTCGTGGATGGCTTCCCGGGCTGCCGCCAGGGCGGCAACGCACTGCTGTGCATAGTCGCGTGAAGCTTCTGCCGCGGCGAAGGCCTCCGGCGCCTTGGTGTCCTCGGCCGGGATCGACTCGTCCGCCTCGGTGCCGGGGAGTGCGGCATTCCCGCGCCGGTAGGCGGGGGTCTCCGCCGGAGCGGTCCAGAGCGGCTCGAGTTCGTCATCGAGCCACGTCACGGTCAGGGACACACCGGCCATATCCAGGCTTGTGACCAGCTCGCCGACTTCCGGCATCACCAGTGTGTAGCCGGCGGCGCGAAGCAGCGGTGCGACGCCGAGCCAGAGGACGAAGAGTTCTTCGTGCTTAGTCGAACCGAGCCCATTGAGAATGACGGCGATGCGGTCTCCCGCACCATGGGGCGCCTCAGCCAGCAGCCGGGACACGAACTCCTGGCCCAGCTCCTTCGCGGGCGGCAGATCCGTGTCGAACAGGCCGGGTTCGCCGTGAATGCCCAGGCCGAGGCCCATCTGCCGGTCCTCGAGGGTGAACAGCGGCGCCTCGGCGCCGGGGAAGGTGCAGCCGTGGAAGGCACTGCCGATGGTGCGGGTCAGGTCGTTGGCCTTCCGGCCCAGGCGCACCACCTCGGCGAGGTCGGCGCCGGCTTCGGCGGCCGCGCCCATGATCTTGAAGACCGTGAAATCACCGGCAATGCCGCGGCGTTTTTCCGACTCCGACGGCGGCGCGCTGGCGACGTCGTCGGTCACCAGGACGTTCTCCACTGCGATCCCCTCGGCGGCGAGCCGTTCGCTGGCCATACCGAAGTTCATGACGTCGCCCGCGTAGTTGCCATAGGTGAAGACCACCCCGGCGCCGGAATCGGCCGCCTTGGCCACGGAGTATGCCTGCTGGGCCGACGGCGAAGTAAAGATATTCCCGACGACGGCGCCGTCGGCCAGTCCGGTGCCGATCAGCCCGGCGAAGGCCGGGTAGTGCCCCGAGCCGCCGCCGGCCAGCACGGCCACCTTCGGTTGGCGGGGCCGGTGCCGGCGGACGGCGCCGCCGGGGACCTGGCGCACCAGGTTCGCATGGACGTCGCAGAAGCCGGCGAGGGCTTCCTCGGCGAAATCGGACGGGTCGTTAAATATTCTGGTCATCGTGGGCTCTTTCAGCTGCTCGCGGTCTTCCCGACGGCGGGACTGCTAGTGGATGTGGCTTCCGCCGTTGATATCGATGGTGGTTCCGGTGAGGTAGGCGGACTCCTCGGAGGACAGGAACGTGATGACGGCCGCGATTTCCTCGGTGCTGGCGTTGCGCCCCAGCGGAATTCCGGCGTTGATGGCGGCTTCCTGTTCTTCGGTGCTGCCCACGCGGATGTTCGTGTCCACGGCGCCGGGGGTGATGGCGTTGACAGTCACGCCGGTGCTGCCGATTTCGCGGGCCAGGGCCTTGGTGAAGCCCAGGATGGCGGCCTTGGCTGCGGAGTACGGGACCTTTCCGAAGACGCCGCCGCCGCGCTGGGCGGAGACGGAGGACATGTTCACGATCCGGCCCCAGCCGCTGGCAATCATGTCCGGCAGGAACGCCTTGGTGACCAGGTAGGTGCCTGTGGCGTTCACGGCCATGACCTTGTTCCACAGCTCCAGGGTGGTCTCGAGGAACGGGACCGGGGAGGTGATGCCGGCGATGTTGGCCAGGGCGCCGACAGCAGGGAGGCTGCCGGAGCGGACCTCGGCGGCCACGGCGTTGTACGCGGCTGTCACGGAGTCCTCGCTGGCGACGTCGACCTCGTAGCCAAACGCGGGAACGGTGAACTCGTTGCCGATCTCCGCTGCGACCTTGGCGGACTTCTCGCCGTCGAGGTCCAGGATCACCACGGCCCAGCCCTGGCTGGCGTAGCGGCGTGCGGTGGTGATGCCGATGCCCCGGTCCGAGGTTGCCCCGGTGAGGACGGCGGTGCGCTGGATGGTGCTCATGATGCTCCTTGGGTTGGTGTTGTGTCTTGGATTGAATCGATTGCTCCAATGGCGCCGTTTTGGCGGTCCAAAAGGGCCGTTTCGGAGCAATCGATGGTTCAGATGAGGTCTGTGATGAAGCTCGCGGCCTTGGCGGCCGCTGCGGGGCGCTCCCCGTGCGTCACGTCCCGGGTCTCCAGCTCCAGGGAGAAGTTGCCGGTGTAGCCGTCAGCCGCGAGGGCCGTCAGGCCGGCCGCGAAATCGGCCTGGCCGTTGCCGATGCTGAGGTTGATGTTCCCCGGCACGGCATCGCGCAAGTGGACGTGGGCGATCCGGCCCTGATGGCGCCTGAGGTAGTCCAACGGATCCTCGCCGGCGGCCACGATATGGCTGAAGTCCATGACGATCCCGACCCCGGAACCGGCCAGCCGCCCGGCCAGCTGTTCCGCGCGCTCAAGGTTCCAGCAGAACCTGAGGAAGTGCAGGGACTCGGTCCAGAGCTCGACGCCGAACACGTCGGCCCGCCGCTTGGCGGCCGTGAGCTGCGCGGCAATGGCGTCCAGGTCTTCGTCGAGGCTCCGGACCGGGTCGTGGCCGAGGGCGCCGCAGGGCAGGACCAGCGCCTTGGCGCCCGTACCGGCTGCCAGGGTGAGCAGCGCGTCAAGGTGCCGGTTCCGTGCCGACTGTGCGTCGGCGTCGAGCAAGGCGTTCAGGTCCCCGATGTCCCCGTTAACCGACCGGACCCGCAGCCCGGAGGCGAGCACCTCGGCCGTGACGGCGGCGACGGCATCGGCGTCGAGGTCGTAAGGAACGTGGTCGCACACTCCGGGTAGGGCACCGAGATCTATTTCCTCGAAGCCGAGGCCCTCGATGGTGCGCAGGGCCTCTGGCAGGCTCTGGTGGCGGAAGCTGATAGACGAGCAGCCGAGTCGGGAATTGAACATCGTCGTTGATCCTCTGGTCGCGCCCGGAGGCGGTGGTGATATGGACCACACTATAAAATTCGACTGTCAACAGTCAACCTTTAAAGTTGACTGTTGACATTGCCTTATGGCGCGGGTCACACTGGCGTATCATCTGTTAACAGTCGACAGTGTCGGTGCGGAAGCGTCGGCAGCTCTCTTCGAAAGGGATTGACATGAGCAACGAAGCTCTGACCATGCGGGGCCCAGTGCACGGCACCAGGGAAGCGAAACGGGTCGCGCTCGGCTCCAGCGTCGGCGCCGTCATCGAAACCTATGACTTCATCGGCTTCGGCACGGCGGCTGCCCTGTACTTCGGTACGGCCTTCTTCCCCACCGGCGATCCCGTGACCGGAACCCTGGCTGCCTTCGCCACCCTGGGTGTCGGCTTCGCGGCCCGCCCGATCGGCGGCATCATCGGCGGGCACCTCGGGGACAAGGTCGGCCGCAAGCCGGTCCTGGTGGCCTCCCTGATCCTCATGGGCATCGCCACTTTCGTCATCGGCCTGCTCCCCACCTACGCCCAGGTGGGTCTGTTGGCTCCGGCTCTGCTGGTGTTCGTCCGCATCATCCAGGGTCTGGCCTTCGGCGCAGAGTGGGGCGGCGCCATCCTCATGAGCTACGAACACGCACCCTGGAAATCGAAGGGAAAGTACACCGGCATGGTTCAGGCCGGCTTCCCGGTCGGGCTGTTGCTGGCCAACCTCGTGTTCCTCTTCAGTGTCCAGCTCGGCGGCGAACTTGCCTGGCGCATTCCCTTCCTCGCCAGCATCGTGCTGGTCGTTGTCGGCCTGATCATCCGCTCCAAGGTCCCCGAATCCCCCGTCTTCGACGAGGTCAAGGACAGTGGCGACATCGTCAAGTCGCCCATCACAGAGGTCCTGAAGACCGACTGGCGCAACATCGTCAAGGGCATCGGCCTGCGCATCGCCGAGACCGCCGGCTACGCCGTGTCCATCACGTACATGATTTCCTACCTGAACAGCCAGCACCTGGCCGACAAGTCCCAGACGCTCGTGGCCTTGTGCATCGCCTCCGCAATCGGCATCTTCGCCACCCAGGCCTGGGCACGGCTGACGGACAGGATCGGCCGGCGCCCGCTCTACATCTGGTCCTGCGCCTTCGCCGTGGCCTTCGCGGTGCCGATGTTCCTGCTGGTCAACACCGGACTGTTCATCTTCATCATCGCCACTCTCGTGATCTCCTACGCCGTCTGCCAGAACTCCCTGGCCGGCGCCCAGGGCCCGTGGTTCCCGGAGCTGTTCCAGGCCAAGACCCGCGCCTCCGGAGCCTCGCTGGCCTACCAGATCTCGGCCATGGTCTCAGGGTTCACCCCGTTCATCACCACATTGCTCTTCGTCAGCTTCGGCTGGATGGGACCGGCACTGCTCTTCGGCACCTACGCCGCCATCGGCCTGTGGGCCGCCGTCGCCACCCGTGAAACCTGGGGCAAGCGCGAACGTGAACTCGCGGATCAGGCCACCAAAAGCACCCCCACCCATGTGAGCGCGTAGAAACGCACCGCCCCGGAAGCCGTCGAAGGCCTCCCGCAGCAGCTCGTCACGTCATATTTGAAAGGCAGAATCGTGGTTTCAACACAGGAAATAACCACCCGAGGCAAAGCCTCCGACGTCGAGGCAGAACGCCTGGCACGGGTCGAAGGAGCCGCCTACCGGATCCGCCGCCATGCCCTGAACATGGGCGAAGTCCAGGGCCAAGGCTACGTGGGCCAGGCCCTCGGCGCGGCCGATATGCTCGCCGCGGTTTACGCAGACCAGCTCCGGTTCCGGGCCGAGGATCCTGAGTGGGAGGACCGCGATCGGTTCCTGCTCTCCACTGGCCACTACGCGATCGGCCACTACGCGGCTCTCGCCGAGGCCGGAATCATCCCGGTCAAGGAACTGGAGACCTACGGCTCGGACGACTCCCGGCTGCCGATGTCTGGGATGTCCACCTACACCCCGGGCATGGAGATTTCCGGCGGCTCCCTCGGCCACGGCCTCTCGATCGCCGTCGGCGCCGCCCTGGGTCTGCGCTACCAGGGTTCGGGTTCCCGGGTCTATAACTTCCTCTCCGACGGCGAACTCGACGAGGGCTCCACGTGGGAGGCCGCGATGGGCGCCCACCACCACCGGCTCGGCAACCTCACCGCCATGGTGGACATCAACGCCCTGCAGGCCGACGGCAAGACCGACACCGTGCTGCGCACCGAGCCCGTCACCGAAAAGTGGCAGGCGTTTGGCTGGTACGCCCAGCGCGTGAACGGGAACGACGTCGGCGCGCTGCTGGCCGCGTTCGACAACGCAGCCGCCCAGGCGGCCGCCGTCGGACGTCCCTCCGTGATCCTCTGCGACACGAAGGTGGGCCGGGGCGTGCCGCTGCTCGAGGACCGCGAAAAAGCCCACTTCATGCGCATCGAAGAACACGAATGGCAGCTCTGCCGCGAGCAGCTGACCACAGGTTTCGAAGGAAAGGCCGCACGATGAGTACCGCAACAACACCGAAGCTGAAGACCTCGGCCATGATCGCCTCCTTCGCGGACCCGGGTCAGAAGACCGCGTCCGCGCCGTTCGGGCATGCCCTGGTCAAGGCCGCGCAGGAGAATGACAAGATCGTGGGACTGACCGCGGACCTGGGCAAGTACACGGACATGCACATTTTCGCCCAGGCCTTCCCGGAACGCTTCTTCCAGATGGGCATGGCCGAACAGCTGCTCTTCGGCGCCGCTGCCGGCCTGGCTGAGATCGGACTTGTCCCGTTCGCCTCGACGTACTCGGTGTTCGCTGCCCGGCGCGCCTACGATTTCCTGTGCCTGGATGCCGCCGAGCCAAACCTCAACGTCAATATCGTCGGCGGGCTCCCGGGGCTGACCACCGGGTACGGTCCAAGCCACCAGGCGACCGAGGACATGGCGATCTTCCGCGGGATGCCCAACCTGACCATCGTGGATCCCTGCGACTCGCTGGACATCGAGCAGGCGGTCCCGCAGTTGGCGGCCAGCGAGGGGCCCACATACTTGCGTCTGCTGCGCGGCAACGTCCCCACCGTGCTGGACGAGTACGACTACACGTTCGAACTCGGCAAGGCGAAAGTCCTGCGCGGCGGCCGTGACGTCGTCTTCATCTCCAGCGGGCTCATGACCATGCGGGCCCTCCAGGCGGCCGAGGCCCTGGCAGCGCACCACGTGGATGTCGCGGTCGTCCACGCGCCCACCATCAAGCCGTTCGACACCGCGACGGTCCTCGCCGAGCTGAACACCGACCGACTCGCGGTCACGCTGGAGAACCACAGTGTGGTGGGGGGCTTGTTCGAGACCGTGGCCTCGGCCGTGGTCACCGCGGGGCTGGGCAAACGGGTGGTGCCGGTGGCGCTGCCGGACGAATTCCTGGACGCGGGCGCACTGCCCACCCTGCACGAACGCTACGGCCTCTCGGTGCAGAGGGTCGTAGCCAAGGTGCTCGCCGAACTTGGCTGACGATGGCGCGGGGCCGGCAGTCGCCGGCTCCGCCCATGCCGTACCATCAACTGTTAACACACCAACTGTAAACAGTTGACCACTGAAACAGTTGACCGCTGACAAAAAGTTGACCGCTGAGCGTGAGGACTAACGATGGCCGGAGCAACAGCCCCGCTTCTCGGACTGGAAAAGAAGAGCCTCCGCGAGCAGGCGCTATCCGCCCTGCGCACGGCCATCACGAGCGGAGAGCTGGAGCCAGGGCGGCATCTGGTGGAGACCGAGCTCTCCGACATGCTCCAGATCAGTCGCGGAACACTGCGCGAGGCACTGCGTCAGCTGGAGCAAGAAGGACTGCTGTCGGCCGGACCGCGGGGCCGGCTGTCTGTGCGGCACCTGGACGGCAAGGAAATCCGGGACATCTTCGCTGTCCGGGCTGCGCTCGAATCGCTTGCGGTCCGGACACTGTGTGAGTTGCCGGACCGGACCTCCGTGATTGCATCCCTGCGCTCGGCCGTCGATGCCATGGCCGCGGCCGCCGAGGCCAGCCTGGAGGAACGGATTGAATCCGATCTGGAGTTCCACCGAACACTGTGCCGGCTCACCGGAAACGAGACCCTGCTGCACTCCTGGGAGTCTCTTGAGGGCTCCATTCGGATGTCCATCATGTTTGCCGGGATCGAGAGGGCCGTCAAGAACATGAGCGTGGACCGGCACCACGACATCGTCGCCGCGATCGAGACCGGCAACGCGACACTGGCCCGCACGACTGTCCTCGAACACATGGACGTCGCCGCAGCCAACCTGGTGGCCTGACCGGCCTCAGTAGTCCACGATCGCGCCGGCGGAGATGTTGACGGTCGCGTCCGTGATGGCCGCCGCCTTGTCCGAGACGATGAAGGAGGCCACGTTACCGACGTCCGTCAGCGTGGCCGTCCGGTTCAAATGCGCAGCCCTGGCAATCTCCACCACGATCTCGTCGCGGCCCTCGGCCTGCCACGGGATGGTTTCGATAATGCCGCCGGTGACCATGGTGACCACCCTGATGCCGTGTTTTCCCAGTTCCAGGGCCCACTGCCGGCGCAGTCCTTCCATCGCGTCGAGCGCCACCTTGAAACCCCCCAGGCCGGGGATCGTCTGCGGGCCCGAGCCGCCGAACATGAGCACGACGCCGGAGCGTTGCTTGACCATGTAGGCGGCGGCCGCGCGGGTGGTCAGGAAGTGCGTCCGCGCAGCCAGGGTGATGGGCTGGGTGAAGTCATCCACATCAATCTCCATGAGTGGCTGCTGGACGTCGCCGAATGAAATCACGTTGAAGGAGATGTCGATCCTCTTGCTCTTCTTCGCCACCCGGCTTACGAAGGCATCCACCTGCTCTTCGTCCAGGGCGTCGACGACGGCGGTTTCGGCTGTGCCGCCTGCCTCGCGAATGTCATTGGCTACTTTTTCCAGCCGCGATTCCGTCCTTCCGGCAATGTGCACTGTGGCGCCGTCGGCCGCTAAAGCCCTTGCCACCGCCCCGCCGACCGCCCCGCCGCCGCCGTAGATCAGGGCGGTCTTGCCGTGAAGCACGCCGTTTTCCGGAATCCCGATGTTCACCATGGTCGCCTGCCTAGTGCCGCGGAGTACGTGAATTCCCTCAACTATGTTCTTGCGGAGGGCGGGTGGCAAGAGGACCGGGCGCAGCGCGGCATCAGCTTCTGGGCAGCCCTCCGGGTCCGGTGGCTGGTCCAGGCCCAACGGGCCCGGGGGCGGGTCCTCCGGTTCCGAGCGCGGGTCCGGCGTATGCAGGCACCGGCAGTTCGGCCGGATCGACCGGACCCATATCAAGGTGGAACGGCGGATATTCGTCCCGCATGAGGGCAACGTAGGCGATGACGCGGTAGATCCAGCGGTTCAGGCCGAGCAGGAGGTCGAAGAGTCCCCGCTGGTACTGGCCCGTGAACAACAGGATCACGCCGGCGATGAGGACCAGCAGCCCCAAAAGAGAGATGCCCACACTTTGCTGCACCCACTCGCCGTCCCGGTACTCCCACGTCCTCGCGGTCCCCGTCAGCAGGCTGATAAGCAGCAGGTGTGGAATGGCCAGCAGCCACGATTTCACCAGCACCAGGCCGCGGGACAGCCTTTCGGGATAGTCGACGTCGAAATCCGCCGGGTAATCGGTGCGGGCCAGGGTGAAGGGGGGATAGGCGTCCGTGCCGATCGCGCTGAAGGCGTAGAAGGCCACACGCCAGTTCCAGCGGATCACGCCGACACTGAAATTAAACAGCGAGCGCGGGTAGCGTCCTGTGAACAGGATCGCGAACCACGCCACGATCGTGACCACTCCGAAGGCGAACCAGAGGATAAACAGGACGATCAAGTGCGGGATGGCCAGGAACCACTTCACGAGCCACATCCACCGTGACAGGTTCGGGTCGAGGTAGCCGTGGAGGCGGGCTGGGTACACATATGGGGTCGTAGCACCCGGAGCCATCGGATACGGACTCCCCGGCGGGGCAGCGTAGGCCGCCACGGCACCCGGCGGGGCCGCACTGTTCTGCCGGCCGGGCGTGGCCCTGGGCGGGTAGGGACCCGCGGGATACGGCTGGCCGGGCTGGGCCGGCAAGTGGCCGGGAGGGACACCGCTGCCCGTCCCGCCTTGGCCGGGGCTGCCACGGCCGAGTCCAACGGCGCCCAGCACTATCAGCGGCACGCCGATCAGCAGCATCACTAGTCCGCCGATCAGCAGGCCGATGAACACCGGCAGGAGCAGATCTGTCCGTGCCCCTGCCTGCAGATTCACGCTCACCGGAGAGGTCGCGTCGGCATTCATGACCACCACTGCCCAGGATCCGGAGCGGAGGTTCCAGGTCAGTTCCTGTTCCCCCGGGCCTGTGGCAGTCGCGGCCCAGAAGGTCTGCTGCGCCGGATTGGACGGGATCTGGGAGCCGGCCACTTCGCGGTACTGCGCACGGAAGGGGTTGAACCTGACGTCGACGATTTCGGTGCGCCGGACACCGGCCAGGTATGTCGCGACGTCGGCCCGCGGCGCAATCCCGATGAAGATTTCCTTGCCGGGATCGGTGGAGGAACCGCGGAGCAGCACACTGCCCGCAATGTCCATTGGAACGCCGTCGTCCACGCCGCCGCCGGTCATGAGGTCCAGCCGGGGGGTCGTCAGCGCGTAGGAGTTGCCCGAGAAAGGCGCCGACGGAGTGATGAAGTACCTGCCGTCACGTTGCTGGTAGTTGACCCAGCCCGCAAAGCCAGCGCCCGTCAGCAGTCCCAAACCGACCAGCGCGCACAGCGAGCCGATCACCAGCATGACAATCCGGCCTGCCTTCATGGCCGCCGTCCTTTCAGATGGTCCGTTTGCCACGCCCGGCCGGGCGTGGCTTCCGGAAGCTGGCGGCCCGGGCCGCTACCGCCCGAGCGAGATCACGAACGGCTTGGCTTCGTCGATCGCGCCGGCACTGCCGGCGCGGAGGACAACGAACGCTTTCATGCCGTGATTACAACTTTGAGGGCCTTCGTCTCCGCGGCGCGGGCGAAAGTGTCGTATGCCTCCATGAACTCGTCAAAGGTGAAGTGGTGGGTGGCGAAACTGTCCGCGGGGATCTTTTGCTGTGCCACGAGCTTGAGCAGCATGGGGGTGGTGTTGGTGTTCACCAGGCCCATGCTGATGTTGATGTTCCGGATCCAGAGGTCCTCGACGTGCAGTTCCACGGCTTTGCCGTGCACGCCCACGTTGGCCACGGTGCCGCCGGGACGCACGATGTCGGTGCACATCGTGAAGGTCGCCGGGACACCCACGGCCTCGATCGCCACGTCCACGCCCTGCCCGTCGGTCAGGAGCATGAGCTGCTCCTTCCAGTCGGCATCGGATGAGAGGACCACATCGGTGGCTCCGAATTCGCGGGATTTCTCGAGCCGGTTCGCGTCGAGGTCGACGGCGATGATCGTGGCGGCGCCGTAGAGTCCGGCGGTGGAGATCGCGGCAAGTCCCACGGGGCCCGCGCCGATGACGGCAACAGTGTCGCCGGGCTTGACCCGGCCGTACTGCACGCCGATCTCAAAGCCGGTGGGCAGGATGTCGGAGAGCATGACGGCCTGCTGGTCGCTGACTCCCTCAGGCAAGAGATGCAGGGAGTTCTCTGCGTAGGGTACGCGGACGAACTCGGCCTGGGTGCCGTCGATCAGATGTCCGAAAACCCAGCCGATGCCGGAGGTTCCCTCCTCCCCAAGGCAGTGGGAATACAGACCTGTCTTGCAGTTGGCGCAGTGCCCGCAGGACTTGATGCACGAAATGATGACGCGGTCCCCGACCTTGAGGCTGGTCACGGAGGCGCCGATCTCCGTGATGGTGCCGACCCCTTCGTGGCCCAGGATGCGGCCCTTGGTCACCGCGGGGACGTCGCCTTTGAGGATGTGCAGATCGGTCCCACAGATGGTGGTCGTGTCCACTTTGACGATCACATCGCTGGGATTCTGGATTGTGGGATCGGGGACCTCGGTCCACGATTTCTCCCCGGGACCGCCATAGACGAGGGCTTTCATACGTGCTCCTTGGTTTTGAGGATGACCAGCGGGTCCACGAGGCGCAGACGGCAGGGAGTCTCCGTGCCGTCGATCCCCGAATACAGCAACGAGGCGCGGGCACGCTCACGGAGTTCCTCGATCGCGGCGGCCGAGACCCGGGCGTGGGCGAGGTCGAGCACGAGTTCGAACGCGGGGAGCTTGCTCGTGACGCGGCGGCAAACGACATACAGTGCCCGCACGTTGGCTACGGTCACCACACCATGCACGTCGATTCGAGCTGTTTCATCGTCGGCGTTCAGGCGGATGAGCACCTTGAGTTTGGGGTCCCCCGAATGGTGATGGATACTCATGTGGCCGTGGTCTCCTGCCTTTTCCTGCTGAAGCCGGAAAGTGCAAAACGCCATTTCCTTCCCCAATTCGCGGTGAGACCCGTGCCGTATTGCGTGAAGTGGTTATTCGCTCAACACGGCCCCCAACTGGCCGTGCAGCAACCGCCCCACACAATTCAGCTTGGGGGGCGCTCGTGGCTGAGGTAAGGGGCGAAAGTCCCGTGTGCGCCTTTTGGGTCCTGCGGCGTCGCCCGCCTAGCCTTGTTCTATGTCTGATCCGCTCGATGCCCGCCGACCCCCGGACCTCGTGCTTGCCTCCGTGCGGCACCCCGGGGAGGAAATATGCCTCGACGTTCATCTTCGCGCCGGGGTGGTGTCGGCGATCATCCCGTCGCGCCGGGACTCGGGTGCGCTCCCCGCTGCAACCCGGGTGGTGGATCTGGAGGGCCGCTACGTCATTCCTGGGCTGTGGGACGAGCACGTCCATATGACGCAGTGGGCGCTGGCCTCCAACCGGCTTGACCTCTCGGGTGCCGGCTCGGCGCGCGAGGCAGCCGCCGTCGTCGGGGCCCATATCGCCGGGGCCGGAAACGGCGCCGGCGCTCCGGGTCCCGTCCAGACGCTGGTGGGCGTCGGTTTCCGCGATGCCATCTGGCCGGACCTGCCCAGCCTGGACCTCCTGGACGGCGTGACGCGCGGCCGGCCGACGGCGCTGATCAGCCACGACCTCCACAGTGTCTGGCTCAACTCCGCAGCGGCCCAACAGTACGGCGTGCCGGTGGATGCGGGCGGGCTGCTCCGGGAAGAACCGGCGTTCGACCTGACCCGGGAGCTCGGCCAGCTACCGGATGCGGTGGTGGACCCATGGGTCCGGCAGGCAGGTCAGGCTGCGGCCGCGCGGGGCGTGGTCGGGATCGTGGACTTCGAGATGACGTGGAACCCCGACGCCTGGCTGCGGAGGATCTCCGGCGGCTTCGCGGCCCTGCGGGTTGAGGCGGGCGTCTATCCGCAGGATCTGGACCGGGCCGTGGCCGAGGGACTGCGGACAGGTTTGGCGGTGGCCGGCGCAGGCGCGCTCCTGAGCGTGGGCCCCTTGAAGGTGCTGATCGATGGCTCACTCAATACCCGCACAGCCTACTGCGTTGACCCGTATCCGAACGGCGGCCACGGGCTGCTGACCGTGAGCGAGGCGGAGCTGCTCGCCCTGCTGGTCCGGGCGCGGCAGGTGGGTTTTGTGCCGGCGGTCCACGCGATCGGCGACGCGGCCAACCAAATCGCCTTGGATGCGTTTGAGGCGGCGGGCATCGGCGGACGGGTGGAGCATGCCCAGTTTGTCCGGAGCGAGGATTTCGCCCGCTTCGGCCTATTGGGCGTGACCGCGAGCGTCCAGCCTGCGCATGCCCTCGATGACCGGGACGCCGCCGAGGCCAACTGGCCGGGGCGCACGGACCGGTCCTTCCCGCTCCGTTCATTGCTGGCCGCCGGTGCAACTCTCGCCCTGGGCTCGGACGCACCTGTAGCTCCGCTGGATCCGTGGATTGCCATGTCCGCGGCCGCGGCGCGGGCCCGGCTGGATGGCCGCGGACCGTGGCATCCCGAGCAGGCCCTCACGCGGCAGGAGGCCCTCACGGCCTCGACCCGCGGTCGCGGCCGTCTCCGGGTCGGGGACCCCGCCGATATTGCAGTGCTCGACGGCGACCCGCTGACCGTGTCGGACGCGGAGTTTGCGGCGATGCCGGTGGCCGCCACGTTAGTGGCGGGACGGTTCACGTACGGCGGCTAAGCACCTTTGACGCGCGCCTGGACCAAGTTGGCGTACGGCAGGCGGCCGTACTCTTCGACGAATGCGGCATGGTACCGGGCTTCGGCCGCGTTGAGTTGCTCAACGGGCAACTCTTTCCACGCGATGATCAGGGACCCGGGCGCGGCGAGCTGCCAGATGAGCCGGCCGTCCCAGTGGCCCGGCGGCTTGCCCTCGCCGAAGTCGACGAATTCCTGGATTTGCCGGCGCAGTCCGCGGTTGCCCTTGCTTCCGGGGCCGGCTTTGCCTACAAAGAGGACATCGGCGCCGTCCACCCATTCGGCGTCGAGAGCTTCCGTCTTGAGGCTGGGGTTCTTCTTCTTGAAGATGCCGGCGGTGCTCCTGGCCAGGAACTGGGGCCGGAAGCCCTCGGGCCGCAGTACCGCGAAGATCCCGGGCTTCTGCGGGATCCGGTTGATGTCAAGGTCTTGGAGCGGACGGAAACCGGTGAAGCCATCCTGTTTCAGCGACTGTGTGTTGATGGGCATGGGTTCCTTGGATCGGGGCTCGCGGCGTTCCTTTGAAGCTTACGGAAGAAGCTCACTCTCTGAAGTCCGGGCTCAGCCGCGGGTGAAGGTGCCCAGCCCGGTCTGATCGTAGAAATCAAGCCTGACGCTCGAAGCCTTGCCGCCTCCGGCCGCGGCGCGCCCGCCAGGGGCGCTCGCGCCGGGGGCGAAGATGGCCCCGGCAAGACCGTTGGCGTTCTCGCCGATGGATTCAAAGCTGAAGGTGTCGCCGTCGAAATGAGTGAGCGGGAACTTGGTGGTCCTGCCGGCAGGGCCCAGCTCAAGGGTCAGCACGCCGCTCTCCACCGCGACGGTGAGCGGGCCGTAGTAGGAGTTCGCGTAACTGCCGACGTAGAAATCGTTGCCCTGCGCCGGTTTGGCCTGGGCCGGCGCCTTGGAGTAGTCGACTTTGGGCTTCTCCGCCTCATCGATCTTCTGGAAGACCCCCGAGGTGAATCCGATCCAGTCCACTGTCGGGGCGCCGTTCTGGGCCGTGTCCAGGAATGCGGCGCAGATGGCTTCGGGGATGCCCTGCGGCCGGCCATTGGTCAGGGCCACAATGCCCAGCTGCTCGCCGGGGAGCAGTGAGACGGCGGTCGCGGCACCAAGGTTGAAGGCTCCCGAGTGCCCAAGCATGAGCCGGGCGTGGTCGTCGTAGGAGACGTTCCAGCCCAAGCCGTAGAAGCGGGTGCGGGCGCCCGGCGTCGCCGGTGGGCCCGAGACGGCGTGCGGGACATGCGTGACGCCCAGCGCGTCCGGGTCGATAACCTCGCTTCCCTCAAAGCTGCCGTTGGCGAGCTGCAGGCGGATCCAGCGGGCCAGGTCGCGCACGGAGGAGCTGGCCCCGCCGGCGGGTGCTTCGGCGTCGGCATCCCGGGTGTACTTGGCCACCCAGGTCTTATTACCGGCGGGGACGTGGATCAGAGCCTTGTTCGTCGCCTTTTGGTAGTCCGCGTGGCGATAGCTCGTGGATGACATGCCCAAAGGCTTGAACAAGACTTCTTCGGCGAGGTCTGCCCAGGGCTTGTTCATGGCATCGGCGACAGCCTGTGCACCAGCCGTGTAGCCGAAGTTGCTGTAGTTGTAGCTCGAACGGAATGAGTCCAGCGGCTGCTGGTTGAGGTGGCTGAGAATGTAGGACTGGTCGAATCCAAGATCTTCCAACAGATCGCCCGCCCCCGTGCTGAGGCCGCCTTGATGTGACAACAGGTCGGCCGCTGTGGCGTTCCGCGTGACGTAGGGGTCCTTCAGGTCGAAGCCGGGGGTGTGGTTGATCACCGGTTCCGTCCAGGAGATGGCCTTGCGGCCCACGGCCACGGCCGCCACCGTGGAGGCCAAGGGCTTCGACACCGAGGCCAATTGAAAAACGGTATCCGCATCCACTGTCTCGGGCCTGCCCGATTCCCGCACGCCGAAGCCCTTGGCGTACACCATTTGGTCTTGGTAGACCACGGCCACGGCGACGCCGGGAACACCGGTACTCTCCATCACGCCCTGGACCATCCCGTCCAGCTTGGCCAAGGCCGCGTTGACCTTCTGTTGGTCCAGGAGCGGTTTGACCTGCGGTTCCGGCGCCGGAAGCAGAGACGCCGACGGCGTACCGGAGGCGCCAGAGGCACTGCTTCCGGCGCCCGCGGGGGCACCTTGGGCCGTGCAGGCGGCCAGCAGCGGCATGCACGCTATACCCGCGGCGCCGACGCCGACCGCTTTGAGTAACGAGCGGCGGTCCGAAGGCAGCGAGCTGATCCTCGTCGCGATAGATTCCCTCTGGTTCATGGACAATCCTCCGCCCGGTTCTGCTTGGGGCGCAGCGCTAACGCCCTCTCCCATGATGGACCCGCGCCCGTTTTTGAGACAGGGGCCGGGCGACCGAATGGGGGTCTTCGGACGCCGGGAACTCGCGGTCGCATCTCCACAACCGCCGACGACTCCCCAACCCCGCTGACCTAGCGACCTCCGTCTGGTTACCCCTATTAATGTCCGACCCCCGAAGGAGACTGGATTCATGGACGGCAATCAGGGGCCCGACGCGGTTCCGGCGGGACACGGCGACGGCGGCCTCGGCCGCGCCCGATCCTTCGCCGCCGCCGCTGCGGCGGGCCGCTGGCCGCCGTCCCTGCGGCCGCGGACAGTGCCCGGATCATCGACCGGATCCGGGAACTGGAAGACCAGAAATCCGCCGCGGCCGCGGAACAGGCCTGGCTCGCCGTCGCACTGGATCTGTCCCAGCGCCGCGAACAGGCCGCCGGGGTGCCCGCGGAGAAGCTCGGCGCCGGGGTCGGCGCGCAGATCACCCTGGCCCGGCGCGAATCCCCCGCCAGAGGCGGCCGGCTCCTCGGCCTGGCCAAAGCCCTCGTGACCGAAATGCCCCACACCCTCACCGCCCTGCAGACCGGGCAGCTCAACGAATGGCGCGCCACCCTGCTCGTGCGCGAAACCTCCTGCCTGGCCGCCGCCGACCGGGCCGCCGTCGACGCCGAACTCGCCGCCGACACCGGGACGTTCGCCGGGGCCGGTGACCGGTCCCTGACCGCGGCGGCCCGGGCCGCCGCGTACCGGCTGGACC
>NZ_FUZD01000030.1:0-27760 GCF_900168135.1 Arthrobacter sp. 49Tsu3.1M3
AGGCCGCGCAACTCGACTTCTGCGGCATCCAGAAGATGGTCGATGCCGCCGGGCTCCACAGCGGCGTGGACAACGCCCAAATCAACATGCACCAGCTGGGCAATCTGCTGGGCGCCATCGGCGTGGCGCCTCTCCATCTGGCCAACGCGTTTGCCACCTTCGCCAACGACGGAACCTACTGCACGCCGATTGCCATTTCGGCAGTGAACGACGCGGCGGGACAGAAACTGCCGGCCGAGACCAGCTCCTGTCACAAGGCGATCAAACCCGAGGTCGCCCGCGGGGTGAACGCCGTGCTGCAGGACGTGCTCAAACGCGGGTCCGGCGTTTACATCAAGCCCAAGGTCCAGGAGCGGTTCCCCGTCGCGGCCAAGACAGGCACGTCCAACACCAACGGCGCCACCTGGGTCGTGGGCTACACAAGCGGCCTCGCGACGGCCTCCTTCTTCGGCGACGCCCTGGAGGGCCAGAAGCGGCCCGGACAGAACATCACCGTCAACGGCAAGTTCTACAAGGCCATCGACGGATACATGCTCGCCGGCCCGCAGTGGGCGAACTACATGCTGGCGGTCGCCCGTTACTACCCCACCGCCCCCTTCCCGGCGCCGCCGGAGTCCATGACCCGGTCGCCCTTCGCGAGCCGCACGCCTCCTACGACCCGCACGCCGTGCTTCCCCGGTGTCAATGGTGCGTTGTGCCGCTGACACTGGCCCGAAATGCTCTGGATCCAAAAGCGCACTCTATGCCATCGGGCTTGGAGCCTCTATCCTCTTGCCATGGGAGACGGGGCCAATTTTCCGGCGAGGGGAATCGCGCCACCGCGCGCGGGTGGCTCATGAATCCCGATAGCGCCCAGCCCCACGACAATTACGATGCGTTCCTGTCGAGGCTGGACGCCGCCACCAGCAGCCTGAGCACCCGGGCCGCGTCGCTGGACAAAGCACTGGCAGCCGTTTCCCTTCTCTTGGGACCATCTGAGTCCGCCGTCCGGAAATGGGAACGACGGCGCCATTACGTCAGTGAGCAGCTCGCCGTTCACTCCGGGTCCCCGCAGTCCTACACCGCGCTGTGCGAGCTCCACGTCGTGGCAGGAAAGATGGAATCAATGCTCCGCGGCCGTGTCCAGCGTGTCACCGAGAAGCTGGCGGTCATGCAAGGGCGCCGTGAGGCCATCGACAAGTCACTGCTGGAGCTTGAGCTGAGCAGAATTAAGCTGACGTCGTCCCGGATGCTGTCACAGGACCGCGAAAAGTTGAGCAGCATCTTTTCCGAAATCGCCGGCTCCACCGCGGCCACAGGAGCCATTCCCGATATGGGGTTGCTGGGCGATCTCAAGGAAGCCCGCGAGGCAATCATCCTGGCCGAAGCGCTCATGGAAGTGAAGGGGTACTAATCATGGAAATTTCACGGCGCGATCAGCCCCGGAAGGACATCGTCGCCCTCGTTCGCTGGTCAAAGAAACCGGGCGAAAACCCCGTCTTCAAGTTCATCATGTCGAGTATTTTGGGGCTGATCCTGTGCCTGTTCCTGATGATCTTTCTGCCCTTCCTCAGAAGCTTCGGTGCCCTGGTTTTGTTCACCCTCTTCTTCGCCGCGCTTCTGACGGTGCGCACCGTCATGGCCCAGCAGCGCTTCCTGCGGGGGCTGACTAAGAGGATCAATGACACCCTCGCCGAGGTCACGAGCAGCCCGGGTGACCAATTGTCGGTCAGGCAATTCCGGCACATGACCAAGACCGGCGAGCAGCTTCCGCTCCTTGTCAGCGGCGTACCCGGGCTGAACCTGCATGTGGCCCGGGCGTCAACACTGGAAAAACATGCCCCCGGGAAATGGGTTGCGGTCTTCACGGTTGTGCCTCCGGAGAACGGAACCGCCAGCTTCGACCGCCTGGTGGCGGCAGCAGTCAACGCCGGCCCCGGTACCACCAGCGCGAAGGCGTCCTAGCGGCGGGAACGTGCCGCCGTCGTTGCTCCACATCATTCAGCCCCGCTGGTGGCCGCCCGGCCATGGCGGTCGAGTGGGACGTTCTGCCCTAGCGTCCGGGCACCAAAGACCCAACAGTGAGGACATGACGACCACGTCGGGCGGCAGGCGATGCCTGCTCCGCAACTCGCGGGTTTCAAGGCCGGCCCCGCCGCCCGCCAGCCTGCCCGGGCATGCCAGGTGCCGGTGTGCGTCCCTGTCTTCTTCCCACCATGGAGCCCAGGGAATTCAGCGACTTGGTTCCGGGGGCCACAAATGACGCCAATTCAACATGTTGACCGGGTGAGTGCCGAGGACATGATGTCACTGGACGCCGATATTGGTTCGGCGCCAATGCAAGTCGGGGCCATCCTCATGCTCAGCGCGGAAAGCGGCGACGATCCGGTTAACCTCCAGGAATCACTGGCGCTTCGGCTCGGCGCCGTCCCCCGGCTGCGTCAACGGCTGGTCTCCGTCCCCTTCGGCTGCGGGCGGCCCATTTGGGCGGAGGATTCCGGCTTTGATCCAGCACACCACCTGGGCGTGATCGCCTGTCCGGCCGGCGGCGAGGAAGCCGTGCTCAGCATTGCAGCCGAAATGCTCGCAGCGCCGCTGTCCCGCGACCGTCCTCTCTGGTCAGCCAAGCTCATCACCGGCGTGAGCCCGGAGCAGTCAGCGCTTGTTTTCGTCTTTCATCATGTCCTCACAGACGGAATTGGAGGTCTCGCCGTCCTGGAGGCCCTGGCCGCCGCGGAGGACGGATGGGATGGTCGCCGGGAGCCAGAGATTACGTACTCGGCGCTGCACCTGGCCATTGATGCTGCAAGGAGCCGAATCAACGCACTGGCCAGACTGCCGGCCGCACTGCGGACCGCAGCCGCCGGTGCCTCCGAACTGCGGCAGACGGGCAAACCCCGGGCTGCCCGCACCTCACTCAACCGCCCGACAGGTCCGCAGCGGACGCTTGCCGTCCTCCGCTGCGACGTGGAGGCAGTCAGGACCGCCGCGCACCTGCAGGGAGCGACTGTCAACGATCTCATCCTCACCTCCGTCGCGACGGCCCTGCACCGCCTGCTGCTGGCACGGGGCGAAGACGTCGAAGAGTTCGTCATCTCCGTGCTGTTTTCGGCACGCCGCAACACGACAATCACCTACCTGGGGAACCGGAGCGGGATCATCCCGGTGACCGTTCCCGCGGTCGGTCCGGCCAAGGGACGGGTGGCAACTGTTGCCGCAACAATGAGGAGTGTCAAGCAGCGGCCTCCCGGGGCCTCCACTGCAATCATCGGCCCCATCTCCCGGGCCGCGGCGCACCTTGGCGCCTACCGCTTCGTCATAGACCACCAACACCTGGTCCATACATTCGTCACTAACTTGCGGGGGCCCGAACGGGCCCTGGCGATCGCGGGCAGGCCGGTGACCGGGATCATTCCCCTCGGAGCGATCAGCGGCAACGTAACCGTTGCCTTTGCAGTCCTCTCCTACGCCGGGGCGCTGACCATCACCACAATCGCCGATCCCGAGGCGTGCCCGGACCTGATACGACTGCGTGACGAGCTATCCGACGCACTGGAAGCTCTGGTGGCGACTCGGCGTTCCTGAGCTTTGGCCCACGAATGTCCCCGGCGCCCTGCTGCAGATCTGGGCCTGGAGTGTCCCAGCGCGGGACCGACCGTTAGCTGTCGGGGTCCGGGCCCGGGGCCAGTGCAGGTCGCAAGCGCACACCGGATGACCGTGGACATCCGGACGCGGCTGTTCCAGAATCGGGATGTGCCCCCGACCGAGCAGTACGGGCTTGTCTTCGACGGTGACCTGCCGCCGATGCGTTCGCTGCGCACAGCGTGGCTGCTGGCATTGTTCCTGGGCTTCGCCGGCGCCGACAGGTTCTACCTCCACAAACCGGTAACCGGCACCCTGAAGCTGTTGACCCTGGGCGGTGCCGGCCTCTGGTGGCTCATTGACCTGCTCCGGATTACCAATGAATACGCCACCGACGGGGCATCCATGCCGTTGGCCGGGACCAACTCCCTGCGCCGCGGCCTGCGCCTGGCCTCGACTGTCCTGGTCATCACCCTCGCCGGCGCGGTGGTCTGCGTCAGCGCCGCCCCCGTCACCGGTACTGTCACCGCCACAGTTGCCGCGATGAACGCACTGCTGCATCCGGCCCCGCCGCCCCCGGCGAAGGAATGGGTCACCGTCGCGGAGGCCTCCGCCACGAAACCCCCGGGCCCGCTCGTGACCCTGACCGGCAGGCTCCACATCGAGTACACCTTCACCGGGGCAGCCGTCGCCTATCTCCAGCCTGTGAAAGGACCGGCCCTCACCGTGCTGTCCCTGGCCAAGGCCGGCGCCGGGGCGATCGGCATCAGCCTGGCCCCGGGGACCTACACACTGATCGTCAGCACCACCGGAACCCTCTGGCACCTCACGGCCCAGGAATACAGGCTCCCCGGCTAGCGTCACAGTGCGCCGCCACACCCCCCGGGCTACGACGACAGGGGGACGACAGGGGAAGGAACCGGACCTGACCGTCGGCTCTGAACCTCTTCCCTATTGAAGGGCCGCGGTCAGGCGCGCCAGGTTGTCGAATACTTTTTGGGCTATGGGCCGCCGGATCCAGTCCTCGAGCTCCAGCTCGCGGCTTTCCACGCGGTACCCGTCTTCGATCCCGCGAATTGCGTCAACAAAATCGCGCCCGTGTACAAGTACCGATACCTCCATGTTGAGGCTGAAGGAACGCACATCCATGTTGCTGGACCCAATCACCGCAACCTCCTCATCGATGGTGAAGTGCTTGGAGTGCAGCACCTTGGGCGACCGGTAAAGATAAATCCTGACGCCCGCGCGAAGCAGTGCTTCGTAGTACGAACGCTGAGCGTGATAGACCATGCTCTGGTCCCCCACCTCGGAAACAAAGAGCTCGACGCTTAGCCCCCGCCCGGCTGCCGTGACAATGGCCATCAGGATGGATTCGTCCGGGACAAAGTATGGACTGGCGATGCTGACGCGACGCTCAGCTTTGTGGATAAGCGTCGCGTAGAGCTTCAAATTGTTGTCGTTGTCGAAGCTGGGGCCACTGGGCAGGACCTGTGCGTCGACGAGCGCAGAATGATGGCTGACGCCTATGGCGCTGGAATCCAGGGGCAGTATCACATCCGTTTCGCTGTACCAGTCCGTCGCGAACACCGCATCCAGCTCCCGGACCACAGGTCCCTCAACGCGCATCATCAACTCGTGCCACTGGAGCCCGCGCTTCAGGTTGGCCTTCGTGTCGTAGCTCGCGTCGATGACGTTCTGGGACCCCGTGAATCCCACGCGGCCATCGACGACGCAGATCTTCCGGTGATTGCGCAGGTCTGGCCTCTGCCATTCGCCACGCCACGGCCGCACCGGCAGCATGGGGCGATACTCCGCCCCTATCTCCTGGAGGAACTCCAAGGTTTCTTTCCGGCCGGGGAACTTCAGGCCAGCCAGATGATCGGACAGAACCCGCACGTCAACGCCGCGTCGTCGCGCCCGGGCCAGCGCCTGAAAATACGGCTCTGTGGTTGCGTCCAAAACCAGGATGTAAAACTCAACGTGGACATAACTCGTGGCCGAATCAATGTCAGCGATCATGGCATCGAAAGCTCCGTTGTAGTCGCCCAACAGGGTCGCACTGTTATTGGCGACCATAGGGAGCGCCCCGAGGTTGCTGTTCAGCACCACGGCCGAATGCAGCCAATCCGGCCAATCAAGCCCGCGGCTAACGAGCGGGCTGCCTTCAGTCCGCGCCAACACAAGAGCGTTGACTTCGCGCTGCTTTTCCCTGCGTGCCTTGGGCAGTTTCGAGTAACCAACAAAGAAATACGCGACGGCACCAAGGATCGGTATGAAAACTATGGCGAGCACCCAGGCAATGGCAGAGGATGGGCGGCGATTCATCGACACCAGGACAGCTGCGACGGTCACGAGCAGTATGTGGGCCGCCAGCAGGAGCAAGGTAAACGATTCGGCGTCCTGGAAGAATCCGCGCACGGCTGCCTAAACGTACTTCAAGGCGCGAACGCCGTCCGACCAGCACCTGGCTCTTGGTTCCGTCAAAATATCCCAATAGTTTTCCCGGAAACTCATTTGTTTTTCCTGCTCTCAAAGATGCGTTCTCGTTTCCGGGACGGCCCTGTCCCTCAGCCCTGCCTATGGCGGGTATGACCATTGTTTGCATCAGGCCCGGCATGGGCCTCACCCGCGGCGGGTGAAATTCCGGAAATGCCTAGCGCGAGTTGCGAGTCGTGTTCGACCAGCTGGGCCTGCATTCCCGCCAGGTTCCCGCCCTTCTCGCGAGGTGCAGGACTTTTGGAATGGTCCCGTGGCTGCGCCCGCGCTCAAGCAAACGGGCCGGACCCCGCATAGGGGTCCGGCCCGTCCACTGTTTGAGAGTAGCGAGAGCTTTCTAGGAGAGGGCTCCGTCCGCCTTCACGGCAAGGACGGGCCGGTCGGCCTGCATGAGGATGCGCTGGGCGTGGCTGCCCAGGATGAATTTGCCGACCTGTGAGCGGTGCCGCAGGCCAATAACAATAAGGGAGGCGTTCACCTCGCGGGCGACGTCAAGGAATTCATCGGCGAGGTCCTCACGGTACGGCGGTTGGATCACCGTGGCCCTGATGCCGGCCTCCGTGGCCCGGCGACCGGCCTGCTCCAGGATGTCGGACGCGGCCACCGACTTGTCCACCAGGGCGCCTTCGCGGGCCGAGTTGACGATGACCAGGTCTTCCTTCCGGAGCACGGCTTCGGCGATGCCGGCGGTCAGCGCGGCTTCCCCTGCCGGGGTGGGGACGAAACCGACGATGATGCTCATACCTTCTCCTTGATTTTCGTGATGACGGGTTGTCCGACTGGCACTGTCTTCCGTTTGGCCAGCACGGTCCGGATGCCCGGAAGCACCGCCACCAGGACGAACACGATGAGCAGCGTCGCGGAGATGGGGCGGGTGAGGAAGCCCGTGGGGTCGCCGCCGAACACGAGAAGTGAACGGCGCAGCGAGCTCTCCAGCAGGGATCCGAGGACGAAGGCCAGGACCAGCGGCCCGGGTTCAAAGCCGAACTTCTTCATCAGGTATCCGACGATCCCAAACACCACGACGAGCGTCACATCGAACATGCTGTTGTTGATGGTGTACGCGCCGAGCAGTGTGATGAGCGCGGTGACCGGGGCCAGGATCGCGGCCCGGACGCGGAGGATCTTTACGAAGATTCCCACGAGCGGCAGGCTCATGATCAGCAGGAGGATGTTGCCGATATACATGGAGTTGACGACGCCCCAGAACAGCTCGGGGTCCTGCTCCACCAGTTGCGGCCCCGGTGTCACGCCCTGGATCAGCAAGGCACCGAACATCAGCGCCATGGTGGCGTTGGCCGGGATTCCGAGGGTCAGCAGCGGAATGAACGATGACGTTGCCGCGGCGTTGTTTGCCGTTTCCGGCCCGGCGACGCCTTCGGGCGCCCCCTTACCGAATCGTTCCGGCTGCTTTGCGCGCTTCTTCTCCATTGCATAGGAGGCCATCGATGCGATGGTGGCGCCCCCGCCGGGCAGAATCCCGAGGAAGAACCCCAGGACCGAGCCGCGGGTGATCGCGCCGGAGGCCTGCTTGAGGTCCGTGCGTGAAGGCCAGACGTTCGTGACCTTGGACGGCGCCTTGGCGGCCCGGTGCCGCTCCTCGAGGTTGTAGAGGATTTCACCCAGGCCGAAGACGCCCATGGCGATCGGTACAAAGTCGATTCCGTCGGCCAACTCCAGGTTGCCGAAGGTGAAGCGGCTTTCGCCGGTGAAGATGTCCCGGCCGATCGTTGCCAGCAGCAGTCCGACGGCGGCGGCGATGAGTGCCTTGGTCTTGGCGCCGTTGCTGATGGTGGCCACCAACAGGATGCCGAGCAGTGCGAGGGCCGAATATTCTGCCGGGCCGAAGTCGAGGGCAAAGCTCGCCACGACGGGGGCCAGGAAGGTCAGGCCGATGATCGAGGCGGTTCCGCCGATGAACGAGCCGATGGACGCCAGGCCGAGTGCGGTGCCGGCCTTGCCCTGTTTGGCCATCTGGTAGCCGTCGAAGACTGTCACCACTGAGGATGCTTCGCCGGGAAGCCGGAGGAGCACGGAGGTAATGGTGCCGCCGTACTGTGCCCCGTAGAAGATTCCCGCGAGCATGATGATGGCGGTGACGGGTTCCACGTTGTAGGTCAGCGGCAGCAGGATGGCGATGGTTGCCGCCGGCCCCAGGCCGGGCAGGACACCGATCAACATGCCGATGACGACGCCGATCAGGCAGTACAGGAGGTTGCTCGGCTCCAGGACAACGGCGAATCCGTTGATCACGGGATTTAGAAAATCCACGGGGTTCTCCTAGAAGAGGTGGGGAATGGAGGTGTTGAGCGCCAGGACGAAGATGGCATAGAACGCCGCCACGACGATCGCGCTCACCAGCACGGTGGAGCGCCACGTTTCGCCGCCCAAAAAGCGCATCCAGATGACGCATAGGACCAGGGCGGGAAGTTCAAAACCGATGACGGGCATCAGCGCCACCATGGCGGCGAGGGTGACGAGCCCGGTGAGGGGTGCCAGGGACATGCGGGTGAACTTCTCCGCGTCCCGGTTGTGCCGTCCGATGATCAACTGGAAGAGTCCCAGGACCACCATGACGCAGCTGATCATGAACGGCCATAGCCCAGGCTGCGGGGCTGCCGGAGTCCCCAGGCCCATCACAACGGACAAGACCAGGGCGCCGGCGCCGACGCCGAGGACCACAAGGGAGGACGCCGTGTTGGCGAGCGCCCCGGCGGCGGGAGGCTTTTCGTCCTCCCACTGCGCGGCGAGCTGCTCCGGCGTCAGGTCCTCCAGATTGTCGTCGGCAGGAGTGTCGGGGGCGTCCCCGCCGGTGGGGGCGGCCGGGTGGCGTCCCCCTCCGGCGGGCACTGCAGGGGTTATCGTCACTTGGATCACTTCGTCCCGCTGAGGCTGATGTCGTACTTCTCCACCAGCGACTTGTACTTGGCGGCGTAGTCCTTCCACTGGGTGACGACTTCCTCGCCGGAGATTTCTTTCGGCGTCAGCATGTTCTTTTTGTTGAATTCCTTGTACGAATCGGACTTGAAGGTCTCCTGGATGGCAGCGAGCAGCTTGTCCTTTACGTGCTTGGGTGTCCCCTTGGGAGCGGCGACAGCGCGATACTGCGCCACGGGAACGTCGTAACCGGACTCCTTGGCCGTGGGCACCTCCGGGAGGAACGAGTTCCGCTCCTCCGAGAAGACGAGCAGCGGCGCTACCTTCCCGGCCTGGATCTGCGGCATGGCCTCGCCAAGCTGGATAGTGGACACTTCGACCTGATTGCCAAGGACGGCGGTGAGGGCAGGCTTGCCGCTGTCGAACGGAACATCGGTGCCCTTGACGCCGGCTTGCTTGAAGAGGACGGTCTGTGCCAACTGGCTGCCGGTACCCACGCCGGTGGTGCCGAAGGTGATGTTGCGCCCGGCCCCAGTCAGGTCCTTGATGCTGTTGAAGCCGGAGGCCTTGCTGGCGACCAGCACGTAGTCGTCCTGGGACAGGCCGGCGATGATGTCGAGATCGTCGATGTTGACGGCCTCATCCGCGGTGACCGCAAGCGGGGTGATCGTGACAAGGGAGGCCGTGACCAGCAGGAGGTTCTGGCCGTCGGCAGGTTTGCCGGCCACTTCCTTGGTCGCCAGGGCCCCGTTCGCTCCAGGCTTGTTCACCACAGGCATCGGGGCGCCGAGGGACTTGGACGCGCCCTCGGAGATGGCGCGGGCAATCAGGTCGGTGCTACCACCGGCGGCCTGGCCCACGGTGAGGTTTACAGGCCCGTTCGGATATTTTGAAGAATCGGAACTGCCGCCGGCAACATTGCCGCAGGCCGTCAGCGCCAAGAGCGTGACGGCGGAGGCCGCCCCAAGTACGGTGCGGCGCGAAGGGAAGTGCATCATTGAAACTCCTCATTGATGGTCAGGGCCAGCGCCCCGGAAGCATGTGAACCGCGTCACTGCCGGTTCGCTGTGTCGAGTGTAGGGAGGGGCTATGATGCATGTCTAAGCCCAAATATGCATCGAGTGATACCGGGAAGGCATCATGTTTACGTTTGACCAGTTGGCCGGATTCATCGCGGTGGCCGAAGAACTCCACTTCGGCCGCGCCGCGGAACGGCTGAACATGACCCAGCCCCCGCTGAGCCGGCAGATCCAGAAGCTGGAGAAGACCGTGGGCGCCGAACTGCTGGAACGGGACAACCGGAGGGTCCAGCTGACCCCGGCCGGTACCGCCTTCCTGGACGAGGCCAGGCGCCTGCTGGCCCTCGCGGAACGGGCGCCGGTCACCGCCCGCCGGATCGCGTCGGGCCGCTCCGGCCTGCTGCGAATCGGCTTCACCGCAGCCAGCGGGTTCAGCATCCTGGGGCCACTGCTGGAGGAGATTTCGGCGATTCTCCCCGACGTCGACGTCGACCTGCAGGAACTGGTGACCGGCGAACAGATCCAGGCGCTGGAAACGGGAGAACTGGACCTGGGGCTGGCACGCCCGCCGTTCGACAAGGACGTTTTCGATTCACGGCTTCTGTACCGCGAATCCATGATGCTGGCAGTCCCGGCCGGCCACCGTCTGGCCCGCCGCGGCGGAATGGTTGGGAACGAGGAGCTCAAGGACGAGGCCCTCATCATGCATTCGCCGCTGCAGGCCCGGTACTTCTACGACCTCGTGATCCGCATGCTGCCGGTGCAGCACGGGAACGTCGTCCATACCGTCAGCCAGATCCTGACCATGGTCTCGCTGGTGGCCGCCAAACGCGGCGTCGCCTTCGTGCCCCGGTCCGCCACAGCACTCGGGATCCAGGGGGTTGAATTCCTCCCGCTGGCCAGCAGTCACGGCGAGCCCGTTGAGCTCCATGCCATCTGGAGCCGGAAAGTGAGCAATCCCGCCCTGTCGCGGCTTCTCGGCAGCCTGGACTTCCAGCTGGACTGAGACCACGGCAATGCACTGAAGGTATCAATGCATTCAATAATGCACTTGGACAGGCATGAGGCGCCAAACCTAGGGTGAAGGGGAACCGCACTTCCCCGCCAACTCGGCGCATACCCGCAAGGACCATACCGTGGCAAAATACACACCCCAGGAACTGGCAAGCGTCCTCAAAGACGGCCTGCTCTCCTTCCCCGTCACCTCGTTCGATGCCGAGCTCCAGTTCGACGAAGAGAACTACCGCAAACACCTCGCCTGGCAGGCCAGCTTCCCGGTCGCCGGACTCTTCGCGGCCGGCGGAACCGGGGAGGGCTTCTCGCTGACCCCGGCCGAGTCCGAGCGCGTCGTCCGCGCCGCCGTCGGGGAAGTCGGCAGCATCGTCCCGGTACTGGCGTCCGCCGGCGGCTCTACCGCCCAGGCCATCGAAAACGCCCGCGCCGCCGAGGCCGCCGGTGCCGACGGCATCCTGCTGCTCCCGCCCTACCTGACCGAAGCAGACCAGGGCGGCCTGATCGACCACGTCAGCGCCATCTGCCGGTCCACCTCCCTCGGGGTCATCATCTACAACCGTGCGAACGCGATTTACAAGGACACCACGGTCGCCACCCTGGCCGACCGCCACCCGAACCTGATCGGCTTCAAGGACGGAGTCGGAGACCTCGAACACGACGCGCGCGTCTACGCCAAGCTCGGCGACCGCCTGTTCTACCTCGGCGGCCTCCCCACGGCCGAGACGTTCGCCCTCCCGCTGCTGCAGCTGGGCATGAGCACCTATTCCAGCGCCATGTACAACTTCGTGCCCCAGTTTGCGCTGGACTTCTACCAGGATGTCCGCAACCACGACCGGGTCGCCGTCAACCGGAAGCTGAACGAGTTTGTGATCCCCTACCTGGACATCCGCGACCGGGTGAAGGGCTACTCCGTCTCGATCGTCAAGGGCGGACTCGACGCGATTGGCCGCTCCGCCGGCGGGGTCCGCCCACCACTGCAGAACCTGGCGCCCCAGGACCTCGCAGACCTCAAGTCCCTTATCGCCACCGTTTCCTAGGAGGACGCACCGTGACACTCACCGGACGCTCACTCATTGCCGGCCAGGCCGTCGCCGGGGACGGCACGACGGCGCACGCCTTCAATCCCGCCACGAACGAACGGCTCGAACCCGGCTATACGCTGCTCACCGAGGAACAGCTGAAGGACGCCACCGCTGCGGCCGCCGCGGCCTATCCCTCCTTCAGCACGCTCCACCCGGAAACCCACGCCCGGTTCCTCGAGGCCATTGCCGGGAACATCGAGGCGATCGGTGAGGAACTCATCACCCGAGCGGGCCAGGAGACCGGACTGCCGGCCGCAAGGCTCCAGGGCGAGCGGGCACGCACCACCGGCCAGCTCCGGCTCTTCGCCGGCGTCGTCCGCCAGGGCGACTTCCGCGGTGTCCGGATCGACCCGGCGCTGCCGGAGCGCAATCCGCTCCCCCGCGCCGACATCCGCCAGCGGCAGATCCCGCTGGGTCCCGTCGCCGTTTTTGGTGCGAGCAACTTCCCGCTGGCCTTCTCGACGGCAGGCGGCGACACCGCCTCCGCCCTCGCCGCCGGCTGCCCCGTGGTCTTCAAGGCCCACAATGCGCATCCGGGCACCGGCGAACTCGTCGGCCAGGCCATCGCCAAGGCCGTCCGCGACACCGGGCTGCACCCGGGCGTGTTCTCGCTGATCTACGGTCCGGGCAGCAGCATCGGCCAGGCGCTCGTCGCCGATCCGGCCATCAAGGCCGTCGGCTTCACCGGATCGCAGTCCGCCGGCATCGCGCTGATGCGCACCGCCGCCGCCCGGCCCGAACCCATTCCCGTCTACGCGGAAATGTCCTCGCTCAACCCGGTCTTCGTCTTCCCCGGCGCCCTCGCCGGCAGCGCCGGTGAAATCGGCGCCTTGGCGCAGCAGTACGTTGCCGCCGTCACCGGCAGCTCCGGGCAGCTGTGCACCTCCCCCGGCCTCCTGTTCGCCCCCGCCGGCCCGGCTGGCGACGCCTTTGCCGCCGCCGTCGGCCGGGCCGTGTCCTCCTGCGCCGGGCAGACCATGCTGACCGAAGGCATCGCCGGGTCCTGGCACGCCGGAGCCGAGGCCCTGGGTTCCGCCGGGAACGTCAGCGTCGTCGGCCAGGGCGCCGACGGGACGACGAACAACGCCCCGGCCCCGGCCATCTTCGGCACGTCCGTCGCCGAGTTCGTGGCCAACCCCGTCCTGCACCAGGAAGTCTTTGGCGCCGCCAGCCTGATGATCCGCTACGCCACCGCCGGGGAGCTCGTTGACGCCGCCCGCCGGCTCGAAGGCCAGCTCACGGCCTCCCTGCAGCTCACCGAATCGGACTACCGCGCCGCTGCCCCCCTCATCCCGGCCCTGGAGCAGAAGGTCGGCCGGATCATCGTCAATGGCTGGCCGACCGGCGTCGAAGTTGGCCACGCCATGGTGCACGGCGGCCCGTTCCCGGCCACCTCCGACACCCGGACCACCTCCGTGGGTACATTGGCAATCAACCGGTTCCTGCGCCCCGTCGCCTACCAGAACCTGCCACAGGAACTGCTCCCGGCGCCGCTGCAGGACCCCAACCCGTGGCGGCTAAGCCGCCGGATCGACGGCGTCGTTCACGTCCCGGCGGCACAACAGACGGCAATAGAGAAAGCAGAGGTCAACGCGTGAGGACGCAGCCCACCATTACCCACGTTGAAGTGGTCCCCGTTGCCGGGCACGACAGCATGCTGATGAACCTCAGCGGTGCGCACGGCCCGTTCTTCACCCGCAACATCGTTCTCATCACCGATTCGAATGGCCGCACGGGACTCGGCGAAGTGCCGGGCGGGGAAAAGATCCGCGCCACCATCGAGGAGGCCGGCACCTTCCTGGCCGGCCAGCCGGTGGCCCGCTACCGCTCCCTGCTCCGGGACGTCGCGGCGAAGTTCGCCGACCGCGACGCCGGCGGCCGCGGCCTGCAGACCTTTGACCTGCGCACCACCGTCCATGCCGTCACCGCGATCGAATCCGCCCTCCTTGACCTGCACGGTCAGTTCCTCGGCGTCCCCGTCGCGGAACTGCTCGGCGACGGCCAGCAGCGCAGCTCGGTCCCCATGCTCGGTTATCTGTTCTTCATCGGCGACCCCGGCCGAACGGATTTGCCGTACCTGGTGGAGAACGCGCCGGCGGACCGGTGGGAAAAGCTCCGCCGGCACGAGGCCATGGCACCGGACGCCGTGGTGGCACTGGCCGAGGCCGCCCAGGAACGCTACGGATTCAGCGACTTCAAGCTCAAGGGCGGCGTGCTCTCCGGCGACGCCGAGGTGGATGTGGTGACGGCCTTGGCCAGGCGTTTCCCGGAAGCCCGGATCACCCTTGATCCCAACGGCGCCTGGCTCCTGGAGGAGGCCATCCGGCTGGGCAAACGCATGCAGGGCATTGTGGCCTACGCCGAAGACCCCTGCGGTGCGGAGGGCCGCTTCTCCGGACGCGAGGTCATGGCCGAATTCCGCCGCGCCACCGGGCTTAAGACCGCGACGAACATGATCGCGACGGACTGGCGGGAAATGTCCCATGCCATCCGCAGCAACGCCGTGGACATCCCCCTCGCGGACCCGCATTTCTGGACCATGCACGGTTCCGTCCGGGTGGCCCAGATGTGCGCCGAATTCGGCCTGACCTGGGGATCGCACTCGAACAACCACTTCGACATCTCGCTCGCCATGTTCACCCACACCGGGGCCGCCGCCCCGGGCGAGATTACGGCGCTGGACACGCACTGGATCTGGCAGGACGGCCAGGGGCTCACCAAGGACCCACTGCAGATCAAGGACGGTGCGATCAGGGTTCCGGACGCTCCGGGCCTCGGAATCGAGCTGGACCGCGACGCCCTGGACAAGGCACACCAGCTGTACCTGGAACACGGCTTGGACGCCCGCGACGACAGCATCGGCATGCAGTACTACATTGACGGCTGGTCCTTCGATCCCAAGCGGCCCTGCCTCGTGCGGTAGAAAGCAACCATTCCGTCTGCACGGCCGGGCCTCGTCCTCAACAAGAGGCACGGCCGTGCAGAGCCACGCGTACACAGATTATTAGAAGGACCAATCTTGGGCGGCGTTCTCACCGGCATACTGATCGTCGCCTCGGTCATCGCCGTCGGATATCTCGCGGCCCGGCTGCGGATCCTCGGACCGGAGGTCCAGGGCGCCCTGACCCGCACGGCCTTTTACGTCACCAACCCGGCACTGCTGTTCACAGTGGTGGCCGGCAGCGATATCCGGGCCGCACTCGGAACTGACGCCCCGCTGGCGCTGCTTTCCGCGGTGGCCGTGGGGTTGCTCTACTCCCTGCTGAGTTTCCTGTTCTTCCGCCGGCCGGTGGCAGAGACAGCCGTCGGCGCGATGGCCAGCAGCTACGCGAACGCCAACAACATCGGGATCCCCGTCTCCCTCTACGCCGTGGGAACGGCCCAGCATGTGGCTCCCGTCCTGTTGGCCCAGATCCTCGTCTTGGCGCCGGTGTATCTGACCCTGCTGGGTGTCGCGTCGGGGTCCCGGATCTCGTGGCGGAAACTGCTGCTTCAGCCCTTAGCCAACCCCATGATCATCGCCTCCGGCCTGGGCGCGGCGGTCGCACTGATCGGCTGGACCGTCCCGGAACTGCTGCTGAAACCTGTCGACATGCTCGCCGGCGCCGCCGTCCCCATGGTGCTGCTGGCCTTCGGACTGTCCCTGGCCGGCAAGGCCCCGCTGCAAAGGGGCGACGGGCGCACCGAATCGCTCGTCGCCACGTTCCTCAAGATCGCAGGCATGCCCGTGATCGTCTGGGCGCTGGGCCGCTTCGTCTTCGGCCTCGAGGGGCAGCACCTGCTGGCCATCGTGATCATGGGGGCGCTGCCCACGGCCCAGAATGTCTTTCTCTTCGCCTCCCCGTACCAGCGCGGCGTGATCGTTGCCCGGGACGTCATCCTGTGCACCACCCTGCTCTGCGCCGGCTCTTTGCTGGTCATCGCCTGGCTGCTTGGCTGACTGCGGCGCAACACTGTTCCAGCACTTGTGATACAAGTAACTAACTTGTAGTCTAAGTTGAGCGGGGCGGAGTTGCCTCGCAGGAACTTCAGGGAGAACCATGACCAGCGTTGATCTCATCCGCCATGTAAAGCTGTCCACGGCCAGGCTTCCACTCGCCGTTCCTATCAGTGACGCGAAAGTGTTCACCGGACGCCAGAAGCCGATGACTGAGGTCGTGTTCCTTTTCGCCGAAATCACCACCGAACAGGGCCACAGCGGAATCGGCTTCAGCTACTCCAAGCGCGCCGGCGGGCCGGCCCAGTACGCCCACGCCAAGGAAGTCGCCGAGGGCATCATCGGCGAGGATCCGAATGACATCGGCCGGCTGTACACCAAACTCCTCTGGGCCGGGGCGTCCGTGGGCCGCTCCGGCGTGGCCACCCAGGCGCTGGCTGCAATTGACATCGCGCTCTACGACCTCAAGGCCAAGCGCGCCGGCCTGCCGCTTGCCAAGTTCCTGGGCGCCTACCGTGACTCCGTGCAGACCTACAACACGTCGGGCGGCTTCCTCAACGCCTCCCTGGCCGAGGTCAAGGCCCGTGCCACCGTCCTGCTGGACGAAGGCATCGGCGGCATCAAGATTAAGGTCGGCCTTCCGGACACTGCCGAGGACCTGCGCCGCGTCGCCGGCATCCGCGAACACATTGGCTGGGACGTGCCACTCATGGTCGACGCCAACCAGCAGTGGGACCGCGCCACCGCACTGCGGATGGGCCGCCGGCTGGAAGAATTCAACCTCATCTGGATCGAGGAACCGCTCGACGCGTACGACTTCGAAGGCCACGCGGACCTCGCCCGCGCCTTGGACACCCCCATCGCCACGGGCGAGATGCTGGCCTCTGTCGCGGAGCACAAGGGCCTGATCAGTGCGAACGGCTGTGACATCATCCAGCCTGATGCCCCGCGCGTCGGCGGCATCACCCAATTCCTGCGCCTCGCCGCCCTGGCCGACGAGCGCGGACTCGGCCTCGCCCCGCACTTCGCCATGGAAATCCACCTCCACCTCGCCGCCGCCTACCCGCACGAGCCTTGGGTGGAACACTTCGACTGGCTCGATCCGCTGTTCAACGAGCGCCTCGAAACCAAGAACGGCCGCATGCTGGTCCCGGACCGCCCCGGGCTGGGCATCTCCCTCAGCGAGCAGGCGCGCGCCTGGACCACAGAATCTGTGGAATTCGGCAAGTAACCTTGAAGCCATGAGCCGGAACCTGACCGCGGACCTCGCAAGCGATCTTCGCCGCCGCATCGTCGACGGCGTCATTGCGCCGGGCGCAAAGCTGCCCAGCGAAAACACCCTGATCAGCGAATTCGGCGTGAGCCGGACCGTGGTCCGTTCGGCCCTGACCCGGCTGCAGGCGGAGGGGCTCGTGCAGACCGAACGCGGGCGGGGCAGCTTCGCACTGACCCCGCCGCCGGACGGCCCGCAGCAGTCGGCCGGCAGCCGCCCCGTGGCCAGCCTGGAAGACCGCCTGTGGCAGCTGGAGTTCCGCATCGCGGTGGAGTCCGAGGCGGCCGCCCTCGCGGCCCGGAACCACACAGACCGGCAGCTGAACGCTGTCCGGAAGGCTTTTGCAGACTTCGTGGACAGCGCAGCCCACCCGGGACACGCCATGAAGGCTGACTACGAGTTCCACCGGGCCATAGCCGCAGCCTCCGGGAACCCCTTTTACTCCGACTGCCTCGCCTCCCTGGGGCCGACCATGATCGCGATGCCCCGCGGCCGGCTTGTGGGCGGCGGTGAGCCTGAGGCGCGCGGGCATTTCGACCAGGTGGTGCAGGAACACGAATCAATCGTCGCCGCCATCGCGGAGGGCGACGGACCGTCGTCGTCGGCGGCGATGCGGAGCCATCTGGCAAATTCCCGACGGCGGCTGCGCGCCGCCGCTCCCGGCAACGGCTGACCCCAGGGCCGGTCGTCGGGAGGGGACTTCCAGTCCCTCAAGGTATCCAGCGATGCAATTAATGTGTTGGACGGGCATTACTACCGCCGAATAAAGTGGAGAATCGCTGTGGCGAGGGCCACAATCAACTGCCCGCCCCGGCCGACCAGCTTCGCCAATTCAAAGGAAATCTCCATGCAGTCTGTCGACAACGCTGTCACGGACGTGGCCTCGGCCACGAAAAAGTTCTTCAAGCGGGTGCTGCCCATCATGCTCGTCATGCTGGTCTGCAACCAGCTCAACCGGTCCAACATCGGCTATGCCCAGGAGCATCTGCACGCGGATGTGGGCATCGGCGCTGCCGCCTACGGGTTCGGGGCCGGGCTGTTCTTCATCGCCTACGCAATCTTCGAACTGCCCAGCAATGTGATGATGGAGAAGTACGGCGCCAAGGTCTGGCTGGCCAGGATCATGATCAGCTGGGGCATCGTCTCTTTTCTGATGGTGTTCGTGCAGAACGAGACCATGTTCTACGCCCTGCGGTTCCTCCTCGGCGCAGCGGAAGCCGGTTTCTTCCCCGCCGTCATCTTCTACTTCGCCCGCTGGGTACCGGCCGGGCACCGGGGCAAAGCAACAGCGATCTTCATCGCCGGCTCCTCGGTCGCCGCGGCACTCTCCGGCCCGATCGCCGGAATGCTGCTCAGCCTCCACGACGTCCTGGGATTCCGCGGCTGGCAGTGGCTGTTCGGCTTCGAGGGGTTGCTTTCCGTGGTTGTCGGCATCGCGGTGTTCTTCGTCCTTGACGCCAGGATCGCGGACGCCACATGGCTGACAGCGGGCGAGAAGTTTGCCCTCACCGCGGCGATTGCGGACGAGGACGCCCAGCACGCCGACGCCTCAGGCGGAAATCCCAGCGGGAAGATCAACCGCTGGAAGATGCTGCTGAACCCCCAGATTCTCCTCCTCTGCGGCATCTATTTCTCCGTGCAGCTCTCCATCTACGCCAACACGTTCTGGCTGCCCAGCATCGTCAAGCAGATCCCGGGGACCACGGACCTGAGCGTCGGATTCCTCTCCGCCATCCCCTGGGTCTGCGCCGTGATCGCCATGTACTTCGCCGCCAAGTGGCAGGACAAGGCCAAGTCCAAGCGGCCCCTCCTCGTCGCTGCGCTCCTGGTCGCCGCCGTCGGAACGCTCGCAGCCGCCGTCGCCTCCCCGGTCCTGGCCCTCGTATTCCTGGCCATCGCCGCCATGGGATTCAAGAGCGCGTCACCGTTGTTCTGGACCATCCCCCAGTCCGGCCTGCACCCCCTCATCCTTGCGCCGGCAATTGCCATCATCAACTCCCTGGGCAACCTCGGTGGATTCGTGGCCCCGTTTGGCTTCGGCATCATCAAGGAGCAGACCGGCAGCGTCATACCGGGCCTCTTCGCCCTCGCAGCGGCATCGACAATCGCCGCCGCGCTCGTGTACTTCCTCAAGGAGCGCCAAACCGATACCGCGGCAGGGCCCGCAGCTACACCCGAGGAGGCGTCGCCGTTCGCAGCGGCCGCCAAGTAGGCGGGCATGGAAAGGAAAGGCAGGCACCCGCCGGGCGCCTGCCTTTTCCATCGCCCATGCCGCGCTCAGTGGCTCTTGCGTGCGTCCTGCAGGTGCCGGTCGAGCTTTTCTTCGGCTTCGCGGCGCCGCTGACCGATGATGCGCAGCTGCTGCGTGATCGGATTTCCGTAACCATCAACGTCGCGGTGATGCGTGCCCTTCGGGCGCTCCGGGCCGGAGGGCAAGGTCACCCGCGGTTCAGTATTTTCGCCCATACCGGGATGATCCCACACTGCCCGCCGGCTGAAAAGGACGGTTTTTGCCTCGAAAAACCAGCCAGCACGCCGGGTTCACGCCGGCCTCGTGTCCCGATGCAGGTCTGTGTCGAGGGCATGGGCGCTGGCCAACCTGGCCAGCAGGATCCCCAGCTGCGCAGACTGTTCGCTGGTGAGCGGGGCCAGAATTTCGGCCTCGTGCCGTTCGGCGATTCCGCGCAGCGCTCCGAGAACCTTCGTGCCCTCGGCCGTCAGCCGGAGCTCGTAATTCCGCCGGTCGGCGCTGCTGCGCACGCGGGCCACCAGGCCTCGCGTCTCCAGCGAGTCGATGAGGGGAACAACGCGGCTCGGCACCGCTCCCAGGCGGTCGGCCAGGGACCGCTGGCTCAGTCCGGGGCTACGGCCGAGCAGGCGGAGGACCCCCGCATCGCTGGGGGTCAGGCCGAGTTCGCGGGTGCGCTCGGCGAAGCGTGCCGATGCCAGCGCCCCGAGCTGGGACAGCAGGAAAGCGGTTCGCTTCGGCCGCGGCGGATCCGTTGACTCCATGCCCCAATATTACGCCATTGACAGAATCATTCAACAGGTGAATCATTTTAGTTGTGACGTAATTATCGGAAAGAAGCGATCATGACTGACCTGTCCCGCCACCACACTGCTCCCTCGACGCGATCCGGCGGCCCCAACCCGGGCATCCTGGCGGCCGTGAGTCTGGGACTCACGATCGGAGCCCTGCTCGGCAGCGCGATCCTCACCAACGGGCAGACCTACGTCTCGCCCTTCTCCCCCGCCGGCCAGGTCGCGGCATATTTTCACGGGAACCCCGACGCCGTCCGGCTCGCCAGCCTGTTCCAATTCGGTTCAGCAGTCCCGCTGGGCATCTTTGCGGCCACGGTTTACGCCCGGCAGCTCCGGCTGGGTGTGCGGGTCCCCGGGCCCGCAATCGGCTTCTTTGGCGGCATCACCGCCTCGGTGTTCCTCATGGTCTCGGCTGCCGTGGGGTGGGTTCTGAGCCGCCCGGAAATCACCACCGACGTGACGCTGACCCACGCAATGTCGTTTCTCGCGTTCATCACGGGCGGTGTCGCCTATGTCGTCGGCCTGGGGCTCCTCGTCGCCGGAATCGCTGTCCCCGCCCTCATTCTGCACTTCGTGCCGCGCTGGCTGGCCTGGGCCGGCCTGGTCATTGCCGCCCTATCCGAGCTGAGCTTTCTCTCCATGGTGATCGAGCCGCTCCAGTTCCTGCTGCCCGTCGGGCGGTTCGGCGGACTCCTCTGGCTGGTTGCGGTCGGGTTCCTGTTGCCGCAGAGCCGGGCTGCCGCGAATCGACGCGAACCATGAGCCTGTCGGGACGGCCATCCGGTCTAGGCTCCCTCCCCGGAGAGGCCTCCGAGGTCGGCCGAATCCACGCGGCCATAGCGCACGCGCTCGGTGGGACGATGATGCAGCAGGGGGTGGCGGGCGGCGGCTGAACGACGCCCGGGCGACCGTCCGGCGCCTGGTGTCGAGGGCTGTGCAGGCGTTTCCGCCGCACCGTCGTCCTTGACGAGTGTCAGGTCGGTTCGGCGGCCCTGGGCGGATTCCTCCCGGAGGGCGATCAGGTGTTCCGCCAGCGCTACTTCCGGCCGGCCCGGGTTGGCCTGCAGCAAACGGCACAGCTGCTCCCGTGCACGGGCCTGCCCCGGCGAAGAATCAGACAGCACTTCGGCGATGATCCCGGCGGCCTGCAAGCGTATCCCCCACGCCCAGCTGTCCTCCGGCTCGCTGACCAACGCGTCCGTGGGTGTGTGTCCGTGTGAGGGTTCCGCACGGGACGACAACTCAATGGACATTGGCATTCCTTTGTTCCCGTTCCGGCAGAGCCCGGAACCGGCCACGATCCCGAGAGCCCTGCATCCATTCCTGGAGCCAGCGGGGCGGAAGACCGTGACGACACTTTACAACGGTAAAGACCGGTCTGTCTCGGGTCGGGGGCAGGATTGATGGCGACGCCGGGCCCGGCCGTTTTCAATCGTGGCTCTGGATGACATCCTTCAGCCATGCAATTGCTGCAGTCCTGGAGGTAAAGAACTCGTGCGGGTATTTTGTCTCCCGACTCGTGGCGGAAGCGATCACCCTGTCGACCGTGCTCGATCCGAGGACCGCGATAGCGACCACGCCCCTGCTTTGCGCGAATTGGTATCTGGCCGCTGCGCTGAACACCACGTCGGTCATCTCAGAGAGCATTGGCATCGGCGTCCCGCCGCTGATCCGGTCCACGGCAAGCATGGCGTCCCGGGCGTCGTCGGCGTCCACAAAGGAACCCGGGCGCCAGACGCTCTCGAGTATCCCTGCATCGACGCTGAGCGAGTTCTTCCCGTCGGCGGCGTCGATTGGTCCCTGCATCATGCCGTTGATCCTAGGCCCGAACTGCGGCGGCGCCCGGCACCGCGCCCATGGTGTGGCCGGCGAACGCCGCACGAGGTGGATTCTGGCGTCGCCTGCGGAACAACCGCGGGGTGCCATACGTTGCACTTAGCCTAGTTAAGACTCGAGAAATGAGAACAAGCCACGTGGCAACCGATTACGACGAAGTCCGCTCGGACGTTAAGGAAACCCAGGAAAACTCCCTGGAAGCACTCCAGTCCGCCAACGCACCGGACGCCCGCAGCGTCGTCCAGGAACTGGACGAGGCCGACGGGCTGGACGGGGCCGGAGTCCCCGGCGGCGAGTTCATCGCCGAAGAGCTGATTGTCCAGGTCATCCCGCAGGCCGACGACGAGTTCACCTGCAGCTCCTGTTTCCTGGTCCGGCACCGTTCCCAGATCGCCCGGCAGTCCGGCACCGATATCTACTGCACGGACTGCGAGGGCTAGAAGCGGGCTGCCCTGGCCGAGGCCAGTGACGCCGAGCCGTTCCAGCAGGGCAGCTGTTGCCTGCCCAAGCCAATTCGATGGCTACATACCTGCGTGCACTCGCCGCGCTGGACCTTTCGTACACATCTCCGTGAACTGCTTTCGTTCGGCGGACAGGTCCCGGCCGCGCGAGAGCATGATCCCCGCTTGGCGCGTTGTTTGGGTGTGGGCCGCCAGCTCGCCCATGCCGCCTCCAGCGCTGCGCTGAGGACGTCAATGATCGAATCCAGCATGGGCTCTCCGTGAGGGTGAACTGAATCTCCGGTGGGTGATCGGGGAAAGTCTGTCATACACCGGTTTGAGGCACTGGAGTCCAGCGCAAAGGCAGGCTTTCGTCGGCCTGGCGGCCTCACCTCGGACCGGTACCAAGGTTTTCCAAAGTTGCTGTGGGGATCATGGGCGACATTCCACAACTGCATTGGGGGCGCGGTCATGACTTCTCAGACCGAGGCGGTTTCCGTTCGGGACGACGTTTCTGCTGTTTCACCCAAATGGACATCCCGAGACACGGATGGAGGAAAATCGGTGATGAGGCAGCACTGCAGAGGGCTCCTGCGTCGTACAGCAGTCATCCTGGTGCTGGCCGTGGCCGGCGTCGGCGCAATCAGCGGACCTGCGCAGGCGGCCCCCACCCACGTCAGCCCCCATTACACGGCGGGCGCACCCGGCAGCGGCGACCCGTACTTCCCGTTCGCCGGCAACGGCGGCTACGACGTCCTGCACTACGACCTCGCCCTCCGTTATACGCCACCGACCAATCCCGCGGTGCTCGCGGGCCGCCTCAGCGGGGTCGCAACTGTCACCGTCCGTGCGAAGCAGAACCTGGAGTCGCTCAACTTCGACCTGCGCGGCCTCGGCGTCGCGTCGGTCCAGGTCGACGGCAAGGCCGCCAAGTGGTCCCAAGTGCAGAACGACGCGAACCGGATCTGGGAACTCACGGTCGGTCTGCGGCCGAAGCTGAAGGCCGGACAGACGACGTCGATCGTGATCGAGTACGGCGGAATCACCGGCAGGCCGCTCGACACCACCGGGGCGCTCTACGGTTGGGTCACCACCGCTGACGGTGCGATGGTCGTGAACGAGCCCGAGGGTGCGGCGACCTGGTATCCCGTAAATGACGACCCCGAAGACAAGGCGACCTATACGTTCCGCATCACGGTGCCGGCGGGGAAGACGGCCGTGGCGAACGGCCTGCCCGTCGGCCGGCCGGCGACGAAGGCGGGATGGACCACATGGACGTGGAAGGCCTCGGACCCGATGGCCAGCTATTTGTCGACGGCGAACGTCGGCGACTTTGCCCTGTCGTACGACGTCGGTCCGCACGGGCTGCCCATCATCAATGCGATCGACGCGGACGTGACGGGCGCGGCATTGGCCGAGACTAAGGCGTCGCTTGCGTTGCAGCCCAAGATGATCGCATTCCTTGAGGGCCAGTTCGGGCGGTACCCGTTCGAGGCCTTCGGCGCGATTGTCGACGACGACACGGTCGACTATGCGCTGGAGGCGCAGACGCGGCCGGTCTACTCGGAGGTCGCGGACGAGTACACGGTGGTGCACGAACTCGGGCACCAATGGTTCGGAGACGCGGTGAGCCCGTCCGACTGGCAGG
This sequence comes from Arthrobacter sp. 49Tsu3.1M3, assembly GCF_900168135.1. Lineage (NCBI taxonomy): Bacteria > Bacillati > Actinomycetota > Actinomycetes > Micrococcales > Micrococcaceae > Arthrobacter > Arthrobacter sp. 49Tsu3.1M3. Next base: position 24,226 of record NZ_FUZD01000030.1, read on the forward strand.
ACATCTGGCTGAACGAGGGCTGGGCGACGTACATCGAGTGGCTGTGGGCCGAGCATCAAGGCACGGCCACGATGCCAAAACAGTTCGGGGACGCGATGGCATACCTCGACGCGAACAACCGCTGGGCGCTGAACATCGCAGACCCGGGCCGTGACAACTTGTTCGCGGGCCAGGTCTACCTCCGCGGGGCGGCCGCCCTCTATGCGCTGCGCGCGAAGATCGGCGACGCGGCATTCCTCAGCGGCACCCGGACGTGGTTGAGCCGCTACAACGACTCGTCGGCGACGACGGAAGACTTCGAAGCCGTGATGGAAAAGGCCTCGGGCCAGCAGCTCGACGCGTTCTTCGACGACTGGTTGCGCGAAGGCGACCGCCCGGCGATGCCACAGCAAGCGGTAACGAAAACTCAGCTGATCCCAGGACCGGCTCCCACGCATTCCCACAACACGCCGCGGAGCACCCTCCGGTAATGGCGGGCGTCTGGACTGGCCCGACACCCTCGCCAGCCGGCATGAGCCCTACCGCCGGGACTCCTTAACGGCCATCGCTGATCCCCCGCCGCGTCTCACGGGCTCGGCGGCGGCGACCATCCCGCCGTCGGGCAGGAACTCGATGGCAGTCGCGGCGCCGATCTCCGCTGCCGACGTGAACGCATCCCCCGACGGCGTGAACTGATGGCCAAACGGTGCCAGCTGGCTGCCGTACTTGGCAATGAACTCGGGTTCGGCCGTGACCTTGGCCGTGTTCCGTTGCGAGGCACGCGGTGCAGCGATCGCCTCGGAGATGGTCATGCCGAGGTCCACCCGGTTCAGGATGGTCTGCAGGACGGTTGTGATGATGGTCGATCCGCCGGGCGAGCCGAGGGCGAGGAACGGCTTGCCCTCCTTGAGGATGATGGTCGGCGACATGGAGGAGCGCGGGCGCTTCCCCGGTTCGATCCGGTTCGGGTCGGCCGGGTCGTAGACGGTCGAGAAATCGGTCAGCTCGTTGTTGAGCAGGAAGCCGCGGCCGGGGACCACCATGCCGGACCCGCCGGTCTGCTCGATCGTGAGCGTGTAGTCCACGACGTTCCCCCACTTGTCCGCGACGGTCAGGTTGGTCGTCGAGATGTTCTCGGTGTCGTTCTCGTCGGCGGGTGCGACGGCGGCGGCCGGGCACGCGCCGTCGTACGCGGAGACGTTCCCCGGCGCGACCGGCTTCGCTGCCGCGTGCAGCGGGTCAATCTGGCAGGCGCGCTCCTTGCCGAACAACGGGTCCGTGAGCGCGGCGGTGGGAACGCTCACGAACGCGGGGTCCCCCACGTACTTGCCACGGTCTGCGAAGGCAAGCGCGCTGGCCTCGAGGTAGTGGTGCAGGGCGCCCGGTGTGGACATCCCGGACAGGTCGGAGGGCTCCAGGATGTTCAACGCCTCGCCTACCGTGGTGCCGCCGCTGCTGGAGGGCGCCATGCCGTAGACGTCCAGGTCGCGGTAGTCCACGTGCGTGGGCGCCTGGTCCAGGGCGCGGTACGCGGCGAGATCCGCCGTCGTCAGATGGCCTGCAGGAACGGGCAGCTGGGTTTTGGACGTCTTAGGCGGGGCCTGCACCGTGGCCGCGATCTCGGCCGCAAGCGGCCCGCCGTAGAAGCCGCTGGTGCCCTTTTTCGCGAGGAGCCGGTATGTCTCAGCGAGGTCGTGGTTCTGGAAGACGCTGCCGACGGCGGGGGCGTCACCGCCCGGGAGGTAGAGGCTGCTGGTCGAGGGAAATGCCTCGAACCGTGCCTTGTTGTCGAGGGTCTGCTGGCGGAACGTCTTGTCGACCACGAATCCACGGGTGGCCACGTTGATGGCAGGCTTCAGGGCATTGCCGAGGCTCAACGTGCCCCACCGGTCCAGGGCACGCGCCCAGGTAGCCGGGGTGCCGGGGACGCCGACGGAGACGCCGCTTGTGACGAGCTCGGGCGTGAAGTTGTACGGCTTGCCGGTCGCCGGGTCGATGAATGCGTCGTGCGGCATTCCTGCAGGTGCGGTCTCGCGGCCGTCGATTGTGCCTACATTGCCGGTCTTCGCGTCGTAGAACACGAAGTAGCCTCCGCCACCGATCCCGGCGCTGTAAGGCTCAGTGACACCAAGGGTCGCGGCTGCAGCGACGGCGGCGTCCGCCGCATTGCCGCCCTTGCGGAGGACCTCGATCGCCGCCGCGGATGCCTCCGGGTCCACGGTGCTCACCGCACCGCCGTACCCAGTGGCGGTTGGCGTCTTTGCGGTTTCCCGCGGGTCGGCCTGCGCAGGAGCGAGGACGCCGCCCGTCACGCTCAATGCCAGGGCCGCCGTGACAGCCACCAGCCCACGTGTCATATATGCCATGATCGCTCCCGAGTCCGTGTTACACGTATTGACAGTGCTTGTCACGCTACTACGCAGGCGTGGGACACTCAACACTCGGTCGACGCCGTCGGGCGCTCTTTCAGCAGCAGTGAGAACTGGACTGCCGGGTGCTCGGTGGCGTCGGTGGGTCCACGGGCCGGGGCGCGGCCTGGCGACCCCCGGCATTTATAGCCGCTCCCGACATTCCGCGCCCGCGGCATATACATCCCGGTACTCCGCCCATGTTGGTGGTCGGCGGCTTGGAGCAACTGAAATCCGCGGACGCCAGTCAATGCCTTAGTCGTGTGTGGCTGCATCGTCCGTTTCATCATTACTGTCAGTGCCTCGCCATATGCTCTGAGTGTGGAGAGCAAGACAGCGTTCAGTTCGGAGATGTTGAGTGCGGAGAGCGGGGCGGCCGTGGAGGCCGTCGCCGCCTCTGCTGCCGCGCTGGCTGCCTTGGCCGGTACCGGCGCCGCCGATCCGCCTGCTGCCGACCCGTTGGAAGCTGGCGATCCGTTGCGGCGGTTGGCGGACGGTTGCCTGGACGGACTCGCCGAGGTCGCCCGGCTGGAGGCCCGGACCGCGGCGCTGAAGGTCCGGCTGGCCGCCGACTACGTCCAGGCAACCAGGGCCTTGGCCCCACCGGCACCGTCCCCGCGGGACCGTGCCGTACAGGAGATGGCCCTGGTCGCCGAGGTCGGCTGTGTCCTGACCGTCAGCGAACGCGCCGCCGCCGCCCTCCTCGCCGACTCCCGGGCCCTGACGACGGAGCTGCCGCTGACCCTGGCCGCGCTGCAGGCCGGCACGCTCTCCTGGGCCCACGCCCGGATCCTCGTGCAGGAAACCGCCGGCCTGGACCGGGCCGGTACGGCCGGGCTCGAGGCGCACTTCCTGGACCCCGACGCGCCGAACCCGGCCCGCGGCTGCCCGGCCGGGGAGCTCGTGGCGTCCCGGTTCCGGGTCAAGGCACGTACCTGGCGTGAACGCCACCACCCGGCCGGCATCGAGGAACGCCACGCCACGTCCGCCGCGGACCGGCGGATCGAGTACACCCCGGACCGGGACGGCATGGCCTGGCTCTCGGCCTATTTCCCGGCCGACACCGCCGCCGGGATCTGGGAACGGGCCACCGCCGCCGCCCGCGCCCTGCAGGGCCCGGACGAGCCCCGGACTCTCACCCAGCTCCG
>NZ_FUZD01000043.1:0-2809 GCF_900168135.1 Arthrobacter sp. 49Tsu3.1M3
CAAGAGGCCGGACGCCGGCCCCGTGTTCGGCGCCCGGATGCCGCCCGGGACATTCATCGGGCAGGACCCCTCAACCTAATCCGTCGGCCCGGTTACTGCCGCCCAATACCAGGGCGCTTTCTTGAGATCCAGCGGTCTGCGGATACCATTTTGATAGATGCAGCCAGCGGAAAAGGCGGCTCCGGCCGCGGTCTTCTACGCTGGCACCGGCGGTGAAGGGGCGGTAACCATGGATGCCCAGGTGGCCCTCGGGTATGACGGCTCGGACTCCTCCCGGCTCGCCCTTCGCTGGGCCGCCGGCTACGCCGGGGCGGCCCGCGCTTCGCTGCGGATCATTCATGCCTGGATCTGGCCTCTGTTTACCCATGACGTGGGCCCGGTGAAGGGCGTCGCGGACAGCGGGCTGCGCCACGCAGCCGAAGTGATTCTCGCCGAGGGCGTCGATCTCGCCCGCGGGATCTGCCCCGGGCTGTCCATTGATCCGCGCATTGGCGCCGGATTGCCCGCGGAGGTCCTGCGCCGGGAATCTCTCGAGGCCAGGCTGCTGGTTATCGGCAACCGCGGTCTCGGCACCTTCCTGGGAAAGCTTGTCGGCTCCGTGTCCCTTGACCTTGCCGCGGCCTGCCCCTCCCCACTCGTAGTGATCCGTGCCCGGCACGAGGAACAAAAACCGGTCGTCGCCTGCGTCGACGGCCACCTACGCAGCAGCAAAGTCCTGGAACAGGCAGTTCCGGTCGCACGCAGCCTGCAAACGGCGCTGCGGATCGTCCACGTGGACACGAGACCACCCGGGCCGGGGCGTCATACCCCGTCCCGGTTCCACGGCCGGACCGTGCTGCACAATGCCATGCTCCGCGTGCGGGAACTCGATCCTGACCTCCCCGTAACCGAAGACCTCCTCTCCGGCGAGCCCGTGGCCAGCGCCCTGATCGGCGCCGGCGCGGAAGCCGAGCTGCTGGTGCTCGGAGCACACGGCGCCGAAGGCCACCCCGGCACGCTGGTAACCGTCCTGACCCACGCACCCTGCAACATCATGATCGCCAGATAACACGGCATGCCGCAGGCCCGGATTCCGGACCGGGCACCCGCCTGCGGACCAGGCCGGGGCGGATCCACCGCCCCTCGTTCGAACGCCCCGTTGTGTGCCGCCCCGTTGTGCGGAATCTATCCCGCACTGGCGGCGTTAATTGTTGTGGTGCCCGTGAGCGCCAGAAAGGAATGAAGTGAGAAGGAACATCATCGAGGTCGTCGAAGACGACGCCGGCAGGGCCACGACGTACCACCGGCACGCAAACGGCGGGGGCCTGCTCGGGCCCGGCGCGCTGGCGGAGGAGAACTCCTACATCGACGCAACAACCTATATCGAGGCAGGCGCCCGCATCGGCTCCCACTGCAGGATCGGCCGCGGGGGCTGGATAGACCGCCGGGCGACGGTCGGGGACCACGTCGTCATCGGAGATGACGTCTACGTGGGCCGCGGAGCGGCAGTGGGCAGCAGGGCCCGGATCGGCAGCCACTCCCGCATCGGAACCGGCGCCCGAATCGGCCACGGGGTCCGGCTGCACGGGGACAGCATCGTTCCCGCTGGCACCCACATCGCGGACCCCGCAACGTCCCACCGCAGCGCCTCGGCCCGGCCGGGAAAGAAGGGCCACGGGCCGGATCCACGGATGGCAGCCTAACGGGCCGGGCCCGCCGGCCCGGGAATGGTCACCGGTGGCCTTGGACATCACGGATCTGCCGCAGGCGGCCCGAAGCGGCAGGAAGTGCCCGCTGTCGCCCTGGACTGGGTCTCTGAGTCGGAGGGTGTCAGCGTCGATGACTCCCCGGCGCAGCACCGCAACGACCACAGCATCGCCGGCCTGAGGATCTAATTCAGCGCGGTCATCGACGGGGTCGGCGGCGTCTTCCCCCGCCCCCAGACAAGGAGATGCATTGGCTCGGATGGGGACAGCTCATCGAGACGCCTCCAGCGCGGCCACGATCGACACCGAAGTCGACGGGCTATGCCGAGACCCAGAAGCAACAGCGACCAGGACCGGGCCAAAAGGACCTCTGCAGCGGCTGGCTCGCCTGTACACAGCGAGGCTCCGAGTTTGGACAGCCTGAGGCAACCGGCAACCGGCAACCGGCATCCGGATCGCCGGAGACTAGGTGCGGAGGGTTTTCAATGCTGTTGCCCATGAAATGAGCTGGTCCAGGAGCGGCTCCAGGGCGTCTTCCGCGGTCTGGCTGGGTCTGAACTTGCTGAAATCCTGGAAATCCGTGGCAAAGGGCAGGGCCACCTGGGCCCGGACGTCGGCCATCTGCAGTTCGCCGGCAATCAGGCGCAGGTTTTCGACAGCGCGGACTCCACCGGCGCTTCCATAGGAGACGAAGCCCACTGCTTTGTTGTTCCATTCCGCATAGAGGAAATCCAGGGCATTCTTCAAGACCCCGGGAACCGAGTGATTGTATTCAGCCGTGACAAAGACAAAGCCGTCGAACCGCGAGATCGTCCGGGCCCAGACCTTCGTGTGCTCATGCCGGTAGTCCCCTAGGGACGGAGGCATCGGCTCATCCAACAGCGGAAGGTTGTAATCGGCCAAGTCCAGCATCTCAAAGTCAGCACCTCCCCGGGAGGTTGCCCGGGACAGCACCCAGTCCGCCACCTGCCTGCTCCGGCGGCCCGGACGGGTGCTGCCAACCATCACGGCGATTTTCACCACGGCGGAAACCTCGTTTCTTTTTGGTATCGGCTTTCAGTTCACACGATACGCTCCCGGCCCGTGCACACATGCGATGGCTCAACCGGCCAGGAGAAGCCTGC
>NZ_FUZD01000025.1:0-60495 GCF_900168135.1 Arthrobacter sp. 49Tsu3.1M3
CGGCTTGAGCGGTCCTGCAGACCGGCCGCGCCCTCGGCCCGGAAACGTCTGACCCACCGGTACGCCGTCTGCCGGGACACACCCAGCTCCGCGGCGATATGGGCGACCGGGCGGCCTGCGGCCACACGGTCAACGATCAGGAGTCTTCCATGAACTGTTAGACGGGCATTAACGTGGGACACGAGGACCTCCGAGCGCAAAGTGTGTGAACTAGACAGCTCCACTTAGCCCGGAGGTCCTCCTCGTTTTCAAGCCCTACATGTCAACAACGTCCCGGCGCAGTACATCTAGCCCAAATTCCGGGACACCCCCAGCGAGGGGACAGTTAAGGCCAATGTTCGTACCGGACATTGGCCTTAACTGTGCCGTCCTTAACTGTTCCCTCGCTGGCTGGCACCCCGCGGGGGAGAGCCCCTGGGGCGGGCGGGGCCCCTGGCCCGCTCCGGGCCGCTGGGACCTCTCAGCGGCTGGCGAGGCGCACAAGATTCGAGAACTGACGGGTCTGCATGACCCAGTGCGAGGGCTCCAGCACGGCGATGCTCAGGATCGGTTGCAGCCATCGCGGCCGCAGCGACCAGTACCCGCTGACTACCAGCCGGGTGCGCTCACCCGCGGACTCCCGCAGCTCGAATCCCCAGAGCGAGTCGGTGTAATAGCGCGGCCGGGTTCGTGCCGGGTCGAATGGGCGCCCCCGGAGATCGACCGACATACGCAGGCCCAGGAACCGCTCGGGTTCAAGTGCCGCGACCCCCCACCACTCGCTGCCGTCGGGCTTCGCCGCCAGACGGTCACCAGCGGCGATCTCCTGCCACTCGGGATGGATGCTCTCTGCGCTGCGGCGCCCGAAGTTGTCGAGACGGTCCCAGCTGTACCAGCCCGCTCGATCCGTTCCCATCTGCACCAGCCAGGGCCACACGTGGGAAGGGGGCGCATCGATGGTCACCGCCATGGTCGCCCCCCGGGTGCTGCCCGGAATCAACCCCGCACCCGGGTAAGGTCCCCGCACTTCGTCAACGGTCGCGCCCCAGCGAAGCAGGCGTGGCCGCATGAGTGCCAGGTAGCCGGCAGCGAAACCGGCCACGGCGCCCGCTGCCAGCAGGGCTACCCTCGGTGCAGGGTGCATCATCGCGCTTCCCCTTCATTGGTCAGGTGTTCCCGGAAGAAGCCGAGGATGCGCAGGCGCGCGTCCTCGGCGGAGGGCTCGTGGTAACCGGCAGCAACCAGCTTCGCGAGCACCTTGTCCCCGAACGTGAGCTCCGACGGGCCATGCCTGTTGAGGAAGCCGTGACCGGCGTCGGGATAGACCTTGATGTCATGGTCGATCCCGGCGTCGGCGAGCAGCGGCTCCAGACGCGCGGGGACCTTGCGCACTCCGGGCCAGCGGTCCCTGGCGCCGTAGCTGCCAACGATGGGGCAGGCCCGGGGCATTGCGCGGGCAGTTTCGTCATCGAGTCCGCCGTAGTTGACGCTTGCCGCGGCGAAGTCATGGTCCGGGGCCAGCATGAGGGCGAACCCGCCGCCCATACAGAAGCCGATCACGCCGATCCGGCCGGTGCAGCCGTCCCGTGCGGCCAGCCACGCGCGGGTGAGGTCCAGGTCGCCGAGGGGCCACCAGCCGCGGATGAGGGACCACAAGCAGGCCGACCTGCGGCCCCAGTAAAACAGGTCGGGCGCCACGGCGAGGAACCCCTCGCCGGCCAGCCAGTCGGCCTGGTCTCTGGTGTCACGGCTCAGGCCGAGTGCGTCATGGATGACGAGGACGCCGGGCCACGGACCGGCACCGGCCGGTGTCGCCGCGTAGGCAGGCATGTCCCCACGTTCGGCGTGAATGTTCACAACCGTCATGGGTCCTCCCGTGCACGCTCCACCCCGCCGGGCGCCCCGGCCGGGCGGTGCAGTCTCGATGGCATTAGCCTGTGATGCTGCCTGAAGACGCGGACGAAGCAGGTTTAGCGAGCTGGGCCGTAATCTGATCCGCCCATTCGTCGACTGCCGCCCAGTCCCGCAAATCCCCAAACCGGCCGCCGGTAAGCCGGAACAACACCCGGAGCGGTGCCGGCATCTGGCCGGCCTGGTAGACGCCGGAGAAGAGTTTGTGGCCCCGAAGCGGAACTTCTTTGATCAGGGCTTCTGCCAGACGTTTCTGTTGCAGTGCCGCGCCGCGCCGGCGAATGGGCTGAGGCAGCGCATCCGCCATCCCTACACTGAAGGCCCAGACGGGCCGACCGGCCAGCTCGCGGGCATGGTGTTTGAAGAACAGCAGAGCCGGGGGCAGCCAGGCCTGGTTGTGGACGGCGCTCCCGACCACGACAGCCTCGTAGCGGGAGAGGGCCTCGACGTCCTCCACGGACCGACACTCTACCTCGCCCAGTGCACCCGCCATGCGGTATGCCATATGTTGGGCCATCTCCCGGGTGGACCCCAAGGCGCTTGCATAGGCGATAAGGACAGTCATGGTGAAGCCTCCGGTCTTCCTGCCTCCAGCCTTATGCAACCTGCGCGCGCGGGGTTGTGCCATAAGTCCCGACCTGGGCCCGGACCCTCTCACCGAAGGGACAGTTAAGGCCAATGCCCGGCGCGAGCATTGGCCTTGACTGTCTCTTCGGTGCGGTTGGGGCGTTTAGTAGCCGGAGGTTCCGATGAAAACCTGGATGAAGGCGAAGAAGATCGTCGCGACGACGGCGACGTACAGCAGCGCAGTAATGATCCAGCCGGAGTCGCCGATCACCTTGGTGGGACCGGCGGGCAGGGCAATCACGCCGTGGGAGATGTTCCGCACGCTCACCCAGACGAACAGCGGGATCATCACGGCCCAGACGATCATGCAGAACGGGCAAAGGATGTGGATGGCGTATAGGGCCTGGGACCAGAGCCAGACCACGAACGCGAAGCCCAGCGTCACGCCCGCCTGAAGCCCCAGCCAGTACCACCGGGCAAACCGGGCACCGGCCAGGATACCCATGGCCGTGGTGATGATCACAGCGAAGGCGACAATCCCGATAAACATGTTGGGGAAGCCGAACACGGAACTCTGCGGTGTCTGCATGACCTGGCCGCAGGAGATCCACGGGTTCACGTCGCAGACCGTGACGTGGTTCGGGTCCTTCAGGACCTCCAGCTTCTCCAGCACCAGGGCTCCGGATGCGAGCCAGCCGATGACGCCGGTGATCAGCAGGAGCCACGCGAACGGGCGGTCGCGGGTCATCGTGGGAAGGGACCGCGCCGCGGGGGCCGGGCGGGAACCCGGTTGCTGCACGGTCGCGTCGCCGGCAGTGCTGGAGATGCTGGGCATGGAAATTGAGTCCTTTTTTAGTCGTCTTGACCGGGTGCTTCCTGCCCCGATTGTAACGCCGCAGGCTGAGCAGTGCCGGAGAACGGCCCCGTCCGCCGCGCCCGGCCGGACCCGTTGCACTTCCGGCACCGCCTACGCCTGCTTTCACGGCTCCTGTGAGACAATGATCGTGGCTGGAACCCGATCCACATCCGGATTCCGGTCCGGCGATTTTGTTTCAAGACCGCCAATGATGAGCAGGGAGCTGCGGATCCTCTGATTCCAGCTGTCCCGCAATGCCATTGGACGGCACCTGGTTGTGGCGTGTAGGTCAACGGGTTCCAAAACAATCTCGCCGGCCCTCCAGGGCTGCCGCACCCCACTGCCGGTGCGAACCTGAGGGTATCCAATTGACTTCTGTCAATGCCTGCGGGTGTTGACGCATATTTGCCCCCAAGGGGCGCCGAATGTGGCGGCGCATCAGGGGCAGGAGTGTCGCCACATATGGATAATGACCAGGTTGTAGCCGGAAACGAAGAACTAGTAGTCGCCGGGGAAGCGCAGGGAACTGCGGAAGCCGAGGCTCCGGTAGCGCCGAAGAGGGCCGTCCGGACCCGCCGGAAGGCGCCCGTCTCCAAGGTCAACGCCGCGGAGGCGGCCGAGGCTGTGGCCGAAGCCGCGGCCCTGGCCGACGCGGCCGGCTCAGATGAGCCCGTCCGGGGCCGCCGTAAGGCAGTCAACGTCGAAGCTGCCGTAGCTGAGCCTGCTGAACCCGAAGCTCCTGCCGCCGAGACTGCGGCCAAGGCGCCCGCGCGGCGCACCCGGACCCGGAAAGCTGTAGCAGCCCCGGAACCGTTGCCTGCCTTCGCCGGCGACGCCGAAGCCGGGGCACCTGACGCGGCTGAGGCACCCGCGGCAGCTGGCACTGACGCAGCTGCCGCCGCCGAGACGGTTGCAGAGAAGCCGGTCCGCCGCCGCGCCAGCCGTGCCAAGGCCGCCCCGAAGGCCGAAGAAGCACCCGCTGCAGTACTCCCGGCCGAAGAAACCGCCGCTGCGGAAGCACCCGCTGCGGAAGCCGCGGCAGTCCAGCCCGCCGCAGCCCAGCCCGAAGAGCCGGAAGCCCGGCCCGAGGAAAGCCCGGCCGCGTCGCTGTTCATGGAACCGGGCGCCCTCACTTCCGTCATCTTCCAGGCCCCGGACCTGAGCACCGTGGTGCGTCAGGCCCCCGTTGCCGCGGCAGCAGCTGAGCCCGAGGACGAAGAAGGCGACGAGGACGAGGATGCCGGCAACCGCCGTCGGCGCCGCAGCCGCGGCCGGCGCGGCCGCACCCGCACCTCTGCCGAGTCCGACACCGACTCGGAAGGCACTGAAGAAGAGGGCGATGAAGGCTCCGAGGTAATCCTCGAAGACGGTGTGACTTCCCGCCGCCGCCGCCGCCGTCGCCGCGGTGACCAGGACCTGGAGCTGACCGGCGGGGAAGGCGACGATCCGCCTAACACGGTGACCCGCGTCCGTGCGCCGCGTGCGATGGCCGAGGCGCCGGTGAACAACCGCGTCACTTCTGTCAAGGGCTCCACCCGCCTGGAAGCCAAGAAGCAGCGCCGCCGCGAATCCCGCGACACCGGCCGCCGCCGCACCGTCATCACCGAGGCCGAGTTCCTGGCCCGCCGCGAGTCCGTGGACCGCCAGATGATCGTCCGCCAGCGCGACGACAGAATCCAGATCGGTGTCCTTGAAGACGGCGTCCTGGCTGAGCACTTCGTGTCCAAGACCCAGCAGGACTCACTGATCGGCAACGTTTACCTGGGCAAGGTCCAGAACGTGCTGCCCTCCATGGAGGCCGCTTTCGTGGACATCGGCCGCGGCCGCAACGCCGTGCTCTACGCCGGTGAAGTGAACTGGGAGTCCGTCAACCTCGAGGGCAAGCAGCGCCGGATCGAAAACGCGCTGAAGTCCGGCGACTCCGTGCTGGTCCAGGTCACCAAGGACCCGGTCGGCCACAAGGGCGCCCGCCTCACCAGCCAGATCTCGCTGCCCGGCCGGTACCTCGTGTATGTGCCCGGCGGTTCCATGACCGGCATCTCCCGCAAGCTGCCCGACGTCGAACGCAACCGCCTCAAGCGGATCCTCAAGGACCGCCTGCCCGAGGACGCGGGCGTCATTGTCCGCACCGCGGCCGAGGGGGCTTCCGAGGAAGAGCTGACCCACGACATCAACCGCCTCCGCGCGCAGTGGGAAGGCATCGAGAGCCAGTCGACGTCCACCAAGATCCTGGCCCCCGAGCTGCTCTACGGCGAACCTGACCTGACCATCAAGGTGGTCCGGGACGTCTTCAACGAGGACTTCTCCAAGCTGATCGTCTCCGGCGAGGAAGCCTGGGACACCATCGAGGCCTACGTCACCTACGTCGCACCTGACCTCGTGGGCCGGCTCGAGAAGTGGACCAAGGACACGGACATCTTCGCGGCCTGGCGCATCGACGAGCAGATCCACAAGGCCCTGGACCGGAAGGTCTTCCTGCCCTCGGGTGGTTCGCTCGTGATCGACCGCACCGAAGCCATGACCGTGGTGGACGTCAACACCGGCAAATTCACCGGCTCCGGCGGCAACCTCGAGGAAACCGTCACCAAGAACAACCTGGAAGCGGCCGAAGAAGTCGTCCGGCAGCTGCGCCTGCGCGATATTGGCGGCATCATCGTGATCGACTTCATCGACATGGTGCTCGAATCCAACCGCGACCTCGTGCTGCGCCGCATGGTGGAGTGCCTGGGCCGGGACCGGACCAAGCACCAGGTGGCCGAGGTGACCTCGCTGGGCCTCGTACAGATGACCCGCAAGCGGATGGGCACCGGGCTGCTGGAAGTCTTCGGCGAACAGTGCGAAACGTGTGCGGGCCGCGGCATCGTCACCCACGACGAGCCGGTGGAGCACCGCCGCGCCAACACGGTCGCCGCGGAGCACTATGTGCCGCGCACCGAGGCGCAGCCTGCTGCCCGCCCGGAACGCAAGAGCCGTCGCCGCGGCAGGGGAGGCCAGGGCGTGGAGACCGCGCCGGCCGCACCCGCACCCGTCCACGCCGAACCCACTGAGGCCGAACGCCACGCCAAGGCCGAGGCCACCCGTGCCGCGCTGGCCAACATCGCAGCCGCGGCGCACGCCGCGCACCTGCACGACGGGGAGGCAGCCGCAGCCAGCGACGCCGGGGCCCGCCAGGCCGCCGTCGACGCCGTCACGCAGCTCGCGGCCGCCGACGAGGCAGCCGGCCGCCCCGCAACGGTGCTGACGTTTGGCGGCGAGCAGGTGGCGCTGCCCTTCGTCGAGCACGCGGAGGACGCGCCGTCACCGGCCCTGACCCTGGACCTGCTGACCGAGGCCTTCGCCAACCTGGGCGAAGCCGAAGCCGGCAAGCAGGCCGAGGATCAGGCCGCCGGCCAGGCGGCGCCTGTTGCCGCCCCGGAGGCGACGGCGCCCGAGGCGCCGTCGGCCGTCCGCGCGGCCGAGGCGCCGGCGTCACGCACGGCTGACACCACGCGCGGCCGCCGCGGGCGCCGCAACCGGAGTGCCAGCCGCGCCCAGGGCGCTGCCAACGAAACCTCCGTGGAGCACCGCGAGGCAACCCGGCCGGCCGCGGCCGGATCGGTCCACGAGGCCAAGGCTCCCGCTGCGGCCAAGCCCGCGTCCATCCCGGCCGGCAACGAGCCGATCATCCTCGGGGTCGGCGTGCCGGCGTCGGAGCTGTAGTCCTCCGCGACTGACCACGTCCCCGACCAGTCGCTATTTCGACTGGTCGGGCTGCGGGTCCGGGTCCGGGCAGACGTAACATACGTCCGCCCAGGCCCGGGCCCGCCCGTGCGTTAACGGGTCCGCATGGTGGCAGCGGCTAGGCTGGAACACTGACACGGGGTGCCGGGCATCGGGCCGGCTGAGATCCAGACCCGTTGAACCTGTCCGGTTAGCACCGGCGAAGGGATGTCTGCCTTGTCCGCGAGATCGAATCCGTCCGAGTTCCTGCCCAGCGAGTTTCTGCACAGCGAGTCTCTGCCGGCGCCGCCGCGCATTCCCCGCGTGCTGGCCATCGCCGGCTCCGATCCCTCCGGCGGGGCCGGAATCCAGGCCGACCTGAAGAGCATCGCGGCCAACGGCGGCTACGGCATGGCCGCCATCACCGCCCTGACAGCGCAGAACACCCAGGGCGTGCGCGCCGTCCACGTTCCCCCGGCGGCGTTCCTCACAGCGCAGCTGGACGCCATCAGCGACGACATCGGCATCGACGCCGTCAAGATCGGCATGCTCGGTGACGCCGCCGTGATCGACGCCGTCCGCAGCTGGCTGGAAAAGGTGCGCCCCGCCGTCGTGGTCCTGGACCCGGTGATGGTCGCCACCAGCGGTGACCGTCTGCTGCAGGAATCCGCCGAGGCCGCCCTGCAGGCCCTCCTGCCGCTGGCGGACCTCATCACGCCCAACCTCGCCGAACTCGCCATCCTGCTCAAGGAACCCGTCGCGGCCGACTGGTCCGAGGCCCTGGCGCAAGGCAAGCGGCTGGCCGCCCTGACCGGCACGACCGTCCTGGTTAAGGGCGGACACCTCCAGGGCGGCGAGCCCGGGGACGGGCAGGCCCACGACGCCGACGGCAACGGCCCCGCCAACGACACCAACGACGCCGGCGCCGGCTGCCCGGATGCGCTGGTCAACACCGGCGGCCTGCTCGGCCAGGAAACGGTGGTGGTGCCGGGGGAGCGGATCGCGACGCGCAACAGTCACGGCACCGGCTGCTCCCTGTCCTCGGCCATGGCCACCGTGCAGGCCCGGGTGGGGAACTGGGAAGCGGCGCTGCGGGAAGTCAAGCCGTGGCTGCTGGGCGCGCTCCGCGAAGCCTCGGCCCTGGACGTCGGCACCGGCAACGGCCCGGTCCACCACTTCCACCACCTCCACGGCGGGCAGGGCCTCAAAGGCGGCCAGCGCCGCCCGGCCGGGCACGGTCCGGCGGCGGGGGAGTTCGCCGCAGCCCTGCGCGCAGGAGCCACGGGCGATCTTGAGGCGATTTACGCCCTGGACTTCGTCCGCGGACTCGCTGACGGCACCTTGCCCGAGCACGAGTTCGCGTACTACCTCGCCCAGGACGCCATCTACCTCAACGGCTACTCCCGGGTCCTGGCCCGGGCCGCGGCGATTGCCCCCACCGAGGCCGAGCAGCTGTTCTGGGCCCGTTCGGCGCAGACCTGCCTGGAAGTCGAATCCGAGCTGCACCGTTCCTGGCTCAGCACCCGCCCCACGGCCTCCACCCTGGGCCCGGTCACGAAAGCGTACGTGGACCACCTGCTGGCCGCCTCGGTCTCCGGTAGCTATGGCGTCCTGGTGGCGGCGGCGCTGCCCTGCTTCTGGCTCTACGCCGAGGTCGGTTCCACGCTGCACCGGGAGTTCCTGGCCGGCGGCGCCCCCGGGGAGCACCCCTACGCCAGCTGGCTGCGGACCTACGCCGACGAGGCCTTCGCCGCCGCGACCCGGCAGGCCATCGCGTACACGGACACGGCGGCCAGGCGGGCATCGGAGAGCGAGCGGGAGGCAATGGCCCTGGCTTTCCGGCAGTCATCGCGCTACGAAGTGGACTTCTTCGACGCGCCGCGGCTGTACGCCTGACACGAGCCGGTCCGGACTACCGGTACGATGGTGGGGCACGGTTCCGGAAGTCGTTGCGGCAGCACAGCTCAAGATGGTCAAGATCCCGGCCAAGAACATTGGCAGGGTCTTTGCATCAAGACGTTGTGGCGCCTATCACGGACTACCCGCCGGAACCAGCCTCATTTGCGGCCGAAGGCAAAATTAGCGTATTCTAGATCTTCGGTGCTTACGCCAACACTTGGGTTATGACCCTGAGAACAGTCCGCTTGGAATTCCAAATGGATTTGTTCCGGGGATAGCTCATGGGTTCCCCCGGGGAATCCACCGGCGTTGAGGCACAGCGTGAGCCGGTCCAAACAATTTGGCCCCTGGTTCCGCACGCAAATCTAGTAATAAACGTCGAGAGAAGTGAGTTCCCCAGTGGTGTACGCGATTGTCCGCGCAGGCGGCCGCCAAGAGAAGGTTTCCGTTGGAGACTTCGTTACCCTGAACCGCGTCCCCGGTGGAGCCGGCAGCACCTTTGAGTTGCCCGCACTGCTCCTGGTGGACGGTGACAAAGTCACGTCTGCTGCTGCGGACCTGGCCAAGGTAACGGTTACGGCTGAGATCCTCGAAGACCTCCGTGGTCCGAAGATCGTCATCCAGAAGTTCAAGAACAAGACCGGTTACAAGAAGCGTCAGGGCCACCGTCAGGAACTGACCAAGGTCAAGATCACCGGTATCAAGTAACTCTTCGTTACTGTTCAGGTTCCAGCAGATTCCCCAGAATTTTTGAAGGCAGGCATTTCAAATGGCACATAAAAAAGGCGCGAGTTCCACTCGCAACGGTCGTGACTCCAACGCCCAGTACCTCGGCGTCAAGCGCTTCGGTGGCCAGGTAGTTTCCGCAGGCGAGATCATCGTCCGCCAGCGCGGCACCCACTTCCACCCGGGCGCCGGCGTAGGCCGCGGCGGGGACGACACCCTGTTCGCCCTGACCCCCGGTGCTGTCGAGTTCGGCACCCGCCGTGGTCGCCGCGTTGTGAACATCGTGGCTGCTGCAGCTGCAGAGTAACAATAAGTTCTAAATCGGTGGGGCGGGCCATTAGGTCCGCTCCACCGGTGTTTTAACCGCATTACAATCATCTTGGGCCTCTTTGGGGGTCCGGGGAACAGCACTGAGGAGATCCACGTGGCGAGCTTTGTAGACCGGGTAGTACTGCACGTATCCGGCGGTACCGGCGGCCACGGCTGTGTCTCCGTCCACCGCGAGAAGTTCAAGCCCCTCGGCGGTCCCGACGGCGGCAACGGCGGCAACGGCGGCGACGTCATCCTGCGCGTGGACCCCCAGACCACCACCCTGCTCGACTACCACCACGCGCCCCACCGGCACGCCACCAACGGCGGCCCCGGCATGGGCGACTGGCGCGGCGGCAAAAACGGCGAAACCCTGATTCTTCCGGTGCCGGTCGGCACCGTGGTGAAGTCCAAGTCCGGCGAAGTCATCGCCGACCTCGTGGCCGAAGGCGACGAATACATCGCCGCCGCCGGCGGCATCGGCGGCCTCGGCAACGCCTCCCTGTCCTCCCAGAAGCGCCGCGCGCCCGGCTTCGCGCTGCTCGGCATCGAAGGCGAATCCAGCGACGTTGTCCTGGAACTGAAGTCCATCGCGGACATCGCCCTCGTCGGCTTCCCCTCCGCCGGCAAGTCCAGCCTGATCGCCGCCATGTCCGCCGCCCGGCCGAAGATCGCGGACTATCCCTTCACCACCCTCATCCCCAACCTCGGCGTCGTCCAGGCCGGTGAGGTCCGCTTCACCATTGCCGACGTCCCCGGCCTGATCGAGGGCGCCAGCGAGGGCAAGGGACTGGGCCACCACTTCCTGCGCCACGTCGAGCGGTGCGCCGCCCTGGTGCACGTGCTGGACTGCGGCACCCTCGAATCGGACCGCGATCCGCTCTCCGACCTCGCCATCATCGAGGCCGAGCTGGAGAAGTACGCCGTGGACATGAGCTACAGCGGGTCCGACGGCGAAGTCGTTCCGCTGAACCACCGCCCCCGCCTGGTGGCCCTGAACAAGGTCGACCTGCCCGACGGTAAGGACATGGCCGAGTTCGTCCGCCCGGAGCTCGAATCCCGGGGCTACAAGGTCTTCGAAATCTCTGCGACGAGCCACGAAGGTCTCCGCCAGCTCGGCTTCGCCATGGCCGAAATCGTCAAGGCCGCCCGCGACGCCGTCGCCGCGACCCCGCCGAAGGTACACGCCCCCGTGCTCCGCCCCCGCGCCGTCAACGAGACCGGCTTCACGATCCGCCGCGAGGAAAAGAACCTCGAGCCGCTCTTCCGCGTCCTCGGCGACAAGCCCGTGCGCTGGGTCAAGCAGACCGACTTCACCAACGAGGAAGCCATCGGCTACCTCGCCGACCGCCTGGCCAAGCTCGGCGTCGAAAATGAACTGTTCAAGCAAGGCGCCAAGCCGGGCGACATGGTGGTCATCGGCGAGGACGACGGCGTCGTCTTCGACTGGGAGCCGACCATGATGGCCGGTGCCGAGCTGCTCGCCTCACCCCGCGGCACCGACGTTCGCTTCGCCGACATCGGCGACCGCCCGACGCGTGGCCAGAAGCGCGACGAACAGCAGGAACGCCGCGACGCCAAGGCCGCCGCCCGCGCCGAGCTCGAAGCCGAACGCAAGGCCGGCATCTGGACCGAATCCGTCAGCAGCCGCCGCGCGCGGCAGCCGCTCAAGGAGAGTGGACTGGGCGAAGCCGATGACGAGTAAGACCGTCGTCGAGCACCGGTCCCAGCCGCTCAAGGCCCAGACCATCAACGCCCCGGACCGCTCCGCGCTGTCCGGGGCCCGCCGGATCGTCGTCAAGGTCGGCTCGTCCTCGCTGACCTCCATCAAGGGCGGGATCTCCGAAGAGGCCCTGACCGGGCTCGCCGACGCCCTGGCGCACAAGCGAAACGCGGGCGCGGAGATCATCCTGGTGTCCTCCGGCGCGATCGCCGCCGGCCTCGCCCCGCTCGGCCTCGAGAAGCGCCCCCGCGACCTCGCCACCCAGCAGGCCGCGGCCAGTGTGGGCCAGGGCCTGCTGATGGCCCGCTACACCCACGCCTTCGGCGCGCACGGAGTTACCGTCAGCCAGGTGCTGTTGACCGCGGATGACTTCATGCGCCGCAGCCAGCACACCAACGCGTTCCGCGCACTGGACCGGCTGCTGAACCTCGGCGTTGTCCCGGTGGTCAACGAAAACGACACCGTAGCCACACACGAGATCCGCTTTGGCGACAACGACCGCCTCGCTGCCCTGGTGGCGCACCTGGTCCGCGCCGACGCGCTCGTGCTGCTGTCCGACGTCGACTCCCTGTACGACGGTCCGCCGTCGCACGGCGCCAAGCGAATTCCGCACGTCTCCGGCCCCCACGACCTCGACGGCGTCTCGATCGGCAGCACCGGCAAGGCCGGCGTGGGCACGGGCGGCATGGTCACCAAAGTCGAAGCCGCCAGCATCGCGGCGGGGTCGGGCATCCACGCCCTCGTAACATCCACCGCCAATGCGGCCGCCGCGCTGGCCGGCGAGGACGTGGGCACGTGGTTCTCCGTCAACGGCGCGCGCAAGCCCATCCGGCTCCTGTGGCTGGCCCACCTGGCATCCGTGCGCGGCACCCTGGTGCTCGACGACGGGGCGGTCAAGGCCGTCCGCGACCGCCGCACCTCGCTGCTGCCGGCCGGAATCGCCGCGGTCAAGGGCGACTTCGAGGCCGGCGACGCCGTGGAGATGGTGTCCGTAGACAACACCGTGATTGCCCGCGGGCTGGTCAACTACTCGGCCGCCGAGCTGCCCCAAATGCTGGGCCGCTCCACCCATGAGCTCGGCAAGGCACTGGGCCGCGGATATGACCGCGAAGTTGTTCATGTTGACGACCTGGTGCTGGTCTAGGTTCCCCCGACGCCTAAACTGGAAGCATGACTGAGGCCCTGACTTCCGCTGCCGTGACTGATGTGCCTGCCGGCACCGTTTCCGCCCGTAGCGCCGCGCCCGCCCAAGGGTTCGCCGCGGCGCCGGATCCGGCCGCCGCCCCTGGCACGGCAGCAGAGACCGAAGCAGCCGTCCACGCGATCGCAGACCGCTCACGTAACGCTGCCCACAAGATGGCGCGTGCCAACCGGGCCTGGAAGGACCGGGGCCTGCGCGCCATCGGCAAGGCGCTGGTGGAACACAAGCACCAGATCATGGCCGCCAACGCCAAGGACGTCGCCGCCGGCCGGGCCGCCGGCACCAGCGCCGCCCTGCTGGACCGCCTGACGCTGACCGACTCACGCATCACGGCCCTCGCCGCCGCACTGGAAAACCTGGCCACCCTGCCCGATCCTGTCGGAAACGTCGTGAGGGGCCAAACCCTCCCCAACGGGCTGCGCCTGCGCCAGATCAACGTACCCATGGGCGTGGTGGCCGCGATCTATGAGGCCCGCCCGAACGTCACGGTCGACATCGCCGGACTGGCCCTCAAGAGCGGCAACGCCGTCATCCTGCGCGGCGGATCCGCCGCCGCCGCCACCAACGCCGCCCTGATCACCATCCTCCGGGATGCGCTGGAATCGGTGGGCCTGCCCGCCGACGCCGTCCAGACCGTGGACCAGTACGGCCGCGACGGCGCCAACGCGCTCATGCGGGCGCGCGGCCGGGTGGACGTGCTCATTCCCCGCGGCGGGCGCGAGCTGATCCAGACCGTGGTGACGAACTCCTCCGTGCCGGTCATCGAGACCGGTGAAGGCAACGTCCATATCTTCCTGGACGCTTCCGCCAGCGAGGAAATGGCCGTGGAGATCCTCCTCAACGCCAAGACCCAGCGGCCCAGCGTCTGCAACACCGTCGAAACGCTCCTGGTGCACTCCAAGTCCACCGTCCTTCCCGCGGTCGCCGCCGCGTTGCGGGCTGCCGGGGTCACCCTGCACGTGGACCAGCGCATCCGCGCCGCCCTGCCGGCCTCGGTCCAGTCCGTGCCGGCCACGGAAGAGGACTGGGCCACCGAATACATGAACCTGGACCTGGCGGTGGCCATGGTGGACAGCCTGGACGAGGCCGTCAGGCACATCCGGAAGTGGTCCACCGGCCACACCGAAGCGATCCTGACCAACGACCTCGCCAACGCCGAGCGCTTCATCGCCGACGTCGATTCGGCCGCCGTGATCGTGAACGCCTCCACCCGCTTCACCGACGGCGGCGAGCTCGGCCTCGGCGCCGAAGTGGGCATTTCCACGCAAAAACTCCATGCCCGCGGCCCCATGGGACTGACCGAACTGACCACGACCAAATGGATCGTGCAGGGCGAGGGCCAGATCCGGGGCTAGCAACGCTGTAACATGGAACGGAAGACCGGAACGGCGGACACCTCCGCCGTCGTCAAAATTTGAACTCACTAGGGGAGAACATGCTGTCGCAGCAGATCGCCACTTTCGTCGCCGCCGCCGGCGAATCGGGCCACGAGGAACTCGCACCGCTCATTGCACCGCCGTTTGTCATTGGCGGCACCATGTTCGCGATCCTGGTGGTCCTGCTGCTGATCACCCTGTCCTACTCCAACCTGGGCCGGCGCCACGTGGCTGTCGAGGAGCACGCGGACCCGCACCGCCAGCACCCGAACAAGCACGATCACGGCCAAGGTCACTAATATTTCCGCCCCCACGAAGCAGCGCGGCGCCCAGCGCCGCCTGCGTCTGGGTGTGATGGGCGGCACGTTCGACCCCATCCACCACGGACACCTTGTCGCGGCCAGTGAGGTCGCGGCCAAGTTCGACCTCGACGAAGTCGTTTTTGTGCCCACCGGCCAGCCCTGGCAGAAGATGGCCAAGAAGGTCAGCGAAGCCGAGCACCGGTATCTCATGACAGTCATCGCCACGGCCTCGAACCCGCGCTTCACCGTAAGCCGGGTGGACGTGGACCGTCCGGGACCGACCTACACGATCGACACCCTACGTGACCTCCGGACCCTGCGTCCGGACGCCGACCTGTTCTTCATCACCGGCGCGGACGCCCTGGCACAGATCTTGTCGTGGAAAGACATCGATGAACTCTGGTCCCTCGCGCACTTTGTGGGCGTAACCCGGCCGGGCCACGTCCTGGATGGCATGGGCCGCAAAGACGTCAGCCTCCTGGAGGTCCCGGCCATGGCCATTTCCTCCACGGATTGCCGCACGAGGGTGGCAGAAGGCAACCCGGTCTGGTACCTCGTGCCCGACGGGGTGGTCCAGTACATCGCCAAGTACGGCCTGTACCACGCCAGCCCCGACGCCGATCGCCTTGAGGCCGGTCACGCCGGGACCGCCAACACGGGAAACGGCGCGGCAGGGACTGCCCCCGCACAGCACGATCCAGCCTTTGAGATAACCCAACCAGCCAGCACTGAATGAGTTTGCCATGAGTCAGGAACAGCCTCCCATCCGCAGCCGCCGCGAATTGCGGCAGGCCAGAGATGAACGTCTGGACACTCCGGGCCCGGGCGAGCCGACGGAGGCCGAAATCACCGGCCGGAGCCGTCGCGTTGCCGACGTCCCGGTGGACTCTGTGCGTGCTGACTCTGCGCCTGCCGGCACGGAGCGGTCTTCCCAGGTCCGGGCACGTGACCGCGCCGCGCTGCGCACCATCAAGGAACTCGCAGAGAAGGAAGGCCAGCTGGCCGGCGGAGGGCCGCCCACGCGACGCCAGTTGAGGCTTTTGGAGCTGGCGACCGAAACTGCCCCGGCCACCCAGGCCAACACCATTGTCCCGGTATCGCCGCGGACCCGTGCCAGCCCGGTGGTCTCCCCGGCCGGGAAGGACGCCGCCTCCAAGGACGCCGCTTCCAAGGATGCCGCCTCCAAGGATGCGGCTCACCCGGCGTCCAAGGATCCCGCTGCGTCCAAGGATCCCGCTGCCGACGGCGCCGGACCGGGCGGGGCGACGCCCGAAGGCATGACCGTGGAGCAGGCGCTGGCCGCCCGCGAACTCCTCGCGGAGCAGGCCAAGAACCAAGTGGCCAAGATGGAACACATTGCGGCCACGGATCCGGAGGCCGTTGATCCGGCCGTCCTGGCCGAGCAGATCGCCCTCGCCGAGCGTGCCGCGATCCTGAACCGCCGCGCCGCCGCCAAGCAGAAGCTTGCCGAACAAAACAGCCAGCCGGCGGCGCCCCGAAACGATCCGACCACGGCCAACAACCTGGCCATGGTCACACCCCTGGAATTCGAGAAGGTTCCCGGCGTGGAGCGGCCCGTCATGAAGCGCCCTGCCACGTCGTACGTCCCCGTTGTCACCAACCCGGGTCCGCGCGTGGACTCGCCACGGAAACCCGGCCTGCGGCGGCCGGGTATCTCCCGCCAGAAGGCCGCAGGTCCTGCTACGGGTTCTGCCGCTGGCAGGGCCGGCGTCCTGGCCCGTGCGGAAGCAGCCGCCAAAGCCGGCACGGCACGGCCGGCGAACGCGGCGAATTCGGTGGGGGAGTCCGAGGAAAGACTCGTCGGCGGGGAACCCGTGGCCGCGAATGCCGCCTACGGGCTCGAACCCCTGGATGCCGCCACCGCCGGGCTCGGCCGGGCGCGCCGCCTGCGCATGCTCCAGCTCGGCGTCCTGGCGGTGGGGATCGTTGCCCTCATTGCCGGCATCACGCTGATCATCACCGGGCTGGCCCACTAGGTCTGAGGCCGCCACTGGCGCCACATTTTCATCACCATAATTTTTCATCACTACAAGGAGTCCCGTGACTGCAACCGATTCATCCATCACTACCGCCCGCCACGCAGCCCGCGCTGCCTCGGAGAAGCTTGCCGAGGACATCGTGGCCCTGGACGTCAGCGAGCGGCTGGCCCTGGCCGACGTCTTCCTGATCGCTTCCGCCCCGAGCGAACGCCAGGTCAACGCAATCGTGGACGGCATCGAGGACGAGCTCTCCAAGTTCGACCAGAAGCCCGTCCGCCGCGAGGGCCGCTCCGGCGGTCGCTGGGTGCTGCTGGACTACTCCAACGTCGTCATCCACGTCCAGCACGAGGAAGACCGCGTGTTCTACGCCCTCGAGCGCCTGTGGAAGGACTGCCCCGTCGTCGATCTGCAGCTCGGCGATGACGCCTCCGCCAAGGCCACCGCCGGCACCGACACGGAGTAGCCGCCCGCGCTCGGGCCACCCTCGGACGCTGAACCGGGCCGAATATGCCCGATTTGGAATTTTCCGAAGGGCTGGTCTAAGATATTTGAGTTGCTTCGGAGAAATCCGGACAAAAGCCGGAACACCGCACGTCAGCAGACATGCTCGGAGCAGCGAAAATTCGGGGCTGTGGCGCAGCTGGTAGCGCACCTGCATGGCATGCAGGGGGTCAGGGGTTCGAGTCCCCTCAGCTCCACCGGATAATCCGCCGGAATCGAAAGATTCCGGCGGATTTTTTTGTGCCCTGTCCAGCGCCTTGTTCCGCGCCTGTTCCATGCGGCAGCGCGCCGATTAGCGCGAACGCGATTTGTGGTTTAGGCTATTCAGGTTGCTTCAGGGAGGACGAAACTTCCAGGCAAATGAGGGGCTGTGGCGCAGCTGGTAGCGCACCTGCATGGCATGCAGGGGGTCAGGGGTTCGAGTCCCCTCAGCTCCACCAGAAAGGGAATCACCGCTAGGCGGTGGTTCCCTTTTTCGTACCCTCCGCAGCCGTGCCGGACTTCGAAAGCCGCATCCGTCAAGACCGTCTCATGAGCGGACGTCATAAACTGTCATTTAGGCTCTCCACCCTGAGCTGGACCTTGCTATCGTCGCTAGGAGACAGCCGCCATGCGGCTTAGCTGGAAGGCCATTTCCGGCTCCACGACTAAGGAACATCATGAAGCGCACACGACTTTCCGTTATCGGCCTCATCGCTGCTGCAGGACTCGCCCTGGCAGGTTGCGGGTCGGCGTCCACCACCCCGGCCAGCTCGGCGCCGGCGGCCGGTGCGGACACTTCCCTCAGCGACGTCAAGAGCGCAGGCGTGCTCAAGGTCGGCACGGAAGGCACCTACAAGCCGTTCACGTTCCACGCCAACGGCAGCGGTGAACTGACGGGCTACGACGTGGAGATCATCAGCGCCGTCGCAGAGAAGCTGGGCGTCAAGCCCGCCTTCCAGGAGACGCAATTCGACGCCATCTTCGCCGGCCTCGACGCCAAGCGGTTCGACGTCGTCGCCAACCAGATCTCCATCACGGACGAGCGCAAGGCGAAGTACGATTTCTCCACCCCCTACACGGTGAGCACCGGCGTCGTCGTCACCAAGTCGGACAACGACAGCATCCACTCCTTCGAGGACCTCAAGGGCAAGACCACGGCCCAGTCCC
This sequence comes from Arthrobacter sp. 49Tsu3.1M3, assembly GCF_900168135.1. Lineage (NCBI taxonomy): Bacteria > Bacillati > Actinomycetota > Actinomycetes > Micrococcales > Micrococcaceae > Arthrobacter > Arthrobacter sp. 49Tsu3.1M3. Next base: position 18,199 of record NZ_FUZD01000025.1, read on the forward strand.
TGACCAGCAACTGGTACAAGCTGGCGCAGCAGAGCGGCGCGAACGTCGAGGCCGTCGAGGGCTGGGCGCAGGCGATCACGCTGCTCAAGCAGGGCCGGGTCGATGCAACCATCAACGACAAGCTGACCTACCTGGACTCGCAGAAGACCAACCACGACGCCGACATCAAGATTGCGGCCGAGACCACTGACAAATCGCTGAGCGCCTTCACCCTGCGCAAGGGATCGACCAGCCTGACCGAGGCCATCAACAAGGCCCTCGGCGAACTGGCGGCCGACGGCACGCTGACGAAGATCTCCCAGAAGTACTTCGACGCCGACGTCTCGAAGTAACCCTGTGCCAGCCGCAGAGAAACACCGCGTCCGGGCATGAGCATCAACTGGGAACTCGTGTGGTCATCGCTGGGTCCGCTCCTGACGGGTGCGATCTTCGGCACCATTCCCTTGGCACTGGCCTCATTCAGCCTGGGCCTGCTGCTGGCACTGGTGGTGGCCCTCATGCGGCTGAGCCGCAACCGCGTGGTTTCGGCAGTGGCGCGGACCTACATCTCCGTCATCCGCGGAACCCCGCTTTTGGTCCAGCTGTTCGTCATTTTCTACGGGCTCCCTTCCGTCGGCATCACCATCAGCCCCTGGCCCAGCGCCATCATCGCGTTCTCCCTGAACGTCGGCGGCTATGCGGCGGAGGTCATCCGGGCGGCCATCCTGTCCGTCCCCAAGGGCCAGTGGGAGGCCGGCCACACCATCGGAATGTCGCGCCGGCAGACGCTCGTGCGGATCATCCTGCCGCAGGCCGCCCGGGTCTCGGTTCCGCCGCTGTCGAACACCTTCATCAGCCTGGTCAAGGACACCTCACTGGCGTCGCTGATCCTCGTCACCGAACTGTTCCGCGTAGCGCAGCAGGTGGCGGCCTTCAGCCAGGAATTCATGCTGCTGTATCTGGAGGCGGCCGTGATCTACTGGATTATCTGCCTCGTTCTCGCCAGCGGACAGTCCGCCCTGGAGAAGAGATTGGACCGCTATGTCGCCCACTGAACCGCAACCCTCCGATGTTCCTGTCCCGGACGAGCCGCTCCTGACCGTCACGGGCCTGCGCAAGGCGTTCGGCCAGCACGAAGTGCTCAAATCCATCGACCTTGAAGTCCGCCGCGGCGAAGTGGTCACGTTGATCGGGCCGTCCGGATCCGGGAAAACGACGGTCCTGCGCTGCCTGAACGGCCTCGAGGTGCCCGACGCCGGCGTCGCCGAATTCGCGGGGCAGCTGACCGTGGACTTTGCCACACCGGTGGCGAAGAAGCAGGTGCTCGCGTTGCGGGACCGCAGCGCCATGGTGTTCCAGCACTACAACCTCTTCCCGCACAAGACCGTCCTGGAGAACGTGATCGAGGGCCCGGTCCAGGTGCAGAAGCGGCCCAAGGCGGACGCGATCCAGGAGGCCCGGGACCTGTTGGCCCGCGTCGGCCTGACCGGCAAGGAGGACAGCTACCCGTTCGAACTCTCCGGCGGCCAGCAGCAGCGCGTCGGCATTGTGCGTGCCCTCGCCCTGCGCCCGCAGCTGCTGCTCTTCGACGAGCCCACCTCCGCGCTGGACCCCGAGCTCGTGGGCGAGGTCCTGGCCGTCATCAAGGAACTCGCGGACGAGGGTTGGACCATGGTGGTGGTCACCCACGAGCTCGCATTCGCCCGTCAGGTGGCCGACGAGGTCATCTTCATGGACGGCGGCGTGGTGGTCGAACGCGGTCACCCCGACACCGTACTGCGGGACCCGCGGGAGGAACGCACGCGGCAGTTCGTGGACCGGCTCCTGAACCCGTTCTAGGGCGATCCGTCCGCGGCGGGAATTCGGGCCGGCACAGGGGTGGGGATTCGGGCGGGCACAGGGGTGGGAACTCGGGCGGCACAGGCGGCGACTAAACTTGGTCGGGTGAACGACTCCCTGCCCCCGTGCCCCGAATGTTCCAGCGAATACACCTACGAAATGGGGGCGCTCCTGGTCTGCCCGGAGTGCGCGCATGAATGGTCAGCATCCGCGGAGACTGACACAGAGGCCGACGCCGATGCTCCTGCGGCCGCGGACACCGTTATTAAGGATGCCGTTGGCAACGTCCTCGCCGACGGCGACACCGTCACCGTGGTCAAGGACCTGAAAATCAAAGGCAGCTCCACGGTCATCAAGGTGGGCGCCAAGGTCCGCGGCATCCGTCTGGTTAACGGTGTTGGCGATCACGACATTGACTGCAAGGTGGACGGCGTGGGCCCCATGCAGCTCAAGTCCAGCGTCGTCAAGAAGATCTGACCGGGCACGCGACCGTGACCGCAGAGACGGTGCGGGCGGCCGACGTCGTCGTGGTCGGCGCCGGCCAGGCGGGCCTGTCGGCGGCCTACCACCTTCAGCGCCGCGGCTTCGTCCCGGCCGCCGCTGACACTGCCGGCCCTGACGGTGCCGGCCCGGCCCCGGCCGCCGCTGACGGCCCGGCTCCGGCCGGGACGTACATCGTGCTCGACGCCGAGGACGGGCCCGGCGGAGCCTGGCGGCACCGCTGGAAGAGCCTGCTCATGGCCACGGTGAACGGCATCAGCGACCTCCCGGGAATCCCACAGCCCGATGTGGACCCCGCCGAGGCCAGCTCCAGTTTCCTCACCCGCTATTTTGGCGGGTACGAGCACGACCTCGGCCTCGCGATTGAGCGGCCGGTCAAAGTGCAGTCGGTAAGCCGCGAGGACGATGACCCCGCCGGGCGGCTGAGCATCGCAACCTCCCGCGGCCGGTTCTCAGCCCGCGCCCTCATCAACGCAACCGGCACCTGGACCCGGCCGTTCTGGCCCATCTATCCGGGCAAGGCCAGCTTCCGCGGCCGGCAGCTGCACGTCGCCGACTACGTATCCGCCGACGAATTCCGCGGGCAGCACGTCATTGTGGTCGGCGGCGGGATCTCGGCCGTCGGGCTGCTCGATGAGATCTCCAAGGTCACCACCACCACATGGTTCACGCGCCGGGTACCGGTCTGGCGCGAGGCCGCGTTCGACCGGCAGGCCGGCCACGACGCCGTCGCCCTGGTCGAGGAGCGGGTGCGCCAGGGTCTGCCGCCGCAGAGTGTCGTCTCCGTGACGGGCCTGATCTGGACCCCGGCCCTGCGCGCCGCCGCCGCGCGCGGCGTCCTGGACCGGCACCCCATGTTCACCGCGATCGAACCCGACGGGGTCCGGATGGCTGACGGCAGCTTCCTGGCCGCCGGGATCATCCTGTGGGCCACGGGGTTCCGGGCCGAACTCGAACACCTCGCACCGCTGCACCTGCGCGGACCCGGCGGCGGCATCGCGATGGACGGCACCCAGGTCGCGGCCGAGCCGCGGGTCCACCTCGTCGGCTACGGGCCTTCCTCGTCCACAATCGGCGCCAACCGGGCCGGCCGGGCCGCCGTTGCCGGAATCGTCACCCTGCTGGCCCGGTCCGGTATAACTAAAAGCAACGCGGGGTCACATACGGCCCATCCCGGAGTGCAGGACGGACCGTAAGTGACCCCCCGTTGAAGTGCAGTGCCGAAGTTCCAAACACCCAGCTAAATTCCCACCCTGAGAAGAAACGGCGGCACAACGCGCGTGGCGGACAACAGCTTCGAATCCCTCTTTGCCCGGCTGGGAAGATTCCCGGACGTCGAGGCCGACAACCTGCAGGCCTGGGACGCCACGGACAGGCTCCTGCTCGACACTGCCCTTGAGATGCGTGCCTTTGAGATGCCCGCGGCCGGCCTGCTGCGGCCCGACGGGCGGCTCGCGGTGGTGGGGGACCGGTACGGTGCCCTGACCCTCGGCGCACTGACCCTCGGAGCGGAAGCCGTGCGGGTCCAGCAGGACCTCATCACCGGTGAACGGGCACTGCGGGCGAACGCCGAGGCCCTGGGCATCGACGGCGGCTTCGAGCACCTCCCGTTGGGCGCGGAACTGCTGGAGGGAGCCTCCCTGGTGTTGCTGCAGTTGCCGCGGTCGCTGGCGGAACTTGAGGAAATCGCCGACGCCGTGGCCCGCTACGCGGCGCCCGAGGTGGTGCTGGTCGCGGGCGGACGCGTCAAACACATGAGCCTGGGCATGAACGCCGTGCTGGCGCGCTATTTCGAGGATGTCCAGCCCCAGCTGGCGCGGCAGAAATCGCGGCTCCTGCTGGCCCGGAGCCCCAGGCCGGTCCCGGCCGCGGCGCCCTTCCCGGTCACTGAGGTCAACGACGAACTGGGCCTCACGGTCTGCGCCCGGGGCGCCGTCTTTGCCGGCACCGGGCTGGACATCGGGACCAGGTTCCTGCTGGATTTCCTGCCCCGGATGCCGCACGCCACCCATGCCGTCGACCTTGGCTGCGGCACCGGAATCCTGGCCGCGATGTACGCCCGCGCCAACCCCGGTGCCCGCGTCACCGCGACCGACCGGTCCGCCGCCGCCGTCGACTCAGCTCTGGCCACCTCCCGGGCCAACGGCCTGGACGGCCGGATCGAGGTGCTCCAGGACGACGCCATGGGCTCCCTCCCGGACGCCAGCGCCGACCTGGTGCTGCTCAACCCGCCCTTCCACCTGGAAGCGGCGGTCCACGCCGGCGCGGGGATCAAGCTGATCGAAGCGGCCGGCAGGGTGCTTGCCCCGGGCGGGGAGCTTTGGACCGTGTTCAACAGCCACCTGCACTACAGGCCGGTCCTGGAACGGCTGATCGGTCCCACACGCGAGGCCGGGAGGAATCCAAAGTTCACCGTCACGGCCAGCACCCGGCGGCCTTGACGCAAGAAACTTTGTGTCGGTAAAGCGCAAGTGTGGGCGCACGCCTGCACGTAACGTACGATTCTGACAACTGCTGTGCGTGGCCAAAACGTTTAGAGGTATCAGTGACCGAGTTCCGGCAACCCTCGCCGAGGCGAGGGACCAACCTACCGAAGATGGGCGACTTCAACCTCACGGTCATCCTCGACGCCATCCGCCGCACGCCGGGCGGGCTGAGCCGGGTGGAACTCGCCCAGATTGTCGGACTCTCGCCGCAGACCATCTCCAACATTTCCCGCCGCCTGCTGGACCAGCACCTGATCGTCGAGGCAGGCAAGGAAGGAACCGGCCCGGGCAAGCCCAGGACCATGCTCAGGCTGAATCCCGCGGGGATGTATGCCGTGGGTGTCCACCTGGACCCGGCCGTCCTCACGTTCGTCGTGCTGGACCTGCTCGGCGCCGTCGTCCGGCACTCACGGATCACCACCCCGCCCGGCACCGACCCCAGGGCCGTCATTGACACCATCGCGGGCGAAATCAAGAGGCTCATCCTGGACTCCGGGGTGGACCCGGACCGGATCGCCGGGCTCGGGGTTGCGTCGCCGGGCCCCATCGACCTCAACGAGGGCGCCGTTGTGGACCCGCCGCTGCTGCCGGGCTGGGACCACGTGGGGCTGCGGGATGCCCTCGCGGAAGCCACGGGCCTGTCGACACTCATGGACAAGGACGTCACCAGCGCAGCCGTGGCCGAAACCTGGGCCGGGGGCCCCAGCGGCGAGGGCAGCTTTGTCTTCATGTATATGGGGACCGGGATCGGCTGCGGGATCGTGCTCAACGACGAAGTCGTCCGCGGGACCTCCGGCAACGCCGGGGAAATCGGGCACATCGTCGTCGATCCGGGCGGTGCCCTCTGCGACTGCGGGCAGCACGGCTGCGTGAAGTCCTCCGCCATTCCGCAGGTCCTCGTGGCGCAGGCTGAGGCGGCCGGAATATTGAATGGTTCACTCCACGACAGGAGCGCACCGGCAGTCCAGGAACGGTTCGCCGAGTTGTGCGCGGTCGCCGAAGCCGGCAACGACCAGGCCAAGGAAATCATTCGAGGCTCCGCAGTGCTCGTGGCCCGTGCGGTGTCGGTGGTCACCAACGCCCTGGACGTGGACCGGGTAGTGTTCGGCGGCCCGTTCTGGACCTGCCTCTCAGCGGCTTACCTCGAGCTGGTCCCCGGACTGGTTGAGGCGAACAGTGCCACCCGGAGGATCCATGGGATCGAAGTCGTGGGCACGGGGGTAGGCGAGGACGTCGGCGCCGTCGGTGCGGCCTGCCTGGTGCTTGAACACACGCTGGCCCCGCGTTCCCAGCGGTTGCTCCTGGGGGACTAGACAGGAGCTAACCGGGCGTCAGTCGATGTCCTCAACCACCGTCCCATACGGGATGGTGTCATCCAGATGCGCCTGGTGTCCGTGCGGAAGCACGAGAATCCGGACCCCGTGCAACCTCTCTGCGGCCGACTGCATGAGGACTGGCCGGACGGTGTTGATGAAGCTCTCGCTCTTGCCGGCGAGGTACTGCTGGTAGCTGGCTGGAAGCTGGATCATGGCAACAGGATAGTCCTGCCCGGGTGCGTTGGGGAGAGCGGCCCGCGTGGGGCGAAAATGCCGCCTTGGGCGAACATTATTCTGCCCGTCGCCGCAAACGGCCGTAAAGGTGCGTCTTAATTCGGGGGCCGACTTGAAGGGTCCCACCGCCCGGCCTTAGAGTTCTTTACAAGTTACCTCAGTAACGTGTCAGCGATCCTCCGCTGAAAGCTGCCCCCGGGCGGCCCAGGAGGGTGTGGGTGCCCCCATGTGGGCCTGACATTTGCTCACGGACAACTTCGAATCAGGCGTAACAGTCGCGGCTGCGCCCTGCTGAAGTTCCCTCCGTGTTCCCCAAACTCAATTCACTGACGACGGAATTTCCGTTTCTGGTTCCGGTCCTCCGGGATTCCGGATCTCCCGACGGCAGTGTTCAAAGCCAAGGACGCAAATGTCACCACCAAGCCTTATCGATACCCATCCCAATCTTGCCGGCGCGGCCCCTGTTGCGCTGTCCTACGAGCTGTTCCCCCCGCGGTCGCCCGCAGCCGCGGAATCCCTCTGGACCACCATCGGCGAGCTGGAAGCCACGGATCCGGACTACGTGTCCGTGACCTACGGCTCCAACGGCTCGAACCGCAGCACCGCCGTCGATCTGGTCAACCGGCTCGTGCAGGAAACGACGCTCCGGCCCCTGGCCCACCTGACCTGCGTGGGGAATTCCCCGCAGGAACTGGCGGAGATCATCGGCGAACTGCTCGACGTCGGCGTCCGCGGCATCCTCGCCCTCCGCGGCGACCGGCCCAAGGATGGAGAAATCCCGCCGCCGGGATCGCTCCGGTACGCCCAGGACCTGATCGAACTCATCCGCCGCGTGGAGCAGCGCCGCTCGGCGCTGCTGTGCGCAGGCAGGGTCGCGGTCGGCGTCGCCGCCTACCCGACCCGGCACCCGGAATCCCCGAGTGAAGCGCACGACGTCGAGGTCCTGCTGGCCAAGCAGCGCTCCGGCGCCGACTTCGCCATCACGCAGGTCTTCTTCCACACCGAACAGTACGCCGACCTCCTGGCCCGGGCCCGCCGGGCCGGGGTGACCATCCCGATCATCCCCGGGGTCATGCCGCTCACCAGCCTCCGGCGGCTCGCCCGGCTCGGCGAACTGACCGGCGTCGAACCGGCCCCGGAACTGATTGAACGCCTCGCGGCTGCCGATACCGACGCCGACCGGACCCGGATCGGGGTCAGCGCCACCGTCGATCTCGCCAACGCAGCCCTGGACGCCGGAGCCCCCGGCATCCACCTCTACACGTTCAATGAGCATGCCGCGGCCCTGGACGTGCTGGACAAACTCGCGCTGCCCCGCCCGCGTAGCGGCAACAAGAACAGCGGCAACCGGCAGAGCGGCAACCGGCACGGCGCCGGCCGCATCAACGCGTCCCGGAGCGCCGCCAGCGGCCAGCTCGCCAGCTAGGCACAACAACTTCCCTCCGTACAGAACCACCAACACCAAGGACTTCCCATGACTGAACTTCCCATCACCCCCTTCCCGTCCGCCTCGATCCTGGGCTACCCGCGCATCGGCCGCCGCCGCGAACTCAAGAAGGCCGTCGAGGCCTACTGGGCCGGCAAGATCGACGCCGCTGCCCTGGACGCTGCCGCCAAGGAAATCCAGCTCGGCACCGCCAAGCGGCTCCAGGGCCTGGGCCTGACCGAAGCCGCCGCGGTACCCGGCACCTTCTCCTACTACGACCAGGTGCTCGACGCCGCCGCCCACCTCGGCGCCGTGCCGGCCCGCTTCGGGAACCTCCTCAACGCGCAGGGCCATCTCGACGTCGACGGCTACTTCACCCTGGCCCGCGGCAACAAGGACCAGCAGCCGCTGGAAATGACCAAGTGGTTCGACACCAACTACCACTACCTCGTGCCGGAAATCGGGCCGGAGACCAACTTCGCGCTGACCTCGAACCGGATCGTCGAGGAATTCGAGTACGCCCTCGCCAACGGCGTGGAGACCCGCCCGTACATCGTCGGCCCGGTCACGTTCCTGCTGCTGAGCAAGGCCTCCGACGACGCCCCGGCCGGCTTCAGCCCGCTGTCCCGCCTGGAGGACATCCTCCCCGTCTACACGGCACTGCTTCAGAAGCTCGCCGAGGCCGGTGCCAGCTGGGCCCAGCTCGACGAGCCCGCCCTCGTGGTGGACCAGGACACGCCGGCCGTGGAAATCCAGGCCGCAGTTGCCCGCTCTTACGAGGCCCTGGCCGCCCCGGCCCAGCGCCCGCAGCTTTTCGTCTCCACCCCGTACGGCGCGCTCAACGGCCAGCTCGGCACCCTCGCCGCCACCGGCATCGACGCCCTGCACCTGGACGTCTTCAAGGGCGAGGTCCCGTCCGCCGCGGCCCTGGCCGCGCTGGGCAACAAGACCCTCGTCGCCGGCGTCGTGGACGGCCACAACATCTGGCGCAACGACCTCGCCGCGTCCGCGAAGAAGGTCGCCGAACTGAAGAAGTCGGTGGCCAAGCTGGCCATCAGCACCTCCACCTCCACCCAGCACGTCCCGCACGACGTCGACGAGGAAGTCCAGCTCTCCGAGCAGCTGCGCAGCTGGCTGGCCTTCGCCGACCAGAAGGCCGTTGAAGTCGTCACCCTCGCCGGTCTGCTGACCGACGAAGCAGCCGTCCAGCCCGCGATCGACGAGGCCACCCGCGTCATCGCCTCCCGCGCCGAGGCCGAAGGCGTCCGCCGCGGTGACGTCCGGGCCCGCACCGCTGCCCTGACCGGCGCCGATTTCAACCGCTCCGCCTACGCCGTCCGCGAGGCAGCCCAGGAGAAGGCGCTGCACCTGCCGCCGCTGCCCACCACCACCATCGGTTCCTTCCCGCAGACCTCGGAAATCCGCACCGCCCGGGCCCGCGCCAACCGCGGCGACCTCACCACGGAGCAGTACGAGCAGCTCATGAAGGACGAGATCAAGCGCGTCGTGGAGTTGCAGGAAGAGCTCGGCTTCGACGTCCTGGTCCACGGCGAGCCCGAGCGCAACGACATGGTCCAGTACTTCGCCGAGAACCTCGAAGGCTTCGATGTCACCGTCCACGGCTGGGTCCAGTCCTACGGCTCGCGCTGCACCCGGCCGTCCATCCTGTGGGGCGATGTCACCCGCAGCGCCCCGATCACGGTGAAGTGGGCCGAGTACGCGCAGTCCCTGACCAGCAAGCCGATGAAGGGCATGCTCACCGGCCCGGTCACCATCCTTGCCTGGTCCTTCGTCCGCGATGACCAGCCGCTCGGCGAGACCGCCAACCAGGTGGCACTGGCACTCCGCGACGAGATCGCCGACCTCGAGGCCGCCGGCATCAAGGTCATCCAGGTGGACGAGCCCGCCCTGCGCGAGCTCCTGCCGCTGCGCAAGGCCGACCAGGCCGCGTACCTGGACTGGTCCGTGAAGTCCTTCCGGCTCGCCACCGCCGGTGCCGCGGACGCCACGCAGGTCCACACGCACCTGTGCTACTCCGAGTTCGGCGCCATCATCGACGCGATCGACGGCCTCGACGCCGACGTCACCTCGATCGAGGCGGCACGTTCCCGCATGGAGGTCGTCCACGACCTCGAGTCCCACGGCTTCGGCCGCGGCGTTGGACCGGGCGTTTACGACATCCACTCGCCCCGCGTCCCCGGGGAGCAGGAAGTCACCGAACTGCTCAGCACCGCCGTCAAGCACGTCCCGTCCCGCCAGCTCTGGGTCAACCCGGACTGCGGCCTGAAGACCCGCGGCTACGCTGAGACTGAAGAGTCCCTGCGCAACCTGGTCACGGCCACCAGGACGGTCCGCGCCGAACTGCTCTCAGCCGCCAAGTAACGGGCCACCAGGCAAGCAGCCGCCAAGGAGCCCGCTTCACGCAGAAACGACGCCGGCCGGTCACCCTCCAAGGTGACCGGCCGGCGTCGTACGTTTTTGATCATCGATTGCTGAGCAGCCGCCGTTTTGAGCGCCCGGAAGGGCATCTACGGAGCACTCGATGCAGGATCCCCGATGCAGGATTACCAGCGACTCAGGAATCCCGAGTCAGGACTCCCAGAGGATTTCGTCGTCGACGACGCCGTCCTCATCCGCGGAGGCGACGAGGACCTCGTCGGTGAAGTGCTGGCCCAGCGTGAAATCGAGGACGAAGTAGCGTTCCGGCTGGCCGGGGTAGATGCCCACGTGGCCGAGCTTGAGCGCCTTGAGGAAGACCTCGTCGGTCAGCTGGCTCTTGTCCTCGACGCCGAAGACCTTCTTGAGGTGTTCGTCCTTGATCGCGTTGCAATGGAAGTGGCGGTACTCCTGCGGACTGGTGCCTTCCTGGTCCAGTTCCTCGGCGATCATTTCGCGGACCTGGTCCACGAGTTCGGGCAGGAAGCGCAGTCGGTAGTCAACTTTATGCATGGCGGCTTCATCGAAATGGTCATGCGCGTTGACATTCAAGTCAAGCTCCACGGTCTGGCCCGCCAGCTCATGCGTGGCGGTGAGATTATGCTCCCGTCCGTGGTTGAGCTCGACCTCGCCGAAGTGCTTGCTCGCTACCTTGTTCATATCTTCAACATAGTCCTGAAAACCGGACCATTCCAGCGTTGGGAGGGTTTTATCCGGTACCGGACCGGCCTACGGCCGCATGACTGTACATTGATCGGATGCAGCATGTAATCTCACCCGTCGGCCGTGCCCGGGCCGCGTTCGACGCCGGAACCACCCGCCCGCTCACCTGGCGGCTGGATCAGCTGCGCCGGCTGCGGCGCATGCTCGCGGAGCGCCACGCGGACTTCGCCGGAGCCCTCGCCCGCGATCTGGGCAAGCACCACACCGAGGCGCAGCTCGCGGAAATCGGGTTCGTGGACGCCGAGGCGGCGCACCTGGAGCGGCACCTCGAAGGCTGGCTGCGGCCCCGCCGCGTGCCGGTGCCGCTGGCAGTGCGCCCGGCCCGCGCCTGGACCGAACTCACCCCGCTGGGCGTGGTGCTGGTGATCGGGCCGTGGAACTACCCGCTGCAACTGCTGCTCGCCCCGCTCGCCGGCGCTCTGGCCGCGGGAAACACCGTGGTGCTCAAGCCGAGCGAACACGCCCCGGCCACCTCGGCGGTGCTGGCCCGCTGGATTCCCGAATACCTGGCCGGCGCCGCCGAAGTGGTTGAGGGCGGCATCCCGGAGACCACCGCCCTCCTGGCCGAACGCTTCGACCACATCTTCTTCACCGGGGGAGAAGCCGCGGCCAAGGTGGTCATGCGCGCGGCGGCCGAGCACCTGACCCCGGTGACGCTGGAGCTCGGCGGCAAGTCCCCGGCCTACGTCGATGCATCCACGGACCTTGCCACGGCGGCCAAACGCATCGCCTGGGGCCGGTTCATGAACGCCGGGCAGACGTGCGTCGCACCCGACTACGTCCTGGCCCGGGAGGAGATCCTGGAGCCGCTGCAGGCCGAGCTGATCAAGGCCGTTACGGCGCTCTTCGGACCGGACCCGGCGGCGAGCCCGTCGTACGGCCGGATCGTCGATGACCGCCACTTCGCACGGCTCGCGGCCCTCGCCGACGCCAGCACGGTGGTGCACGGCGGACAGCGCGACGCCGCCAGCCGCTACTTTGCGCCGACTCTGCTGCGCCCGGCGCCCGGCGACGCCGTCATGGCGGAGGAAATCTTCGGGCCGCTGCTGCCACTGGTGCCCGTGGGCGGCCTCGACGCGGCCATCGAGGAGGTCAACGGGCGCGCCAAGCCGCTGGCACTCTACGTCTTCAGCAACGATCCGCAGACGCGCCGCGCCTTCGCCGGGCGGACCTCCTCGGGGGCCCTGTGCTTCGACGTCCCGGCGGCCCACTTGTCCGTCCCCGGGCTGCCGTTCGGCGGGGTCGGCGGCAGCGGCATGGGCGCCTACCACGGGGAACATTCGGTGCGGACGTTCTCGCATGAGCGGCCCACCCTGGATAAGCCGGTGTGGCCGGACACGCTGGAACTGATTTACCCGCCGTACACCCGGACCAAGCACCGGATCATCGACGCACTCGTGGCGCCGGTCGGGAAGCGGGCCAGGAAGCGCTGAACGCCGGCCGGCCCGCCCGGGCCTCCACGCCGTGGCATTCGACCTCGACACACCGCTGCCCGGTCGTTTCAGCCCAGTTCCTTGAGCTCGGTTCCTTGAGCCCGGTCCTTCCAGCTCAGTCCTTTCGCGCGGTCCCGAGCCGGTGCATCGTCTCGGCCAGCAGCTCCACGAACAGCTGTACCTGCGCCGTCCGCTTCTCGTTGATCAGCAGGGCGAAAACATTCCGTGCCAGCCGGATCTCCGGCACATCGAGGACCACCACGCCGGCCGGCCGGTGCCGCAGGGCGAGCTCCGGGACCAGGGCGGCGCCGAGCCCGGCGGCGGCCATCTCGAGGCTCGCGTGGAAGTCATCGCTGTAGGCCACCACGCGGGGGTGCAGGTTACAGCTCGCGAAGAGCCGTTCAATCACCGTGGCGTCGGACGTGCCCGGGTGGTGCATGATCCAGGGCATGTCCGAGAGGTGCGGTGCGGCCACCTTGGAATCCGTGCCGATGCCCCAGGCCGCCGGCAGCACCACACGGAAGTCGTCGTCGCCGATCCACTGCCGGTCCACGGTGTGCGGCCAGGCGAGGCCGGACTGTCCCACCTGGTACACCAGGGCGACGTCGAGTTCGCCGCCGGTCCGCAGCCCCTGGATGGTCTGGGCCGGTTCCGCGACCGAGACCCGCAGGTCGATGCCGAGCTTCTTCCAGGCCGGGTTCTGCAGGATCGGCGGCAGCACATAGGTGGCCAGGCTCGGGAAGATGCCCAGCCGCAGCTCCTGGCTGGGGCTTTCCTGCGCCCGGGAGGCGGCGGCCATCAGCGTCTCGATGTCCGTCAGGACCTTGGCGGCGTGCCGGGTCATGACGACGGCGGCTTCGGTCGGCTGGATGCTGCGGGCCGCGCGCTGGAACAAGGTGACGCCGGTGTCGCGTTCCAGGGCCGACATTTGCTGGGAGACGGCCGAAGCCGTGTAGCCCAACCGGGTGGCGGCGGCGGCAAACGATCCAAGCCGGATCACTTCCACAAGGGTCCGGAGATGGACGGGGTTGATCAAGGGCTGCCCTTCGCCTGGTTGCGGGTCCACGGAGACGGACCGGAATTCCCGCTTCATTGTGGCATATCCGGCCCTCCGGCGGCCGTGCTGGTATGTCTGCCGATACGTCTGCCGGTATGTCTGCACGGAAAGTCTGCGCTGCGGGGCCGGGCCCATGCAGGAGAATCCGAGGAACCCAGCCCACGTGGCAGATGACCGCGTCACTGGCGACGGTCTGACAACACAACTGAAAAATCCCAAATTCATACTCATCCGGCCGGCCAGCGGCCACGAATTGCCCATAAGAGACTTTGGGCCAGACAACAGGAGCAGATCAGTGTCGCAAGCAGCAGGGATTCCGGCAGGCCGGCGCGTCGCCGTCATCGGCAGCGGAGTGGCGGGGCTGACCGCCGCGTACGTGCTGAACGGGCAGGACCGGGTAACGCTCTTCGAGGCCGACTCCCGGCTCGGCGGCCACGCCCACACCCACGATGTGCCGCAGCAGAACGGACCCACGCTGGGCGTGGACACCGGCTTCATCGTCCACAACGAGCGGACGTATCCCACGCTCCTGCGCCTGTTCGCCGAGCTCGGCGTCGAAACCCAGGACTCCGAAATGAGCATGTCCGTCCGCTGCGACGGCTGCGGGCTGGAATACGCCGGCGCACGGGCCAAGGGGCGCGGCATCATTCCCCGGCCATCAACCCTGCTGCGTGGCCGCTACCTGCGGATGCTGCTGGAAGTCACCCGGTTCCACCGCCGGGCCCGCGCCCTGCTGGCCGAGCCCGCCGCAGGCGCAGGCACGGCCGTCGCCGGACACGAGCTCACCCTGGGGGAGTTCCTGGCCCAGGAGAAGTTCAGCAGCTATTTCATCTCGCACTTCATGACCCCCGTGGTCAGCGCCGTTTGGTCCTGCGACCCCACCACCGCCCTGGCCTACCCGGCCCGCTACCTGTTCACCTTCCTGGGCCACCACGGCCTCCTCGGGGTCAAGGGCTCCCCGCAATGGCGGACCGTCACCGGCGGCTCGCGCAGCTACGTCGACAAGGTCGCCGCGACCCTGCCGGACATCCGGCTTGCCAGCCCGGTCACCACGGTGCACCGGCACGCCGACGGCGTGGACGTCACGTCCGCGCTCGGTGCCGGGACCGTGCGCGAGACCTTTGACGCCGTCGTCATCGCCACCCACCCGGCGCAGGCCCTGCGCATGCTCACCGACGCCTCGGCTGCCGAGAGGGCCGCCCTTGGCGGCATGCCGTATTCGGTGAACCAGACGCTCTTCCACCGTGACGAGGCCGTGCTGCCGGCCAGCCCCAACGCCCAGGCCTCCTGGAACTACCGGCTGCCGTCCTGCGACGCCCGGCCGGACAAGGTCCTGGTCAGCTACGACATGACCCGCCTGCAGCGGCTGGAACCCGTCGACGGCGGCCGGTACATCGTCAGCCTCGGCGAATCCGAACTGATCGACGACGCCACGGTCCTGGACCGGATGGTCTACGAGCACCCGCAGTACACGCCGGAGTCGCTCGCGGCGCAGCAGCGGATCCTCGGACTCGGCGACGGGCGGCTGGCCTTCGCCGGTGCGTACCACGGCTGGGGATTCCACGAGGACGGCGCCCTGTCCGGGCTTCAGGCCGCTGCCCGGCTCGGCCGGGACTGGGACCAGCTCCCAGTTAACATCGGCACGGTGGCCGTGGACCCGGACCTTCAGCCGGCCGCAGAGGAGCCGGCCGCAGTTCAGCCGGCCACGGTGGAGGTGCCATGAGCGCGCCGGCCACCATCCAGCCGGCCGCCCTCCACGGCGCGGCCATCTACCGCACCGCCATCGCCCATGTGCGGCGGACGCCGCTGCGCAACGCGTTTACCTACCGCAGCTACAGCTGGTATGTCGACGTCGACCATCTCCCGCGGCTGCCGCGCCTGCTGCGGCCGCTGGCCGGCTTCCGGGTGGAGGACCACCTCGGCGATCCGGACGGCACCCTGCGCGGCAACGTGGAAAGCTACCTTGCCACCCAGGGGATAAAGCTCGACGGCGGACGCATCACCATGCTTGCCAGCGCCCGGGTGTTCGGGCACGTGTTCAACCCGTTGAGCGTGTTCTGGTGCCACAGCGCCTCCGGTGAGTTGCGCTGCGTCGTCGCCGAGGTCCACAACACGTACGGGGAGCGGCACTGCTACCTCCTCGAAACCGACGCCACGGGCAGGGCAAGCGTCCCGAAGGCGTTCTACGTCTCGCCGTTCAACGACGTCGACGGCGAGTACCGCATGAAGCTCCCCGAACCCGGCGAACGGCTGGCCGTATCGATCGTCCTGGAACGGGAGGGACAGCAGCCCTTCATCGCCACCATGGACGGCGTAAGGCGCGAAGCGAGCGTGCGGAACATCGTGTCCGCGGCGCTCGCCGTACCCGCGGCCCCGCTGCGTGTCGCGGCACAGATCCGCTGGCAGGGCATCAAGCTGTGGGCGCGCCGCCTGCCCATCATCAAGAAACCACACCACCCTTCACAGGAGGCAGTTCAGTGACAATGACCGAAGCGACCGGATCCGGTACGGGACGGGCACAAGGCACCACGCGCAGCAGCGCAGTAGACGGCAGCGCAGTTACCGGCAGCGCCGTCACCAGCGGGCTCGTCACCGGCAGGGTGCCGTACACCGTTCCCCAGCCTCCCGCCACCATCGACGCCGCCGTCTGGCCGAGCATCGCCACGGTGCCCGCGAGCCTCAAGGCCCGTGTGGCCGGACGCGCCGCGGACGCCATCTTCAAGGCGGCCGTGCGCAGGCTGCCGCTGGAAGTCCGGTACCCGGACGGCACAGTATTGGGCAAAGCTCCCTCTGATGAGGGGTCCGCCGCCTACCCCGTCATGACCATTAACCGGCCCGACGCCTTCGCCACCCGGCTCGGCGACGGCGGCCTGATCGGCCTGGGCGAGTCCTTCATGGCCGGCGACTGGGACGCCGATGACCTCACCGCCGTCATGGAGGTGTTTGCCTCCCGCGTCGGCACGCTCGTTCCTGAGCCGCTGCAGAAGCTGCGCGGCCTGTACCTGCCGCGCCAGCCGCGCAGGGAGCGGAACACGGAGAAGAACACCCGCTCCAACATCTCCCGTCACTACGACCTCTCCAACGAGCTCTTCGCCTCGTTCCTGGACAGCACCATGACCTACTCCAGCGCCCTCTTCCCGGAAAGCGGCGACGCCCTGCGGAACGTGGCCTGGGACGGGCTGGCCGCCGCGCAGCAGGCCAAGATTGACCGGCTGCTGGACAAGGCCGGCGTGAAGGAAGGCACCCGGGTCCTGGAAATCGGCACCGGCTGGGGAGAGCTTGCCCTGCGCGCCGCCGCCCGCGGCGCCACCGTCTACTCTGTGACGCTCTCCAGCGAGCAGCAGGAACTGGCACGCCAGCGCGTGGCCGAGGCCGGCTACGCCGACGCCGTCACGATCGAGCTCAAGGACTACCGCGCCGTGGAGGGCGAGTACGACGCCGTCGTCTCGGTCGAAATGATCGAGGCCGTCGGCTTCGAATACTGGGCCACCTACTTCCAGACCATCGAGCGGGTCCTGGCCCCGGGCGGCAAGGTGGCCATTCAGGCCATCACGATCGCCCACGACCGGCTCATGGCCACCCGCACCAGCTACACCTGGGTGCACAAGTACATCTTCCCGGGCGGGGTCATTCCGTCCGTCCGCGCCATCGAGGACATCACCGCGAAGCAGACCGGACTGCGCGTCCGCGAACGCCTCGCCATGGGTGAGCATTACGCCCAGACGCTGCGGCTCTGGGAGGAACGGTTCATGGCCCGCGAAAACGAGGTCGGGGCCATGGGCTTCGACGCGGTCTTCCAGCGGATGTGGCTGTTCTACCTCTGCTACTCCCGGGCAGGGTTTGAAACGGGCTACCTCGACGTGCAGCAGATCGTGCTCGACTCCGCCTCTTAGCTCCGGTGTTAGAACAATCACGAACCGCATGAGGCGGGCACCACGGTGCCCGCCTCTTTCGTGTGCCCGGACACCAGAGGTAGTGGCCGGCGCCACCGATCCGGGTCCCCGCGGCGGCGCGCGACACGCCGTCTGCGGTGCGACACGCGGGCGTGATTAATGTGGCTAACTACTCCACAGGGTGTGGATTTCGTCCGCCAAAACGGCGGAAATCCGGACATTTGGCGGGCCCCCTCCTGTGGATTAAAGGTGGGTTAAATGACATACTTGTAATACATCATCTTGGGGTCCACATGAGGCTCTTGCACTACATGTAGTATCGACATACAGTTCCAGCAGAGCATCAGCGCGGGACATCCGGAGCCGGGATTGCGCTCCACAGAACTTCAACAAAGGGGACAGGACCATGACCGTTACGGTTTACACGAAGCCGGCCTGCGTTCAGTGCAACGCGACCTACCGCGCGCTGGACAAGAAGGGCATCGCCTACCAGAGCGTCGACATTTCCCAGGACGCGGAAGCCCTTGAGCGCCTGAAGTCCCTGGGCTACATGCAGGCTCCCGTTGTCGTCACCGGCCAGGACCACTGGTCAGGTTTCCGCCCGGACAAGATCGAAGAACTGGCGCAGGCTGCCGCCGTCGCTGTAGCCTGAAACGCCCTGTCGCCTGAAAAGTCCAGGACGCCGCTACCAGGCAAGAATTCACGGTAGATGAGGTGACCGCCGTGGCTGTAAGAACTGAAGATCGGGTGGCTGCCACGGCTGACGGCGGGGAAGCGGTCAGCGCAGCAGCACCGGCCACCACAACGCACTGCCGGCTCATCTACTTTTCCTCCACCTCCGAGAACACCGCACGCTTCGTCGCGAAGCTGGGCGTCGACGCCGCCAGGATCCCCCTCTACCCGAGGGACGCTCCGCTGGTGGCCCGGGAGCCCTACGTGTTGTTGCTCCCGACCTATGGCGGCACCGGGGGAGAGGGATCTGTTCCAAAGCAGGTCATCAGGTTTTTGAACGATCCGGGCAACCGGAAGCTGATCCGCGGAGTGATCGGCGCAGGAAACACCAATTTCGGGGACAACTACTGCATGGCCGGCGACATCATCGCCGCCAAGTGCAAGGTCCCGCACCTATATCGCTTCGAACTCATGGGGACGCCGGAAGACGTCAACCGCGTACAACAAGGATTGGAAGAGTTTTGGACACGACTGTCGCAGACAAAGCAGTAACTGAGGGCGCAGGCGCGGGCACGCACGCGGCCACCGCCGTCGAAAAGCAGGAAAAGCACGAGATGCCGGCCGCCTACAAGGGCTTGGGCTACCACGAGCTGAACGCCATGCTGAACCTCTACGGCCCCAGCGGAGAAATCCAGTTCGAGGCCGACCGCGAGGCCGCACACCAGTACTTCCTGCAGCACGTGAACAACAACACTGTGTTCTTCCATGACCTCGAGGAAAAGCTCGACTACCTCGTCAAGAACGAGTACTACGAGCGCGAAACCCTCGACCAGTACACGATGAACTTCATCCGCGAGCTCTACAACCGCGCGTACAAGAAGAAGTTCCGCTTCGAGACCTTCCTCGGCGCGTTCAAGTTCTACACCTCCTACACGCTGAAGACGTTCGACGGAAAGCGCTTCCTGGAGCGCTACGAGGACCGTGTCTGCATGGTGGCCCTGCACCTGGCCCGCGGCGACGAGAAGCTCGCCACCCAGATGGTGGACGAGATCATCGAAGGCCGCTTCCAGCCGGCCACCCCGACGTTCCTGAATGCCGGCAAGCGCCAGCGCGGCGAGCTGGTCTCCTGCTTCCTGCTCCGCATCGAAGACAACATGGAGTCGATCGGCCGGTCCATCAACTCCGCGCTGCAGCTCTCCAAGCGCGGCGGCGGCGTCGCCTTCGCGCTGACCAACATCCGCGAGGTCGGCGCGCCGATCAAGCAGATCGAGAACCAGTCCTCCGGCGTCATCCCCGTGATGAAGCTCCTCGAGGACAGCTTCTCCTACGCCAACCAGCTCGGTGCCCGCCAGGGTGCCGGCGCGGTGTACCTGCACGCGCACCACCCGGACATCTACCGCTTCCTGGACACCAAGCGCGAGAACGCGGACGAGAAGATCCGCATCAAGACCCTCTCGCTCGGCGTCGTCATCCCGGACATCACCTTCGAGCTCGCCAAGCGGGACGAGGACATGTACCTGTTCTCCCCGTACGACGTCGAAAAGGTCTACGGCATGCCGTTCTCCGACGTCTCGGTCACCGAGAAGTACTACGAGATGGTCGACGATTCCCGGATCAAGAAGACCAAGATCAAGGCGCGCGAGTTCTTCCAGACCCTCGCCGAGATCCAGTTCGAATCCGGCTACCCGTACATCATGTTCGAGGACACCGTGAACCGGGAAAACCCGATCGACGGCAAGATCATCATGTCCAACCTGTGCTCGGAGATCCTCCAGGTCTCCCAGCCCACGACGTACCACGATGACCTGTCCTACGACCAGACCGGCAAGGACATCTCCTGCAACCTGGGCTCGCTGAACATCGCCAAGACCATGGACTCGCCGGACTTCGGCCTGACCATCGAAACGGCCATCCGGTCCCTCTCGGCTGTTTCGGACATGTCCAACATCACCTCGGTGCCCTCGATTGCCCGCGGTAACGACCAGAGCCACGCGATCGGCCTCGGCCAGATGAACCTGCACGGCTACCTGGCCCGCGAGCGGGTCCACTACGGTTCCGAAGAGGGCCTGGACTTCACGAACATCTACTTCTACTCGGTGGTGTTCCACGCGGTCCGCGCCTCCAACCTGCTGGCCATCCAGACCGGCCAGACCTTCGGCGGCTTCGAGAAGTCCAAGTACGCCTCGGGCGAGTTCTTCGACAAGTACACCGAGCAGGAATGGGTCCCGCAGACCGAGAAGGTCGCGGAGCTGTTCAAGAACATCCACATCCCCACCCAGGATGACTGGCGCGAGCTGAAGGCCTCCGTCATGGAGCACGGCATCTACAACCAGAACCTGCAGGCTGTCCCGCCGACCGGCTCGATCTCCTACATCAATAACTCCACCTCCTCGATCCACCCGGTGGCGTCCAAGATCGAAATCCGCAAGGAAGGCAAGCTGGGCCGCGTGTACTACCCGGCGCCGTACCTGACGAACGACAACCTGGAGTACTACCAGGACGCGTACGAGATCGGCTACGAGAAGGTCATCGACACCTACGCCGCTGCAACGCAGCACGTGGACCAGGGCCTGTCCCTGACGCTGTTCTTCAAGGACACCGCCACCACGCGCGACATCAACAAGGCCCAGATCTATGCCTGGAAGAAGGGCATCAAGACCATCTACTACATCCGTCTGCGCCAGCTCGCGCTGGAAGGCACCGAGGTAGAGGGCTGCGTCAGCTGCATGCTGTAGCTTCAACTAAATCGTGACAGTACGACGGCGGGCGCCCGCCCGCCGTCGTACGCTTTAACTAGAGAACTAAACCCAACCTTGAGGGGATGACATGACCGAGAAGGTCAAGCTGCTTAGCCACGTTGAAGCCATTAACTGGAACCGCATCCAGGACGACAAGGACGTGGATGTCTGGAACCGCCTGGTCAACAACTTCTGGCTGCCGGAGAAGGTGCCGCTGTCCAACGACGTGCAGTCGTGGGCGACGCTGACCCCGGACGAGCAGCAGCTCACCATGCGCGTGTTCACGGGCCTGACCCTGCTGGACACCATCCAGGGCACCGTCGGCGCCGTCTCGCTGATTCCGGACGCCCTCACCCCGCACGAAGAGGCTGTCTACACGAACATTGCGTTCATGGAGTCCGTGCACGCCAAGAGCTACTCCTCCATCTTCTCCACGCTGGCCTCCACCAAGGAGATCGACGAGGCGTTCCGCTGGTCCACCGAGAACGAGAACCTTCAGAAGAAGGCCCAGATCGTCATGGACTACTACCAGGGCGACGACCCCCTGAAGCGCAAGGTGGCCTCCACGCTGCTGGAGAGCTTCCTCTTCTACTCCGGCTTTTACCTGCCGATGTACTGGTCCTCACGGGCCAAGCTGACGAACACGGCCGACCTGATCCGCCTGATCATCCGCGACGAGGCCGTGCACGGCTACTACATCGGCTACAAGTTCCAGAAGGGCCTTGAGGGCCTGTTCGAGGAGCGGAAGCAGGAGATCAAGGACTACACCTTCGAGCTGCTCTTCGAGCTCTACGAGAACGAGGTCCAGTACACGCACGACCTCTACGACTCCGTCGGCCTGGCCGAGGACGTCAAGAAGTTCCTGCACTACAACGCCAACAAGGCACTGATGAACCTGGGCTACGAGGCCATGTTCCCGGCTTCCGTCACTGACGTGAACCCGGCGATCCTCTCGGCCCTGTCGCCGAACGCGGACGAGAACCACGACTTCTTCTCGGGCTCGGGTTCTTCGTATGTGATTGGCAAGGCTGTCAACACTGAGGATGATGACTGGGACTTCTAGGACAGTGTGTGTGACCTGAACGTCTAGTTGTTGCTGCGACTTTTGCAAAGTTTGCGCGACTTTTGAAAACGTACTCTCGACTTAGTTGTGAGTGTGAGTGACGACTTATTTGGCGCCGAGCATAGATCTTGGTGTGAGGTGTCGACCTAATGGAAGAATGGCACCCTACCTGGAAGAAACTGAGCGTCTAGTTGGAAGTCTTCCAAGTAGCTGCAGTTTTAGCGGGCCCTGCACGGTAAATCGTGCAGGGCCCGCTTTGTAGGCTTGCCAGGACCGATCGGGGGAGTGCTGTAGTCGCATTCACCTTCTGTCCCCATCGACTCTGGCCATCAAGGTCAGAGTCCCTTCCATCGGAGGTGGCCGCAAAAGCGATCCGGCCGATGCATTCGCTGTTGCCGTCACTGCACTCCGGCAAGAGAATCTGTGCCCAGTCACCGCCGAAACCAGAGCACCATTCTGTGCCTGCTGGCCGAACGTCGCGCTGACCGCGGCCACGAACGCGCCCGACTCCTCAACCGCCTGCACCGGCTCCTGCGCGAGCTGATACCCGGCGGGGTCGAGCCCGGCCTCAGCGCCGGGCTCCTGCAGCGTGGTGGCGGATGCGGCCAAGGCCTCTCGGGTTTGGGTCTCGTTATTCTGGTTCCTGCATCGATGCGCCGCAGATCGGACAGCAGTTCTCGGGTGAGATCGCGTCTGAACGCGGTTCTGGGAGGTCGACAGCGACACCTGGCGGACGATCGTCGATACCAACGTCAACGGTGCGTTCCTGATGGCAAAGGCGGCCGTGCCGCACATGTTGCGCCAGCGCTGGGGCGCTGCTCTGGCTCGCCTCGGAGGCCTCCGCGGACATCAATGGCGCCCGCCTAGATGCGGCGCGCTGGGACAGTGCGCTGGCGCCGGAACGGACTGCCGCAGCCGCGCTCGAGCATGCAGGCTGGGCCAACCAGGCTTCGCACTGACCGGCGTTCGCGCTGCTGAGGCTGCGCAACTTCAGTGCGGGCACCGTCTCTTCCGGCGGGACGCCGACGGGTCCTCCGCCTATATGCTCCTGTGTGTGAGATTCGGAGTTAGTGGTGTCTCAGCTTTGTTTGGCGGCTTGGTGTGCGGCCCGGCCGCGGGCGGCTTTTCTCGCTGCCTATCGAAGATAAGGCGGCCGTGGTAATTTCTGCTTGGATTAGGAGCTCCCTGCGATTGCCTTCCAATCCGGCTCCTGATCCCGCTTTCGAAAGCAGAGGCAACGATGGCAACTCTACTGATCTTCCATGAGGTCGACGACGTTGACCACTGGCTCAGCTCGCCGCGACGCCAGGAACTCTTCGGACCTATGGGTATGACTGTTCGAACCTTTGTCGACCCGGGGAAAACCAACCGCGTCGGCCTGATCGTCGAAGTCCCGGACATGGACACCTTCCAGCGAATGATGGAGTCCGAGGCAGCGGCCGATGCCATGAAATTCGACGGGGTACGCCCGGACACGATCCTGGTGCTGGTCGAACCCGAGCCCAGCGTCTGACCCGGGGACGGTCACCGCACGACGGTGCGGTGACCGGCATCCAGGCGCCGGGTCCAGCCGCGTGAGTCCAGATATTCAAGCAACGGAACCGCGACCCGTCGAGTTGTGCCGAGGGCTTGGCGTGCCTGGCTCGTGGTGAAGGGCTGCTCCAATCGGGCCAGTTCGCGCATCGCAAAGGCCGGGGCCGTAGGCAGCAGCACCACCCCATCGCGCAACCGCAGCAGCCGCCCGGCGCGCTCGGCGGCAGCGAGTTCCCGGGCGCCCAGGCCCAGCGCGGCCAGCTCAGCGGCTTCCGGGGCATGGAAGGCGTTTGCAGTGAGCCTGCACTCCAGCTCGGCGACCGCCGGCCCGGCGGCGCCAAGGTTGCCTTGGGTCCCTGGCAGCCGGACGTGGCCGCCCTCCTGTTCGAGACCTGCTTCGCGGATGACCGGGTCAAGAAGCCGCTCATCGGGCAGGTTGAGGAGGTCCCGGGCCGCGCCCCGGGAGAGGCCCGGGGCGAGGGGATCGCCCTCATGCAGTTCCCCGAGCGCCGTACGCAGCCGATGCTGCCATGCCTCGAAGAGGGGAGCGTGCACCCACCAGTCGCCGAGAACCCGGACGCCGGGGGGCGCCCCCTCATGCGCAGACAACAGCCCGAGCCGACGCAGGTGTTCTTCCTGCACGGCCCCGCGGCCTGCCACTTCCCCAAGTACGTCTCCGGCGGCGTCCATGCCTGCGAGCCGCTCAGCCCAGTGGACCCCGTCACCGCGCCGCCGCAAGGCCGGCGGATCGGCGTCGAGCACCTGCGCGCCGCCCAGCACCGCGCGGGTCCCGGGGTCCCGCAGCACCAGACGGTCTCCGAGAACGAGCGGCAGGCGCCGATCCAGAACAAGCCGGGCGTGGTCGGCACCGAAGGGACGCAGCCGGGCCGGCACGGCAGCAGTGCCGGCATGCACCATGAGATGCTCCGGTACATCCGTATAGGCCACGCCGGTGGTGCGCTGGATGCCCAGGACGCCCGTGACGGGCCACGCGTCGGGGGTCACCAGCGCGTCTCCCCGGCGGACGTCGGCGGTGGAAACATCGCGCAGGTTCAGTGCCACCCGGTTGACCGGCCCCAGCGAGGAGTATGACGTGTCGCGGCTTTGCAGGCCGCGGACCACCACGGACCGCGAACCATCGTGGCCAAGCAGCTGCAGCCGGTCACCTTGAGCAAGCGTTCCCGCTGCCAAAGTTCCGGTCACCACGGTTCCGGCACCCTTGATGCTAAACGAGCGGTCCACCCACAGCCGGAGCCGCCCTGTGGTGGCGGGGGCGGGCGCCCCGGCCAGAACGCCGTCGAGAGTGGCACGCAGTTCGGCCAGGCCGGTGCCCTCGACTGCAGACACAGCCACTGCGGGCGCATCAGCCAGGCCTGTCCCGGCCAGCTCTCTGCGGGTCCGGGCGAGCACTTCACCAATCTGCCCGGGCGCCCGGTCGGTGCGGCTGATGACTACGACGCCGTACTCGATGCCCAGCGCCGCGACGGCGTCCCGGTGGTCGCTTGACTGCGCCTGCCAGCCTTCGTCGGCAGCGACGACGAAGCAGACAACGGGAGCGGGTCCGATTCCGGCGAGCATGTTCCCGATGAATCGTTCGTGGCCCGGTACGTCCACGAAGGCAACATCCTGCCCGGAAGGCAACGTGGTCCAGGCGTAGCCTAAGTCAATGGTCAGCCCACGGCGCCGTTCTTCCTCCCAGCGGTCCGGCTCCATGCCGGTAAGCGCGCGCACCAGCGTGCTCTTGCCGCAATCGACGTGTCCGGCGGTGGCAACGACATGCATCGTTCAGCCCGCCCTGCCTGCATCCGAATCCGTGAGGGTCACCAGCGCCTGGCGCACCGCGTCGAGTATCCGGTCATCGTCCTCTTCGGGCACGCAGCGCAGATCGAGCAGGCAGGAGCCGTCGTGGACACGCGGGAGCACGGCCGGGTCGCCGGTACGCAAGGGGCCCGCGAGCGCTTCGGGGAGCCGGAGCGCCCACCCCTGCAAGGCGACACCGGGTGCTCCGCCGCCGCCGACCCGGCCGTCGTGCGTGACGACCGGTACCCCGAGGGCCGCGGCGAGCCGGTCGGTACGGTTCCGCAACCACTCCGGGTCGGCGTGCAGGGCCCGGACAACTGGTGGTGGTTCGCCCGCGACCGTCGCCTCCAGCGCCGCGAGGGCAAGTTTGTCGGCCCGTACCGCTCGGGCGAGAGGGTGGCGTGCCAGCTGGGAGATGATCTCCGTCCGGCCGAGCAGCAAACCGGCCTGGGGTCCGCCCAGCAGTTTGTCCCCGCTGGCGATGACGACGTCGGCCCCGCTGGCCAGCGCGGTGGCAGCGTCCGGTTCTTCGGGAAGGTGCGGATCGGGCGCCAGCAGTCCACTCCCGAGATCGGCCACGAGGGCAACCCCGTGCGCGGCGGCCAGCGGGCTCAGTTCGTCCAATGGAACAGCGGAGGTGAATCCGTCCACCCGGAAGTTGCTCGGGTGGACCTTGAGTACGCAGCCGGTGGCCGGTCCGAGGGCGTCGGCGTAGTCCCGCAGGTGCGTCCGGTTCGTCGTGCCCACCTCGCGCAGCGTCGCGCCCGTTGATTCGATCAGGTCCGGCAGCCGGAAGCCCGCACCGATCTCAACCAGTTCGCCGCGGCTCACCACCACTTCCCGGCCGGCGGCGAGGGCCGTGGTGGCCAGCACCAGCGCCGCAGCCCCGTTGTTGACCACCAGAGCGTCCTCGGCAGCGGGACAGGCGGCGAGCAATGCAGCCCGGGCACCGGCGCCGCGGCGGGCACGGCTGCCGGTTGCCAGGTCGAGCTCCACGTCGACGTAGCCGCTGGCTGCGACAAGTGCTTCAACCGCGGCCGCAGAGAGCGGGGCGCGGCCGAGGTTGGTGTGGACGACTACGCCGGTTGCGTTGAGCACCGGGCGCAGGCTGGTCGCCGTGCGGGCAGCGACAGCGGCCAGCAGGGCCGGTTCCACCTGGCTGGGATCGAGTTCACCACGCCGCGCCTGCTCCTGGGTTTGCCGGACGAGTTCGCGGATGAGCCGTGCACTCAGGCGTTTCCGGGCCGCGCGGACGGCCGGCAGGGCCAGCAGATCGTCGGTGCGCGGAATCAGGCGGCGGGGATCGACCTGGTCCACAGTCCCTCTTCCTTCCGCGGCATTGCATGCCGGTGGTTGGCGGAGGCGGACGGGAATCGAACCCGCCAGGCCGAGATACTCAGCCTCACCGGTTTTGAAGACCGGGGGGCCCACCAGGACCCGGACGCCACCGGGATCAATCTAGCAGATCGCCCACGGAGGTAACCTAGGGGAGTGAAAGAGACCGAGACGTCTATTCCGCAACATAACAACGACGGCGTCGGCGCAGTCCGGCTCACCGGCTACGCCCACGGTGGTGGGTGCGCGTGCAAGATTCCGCCCGGCGAGCTCGAAGAAGCGGTGCGCGGCCTTACCGGCCAGCCAGGCGCGGACGTGCTGGTCGGTCTTGACAGCGGCGACGACGCAGCAGCCGTCCTGGTGCGCGGCGACCTGGCGGTACTGTCCACCGCCGACTTCTTCACTCCCGTGGTCGACGATGCCTTTGACTGGGGCCGGATCGCTGCCGCCAACGCGCTCTCGGACATTTACGCGATGGGCGGCCGCCCGATCATGGCGATCAATCTCGTCGGCTGGCCCCGCGGCGTGCTGCCGCTGGAGTTGATGACTGAAGTACTCCGCGGCGGCCTGAGCGTCGCCTCAGAGGCGGCGTGCCCGGTGATTGGCGGGCATTCGATTGACGATCCGGAGCCGAAGTACGGCATGGCGGTCACCGGCGTCGCCCATCCCGACCGGTTGCTGCGCAACGACGCCGCCCAGCCCGGGCTGCCGCTCACGCTCACCAAGCCGATCGGCGTCGGACTGCTCAATAACCGGCACAAGCAGACCGGTGAAGTGTTCGCCGAAGCGGTAGCGACGATGTCGCGTCTCAACCGTGACGCCGCCGAGTCCGCGGTGGCGGCCGGCGTGCGTGCGGCCACGGACGTGACGGGCTTCGGCCTGCTTGGACATTTGTACAAGATGTGCCGCGCCTCCGGAGTGGGGGCAGTGATCGACCGGACGACGGTGCCACTCGTCGAGGGCGCCCGGGAGGCGTTGCGGGACGGCTTTGTCTCCGGCGGGACGCGGCGCAACCTCGATTGGGTTCGATCGCACCTACGGCCCGCCGCTGGCGTCACCGAAGACGACCTGTTGCTGCTGGCCGATGCACAGACCTCCGGCGGCCTGCTCGTCGTCGGCGAGGTGCCAGGCTATCCAGTGATCGGGCATACCGTCGTCGGTCAGGGCATCGAGATCGGCTGAACCCGGGAGCCCCTAAACCACGGCAGACCCGTCAGCCGGCAGTAGTGATCGAATCGCCGGTGATGCCGGCGGCGCGGCGGGCGGCGAGACGGTTCTTCTGCGGTTCGATCGTGTAACGCGGATCCCTGGCAGAAGAAAGGCCGGCCTCGAACACGCCGAACCGGGTCAGCGCCGAGGCGGCCAGCAGTGCCAGTCCCGAAGCCGCGGCCACCGCCCGGTTGCGTCCGCCCAGCAGTGCCCCCAGTCCGCCCGCAGCCGCCAGCCGCTCGCTCCATTTCAGCATGACACCTGCCTTGCCCTGGTGCAGGGGCTCGGCCACCACCGGGTCCATCCGGTGCTCCATCACCCGCATGGCAACCACGTCACCCATCACGCCCAGCACAGCAAGTTTTCGGGCCGGACCCGCCTCACGGACCGGAGTAGTGATCATCGCGAGCCCGGCAGAAGCGAGGGCCGCGGAACTCACGAAAACGAATGGCAATTCCTCGTGCGCGGCGTTCCAGGTGGGTGTGGCCGTGTCACCGAGCAGAACCGCCGTGTACGCCGCCAGCGGTCCGGCGAAAAACGCGGCCTCGAAGCCGGCCGGTCCCTCGACCGCTTGCAGCAAGTTCCGCAACGGACCCAGCGGCAACCGCGTCCCGGTCATCCGATCGATTTCCGCTGCCGCCGAGACGGCCGTGCCGACGCTGAAGGCGCTGAGGATCCACGAGCCCACACTCATCGGCGAGGTCAGCTTGATGGTCCGCAGCATGTTCAGGAAGCGCTCCGGCCTGCCCAGATCCTTCACCAGGGCAACAGCACCGAAGCTCACCGCCGTCAAGGCACTCAACCGGGCATTCCGGCGCAGCGTCGGCCGCCCGGTCAGCTGGCCGCCGAGACCAAGCAGCGCGGAACCGGCTGCGACACCGCCAAGGAACAGGTAGGCGGCCACGTCTTCGGTCCAGGGTGCCGGCTTGACCACCGGACGGCCGTAGTACGAGGTGAATTCCGGCTCCGGGACCATAGGCATTTCACGCGAACCGTCACCGCCGTCGCGCCGTCCGGTGCCGCGCTTGCCGCCAGCCCGGCGACCGCGGGCAGGCTCGGGCGGCCGAAAGCTGTCGAACTCAGAGTGGGTCATGCGCGCCTTCCCAGGAAAGCCAGCGCCGCAGCGGCGACCATGCCGGCGACGGCCATACCTGCCCGCCGGTACATCTGCGGCAGATCGGCTGTGGGTACTCTCGGATCCGGCGGAAGTCCATACACTTCGGGTTCGTCGAGCAGGAGGAAGACCGCGCCGGTTCCGCCGACGCCGTCG
Source organism: Arthrobacter sp. 49Tsu3.1M3 (assembly GCF_900168135.1). Classification (NCBI taxonomy): domain Bacteria; kingdom Bacillati; phylum Actinomycetota; class Actinomycetes; order Micrococcales; family Micrococcaceae; genus Arthrobacter; species Arthrobacter sp. 49Tsu3.1M3. Next base: position 47,142 of record NZ_FUZD01000025.1, read on the forward strand.
AGTTCGTTGGCACCATAGAGCCTGGCCTCCGTGAGTCCCTGCTCGTGCAGGGACGCCACCCGTTCCCGGGCCGTCTCCACCATGTCGTCGTGGTTGCCGAATTTGATGGATGTCGTCGGACAGGCTTTCGCGCAAGCGGGCGTCTCATCGTTGACCAGGCGGTCGTAGCACAGCGTGCACTTCTGGGCGACGCCGACGTTGGGGTCGGCCGGATGCTTGGCGTGCTGCTCCTCCCGCTGGGCGGCCACCGCCACCATGCCGTCGCTGCGGCGCTCAATCACGCCGAACGGACACCCGGCGACGCAGGTTCCGCAGCCGTTGCACACGTCGTCCTGGACCACCACAGTGCCGAACTCCGTGCGGAAAAGCGCTCCGGTCGGGCAGACATCCAGGCACCCGGCGTGCGTGCAGTGCTTGCAGACATCGGAGGACATCAACCAACGGAAGTCTGCCGTGTCCGGCGGCGTCGTATCCACGTTCGCCAGGTCCGGCCCGGCGGACGCTGCCGTCGGCGGAGGGCCGATGCGGGGCATGCCGAGGTTGACCAGCGCGCGCCCGGACTCCCGCGCCTCGGTAATGCGTTCCTGGCCCTGTTCAACGAAGGCGACATGCCGCCAGGTGCTGGCGCCGAGCCCTCCGGTGTTGTCATAGGAGGATTCCAGCAGCTCCAGGTTCCCGTCGTGGGGGTTGTGGTTCCACTCCTTGCAGGCCACTTCGCACGCCTTGCAGCCGATGCAGACGGAGGTGTCTGTGAAGAACCCCTTGCGCGGCTGCTGCTTATCCCACCGGGCATCGGCGGCGGGGTCGGTCGGTCCGGACAGCTGGCCCATCTAATCCTCCAACGTCGAGTCGGTATCCGGAACGCTGCCAGAGCGCACCGGTTGTGCAGGCGGAGCAGGCGGAGCATGGTGTGGCCACGCCGGACCGACAGTGAAAATGCCCATCATCCTGGCCGGCCCTCGGTGCGGCCGTCCTCTCGGCGGCCCGGGTCAAGGCTATCCGCGCCCGGATCAGTGACGAGTCGGTTCCCGGTCTCGGTCGTCGCTCCGGCCCGTGCCTGGTACTCAGCAACCAGGGCAAGCAGCTCCGCCCCGCGCGGCCGGCGGCCCGGGCGGATGTCACAGGAGGCGGCCTTGGATTCCTGGATCTGGACGTTGGGGTCCAGCGTCACGCCCAACAGGTCATTGGCCGCGTCACCGCTGACGACAGCATCCGCTCCGACGCCCCAATGGTAGGGCAACCCGATCTGGTGGACGGTGTGGCCGCCAACGGCCAGGGGTTTCATCCGCTGGGTGACGAGCACCTTCGCCTCGATGGCGGAGCGGGCCGAAATGATCGTGGCCCACCCGTAGGGCTCGAGTCCGCGCTCAGCGGCCAGCTCGGGAGAGACCTCGCAGAACATTTCCGGCTGCAGCTCCGAGAGGTACGGCAACCAGCGGCTCATTCCGCCGGCAGTGTGGTGTTCGGTGAGCCGGTACGTGGTGAAGACGTAGGGATAGACGTCCGCGCCACTGGTACCGGCGCTTGGTGCACTGAGGTTGTCCGCGCGTGGGTACACCAGCCGGGCCGGATTTTGCTGCTGCGGGTAAAGCGCGTTGGCCACCGGCGATTCCTGCGGTTCATAGTGGGTGGGAAGGGGGCCGTCGACGACGCCCGACGGCGCGAACAACCAGCCCTTGCCGTCTGACTGCATGATGAAGGGGTCATCTCCGGTCAAGGCGGCCGGACCACCGAGATCGGGGTCAGGTTGGCTGCCCGGTGCACGGTCAACCGGGAAGTCGGGCACGTCGTCTCCGACCCACCGTCCCTGCTCCTGGTCCCACCAGATGTATTTCTTCCGCTCGCTCCACGGTTTACCGGCCGGGTCGGCCGACGCCCGGTTGTAGAGGATTCGGCGGTTGGCCGGCCACGCCCAGCCCCATTCCGAGGCGGCAGGTCCTTGCTCCTGGCCCGGTTTGCGGTTGGCGGCATGGTTGATGCCGTCGGCGTAGACGCCGGTGTAGATCCAGCAGCCCGCCGACGTGGAACCGTCCGGGCGCAGCTCCGTATACGCGGAGAGCGGTTTGCCCGCGTCCGGGCCGCTGAGGTGGCGGCCATTGATCTCGGCCAGCACCGCCTCGGCGTCGGGCTCGCCGTGCTCGTCGGTGGGGTAGTCCCAGGTGAGGTCGAGCAGCGGACGGTCGCGTTCGTCCTCCGAACCCGTCAGTTTTTCGCGGATCCGCTGGCCCAGTTCGAAGAAGAACTGCAATTCACTTTGGCACTCGCCAGGGGGTGCCACCGCCTGGTGCCGCCACTGCAGCAGCCGTTGGGTCTGCGTGAACGAGCCGGCCTTTTCCACGTGGCTTGCTGCAGGCAGGAAGAACACTTCGGTCTCGATGTCCTCGGCGCGCAGTTCCCCCGATTCGATCTCCGGGCCGTCCTTCCACCAGGTCGCCGACTCGATGAGATTCAAGTCGCGCACCACCAGCCACTTCAAGTGCGACATACCCAGGCGTTGCATGCGGCCGTTAGACGAGCCCACGGCGGGGTTCTGTCCGAGCAGGAAGTAGCCCTCCACCTTGTCGTCGAGCATGTCCATCACCGTCTGGTACGTGCCGTGCGCTCCGGTCAGCCTGGGAAGGTAATCGTAGGCCCAGTCGTTCTCCGCGGTCGCGGCCTCGCCCCACCAGGCCTTCAGCAGGCTGATGGTGTAGGAGTCGGCGTCCGCCCAGAAGCCCTTCTGCTTCTTCGACGCGACCGCATCCAGGTATGCGCTGAAGGTGTCATGGCGCCCGGCGCTGGGCATTGGCAGGTACCCGGGCAGCAGGTTGAACAGGGTCGGAATGTCCGTGGAACCTTGGATGCTTGCATGGCCGCGCAGGGCCATGATCCCGCTGCCCGGGCGGCCCACGTTGCCGAGCAGAAGTTGCAGGATTGCGGCGGCCCGGATGAACTGCGCTCCGAGCGAGTGCTGGGTCCAGCCCACAGCGTAGGCAAAGCACGTTGTCCGTTCGCGCCCGGAGTTTTCCGTGATGGCGTGGGCCAGATACTCAAAGTCTGCGACGTCGATGCCACACATGTCCTGAACCATCTCCGGGGTGTAGCGGGCGTAGTGCCGCTTCAAGATCTGGAAAACGGTCCGCGGGTCCTGCAGGGTATCGTCACGCTGCACTTGGGCGTGTTCCAGGGCCGGACCGCCGCTGCCGAACTGGTCTCCCGCGGCACGATCCGACGCATGGGAGCCGTGCTCGGCGCCAGCCCCAGCGTCGTCGATGGTGCCTCCGCCCTGTTCCGCGTACGACCAGGACGCCCTATCGTACGCTCCCGTCTCCGGATCGTAGCCGGAGAACAGGCCGCCGAGATCCTCGGCGTCGCGGTAATCGGCATGAACCAGCGTGGCCGCGTTGGTGTACGCGCTCACGTACTCCTTGAACCACAGGTCGTGCGTGATGACGTAGTTAATCAGCGCGCCCAGAAGGACGACGTCAGAGCCGGCCCGGATGGGAATGTGCTTGTCCGCGACGGCCGAGGTGCGCGTGAATCTGGGATCGATATGGATGACTTTCGCACCGCGGGCCCTGGCCTCCGCTACCCACTGATATCCCACAGGATGGCATTCGGCCATATTGGAACCCTGAATGATGATGCAGTCGGCGTTGGCCATGTCTTGCAGTGATTGCGTTGCACCACCGCGTCCAAACGAGGCTCCCAAACTGGGAACCGTGGAAGAGTGTCAAATACGTGCTTGGTTCTCGATCTGCACTGCTCCGGCAGCCGTGAAGAGTTTTTTGATCAGGTAGTTCTCTTCGTTGTCCAGGGTTGCCCCGCCCAGTGAGGCTATGCCCATCGTGCGGCGAAGCAGCCGGCCTTCTTCGTCTTGCTGCTGCCACGTCCTGCGGCGGGAATCGACGAAGCGGTCCGCGACCATATCGATGGCAGTTTCGAGATCCAAATGCTGCCACTGGGTGGAGCGTGGCGCACGGTAGAGCACTTCGGTCTGCCGGCCCGGCGAGTTGACCAACTGCTCGCTCGCAGAGCCCTTGGGGCACAACCGGCCACGGGAAATAGGCGAATCGGGATCGCCTTCGATCTGAACGACCTTTTCGTCCTTGACGTAGACCCGCTGTCCACAGCCCACGGCACAATACGGGCACACGCTCTGCACGACTCGGTCTGCGGTGGCCGTCCGCGGCGTGATCTCCCTCGTCCGCGGGGAGGTTACCGCGGGGCCGCGGCCCAGCAGGTCGCCCGTACTGAACTGCCGGACGACCGGCCACTGAAGAAAACTGCGCCGAGCCATGGCAGGAGCCTACACAATCCGGGGCGCCAACGACAGAGTGGCAACCGCATCGGCACCGTAGCAGGGATTTCATCCGTGCGCGCAACAAGACGATCGACGCCCAACCCTGACCTTCTGATCAGCAGGGTCCAAAGCTGCAGTTGAGTCCCCGCTGACGTCAAGTGCTCAGGTAAGAGCACCCCGATTCGTGCGCCCTTATCGCGGAAAGTGACTTGGAGCGAAGGCTCAGGCGTAGTTCAGGCTGAGCAGCAGGGGCTTGAGTTGGGCGTACTGATCGGTCGCCATCCAGGCCTTGGCTGCGCCCTTGTTCGGGAAGCCCGGGTCGTTGAAATGAACACGGGTAAAGAGTCCGCCGTTTGCTGTAGGGACGAGATTGCACCAGGACGAGACGCCTTCGCCTTCTTTCAGCGACCGAGGATCGGTGAGCCCCATGAAATAGGCGTCGCCCTTCCCATAGGATTCCGCAACGAAGCCGAAGCTGGGTTCCGTGCCGTTCGGCGCCGCCATTCCGGGAACCGCCGCCTGATCGAAGACCTTACGTGACACGGGTCGGCCCGTACATCCGGCGTTGACGCCATTGGCCAGGGTGAGCAGATCGTTGCCCGAAGCGTCGGCGACGATCGCCTCAACTCCGGCGAGGCCGGCCGGGGGCAGTACGGTCCGCACAGTCCAGGCCTCCGGGTAGGCAAAGGAGATGTGGCCATCTGGGAAAGTGAAGGTCTTCAGCGCCGGAGACACATGTTTCGCCGATGGGGCGGCCGACACCGGTACCGCGCTGGTAGCCGCGGCCGACGGTGCTGCAGTGGAGGCGCTCCGGAGGGTGAGTATTGCGGTCCGCTCCGCCGTGCCGCTCACGGCAAGGTCCGAGGCTGCCGCCGGGGTCCCCGGCTGTGCCCCGCATCCGGCAAGGACCAGGCTGACGGAAAAACCTGCGCTGGTGACGGCGGTGAAGAATGTGGCCCGACGTGAATTCATTGTGTAACCCCCAAGTTCTCTGACGGCGGGCTGAATATCCCGCTTGAAAGCAAAGTTTCCGGAACATGGCCAGGAGTTACAGCCAGGGCCAACTATTTTGTGCTGCCCGCCAGGACTCGGGAGAGGAAGCCTTGCACCACCGCGGCGAACTCGTCGGGCCGTTCGATCTGCGGCATATGTCCTGTCTTCGAGAAGACATGCGACTCGGCATGCGGCAACGCCGCGGCCGCGGCCTCCAGGTGGCTGAACGGAAGGATGTGGTCGTGGGAGCCCCAGAGCACGAGCGTGGGAACAGACGATTGCGCCAGGGCCTCAATCAGGTCCCTCCGCCATTCGGCCCTGACGCCGGAGATGGTGCCAAGATCGTGGGCAACGTCCAGGAGCGTCCTGCGATGCGTCTCCCGTCGCGACAAGGCAAACGCGTGGCCGACGCGCTCGCCGGTCACCAGCGTCTTGTCATAGAACAGCGACTTCACGGTGCGGCGGGAGGCTTGCTCGTCCGGACGCAGCAGCACTGCCGCGAGCGGCCCGACGGCGAGCAGGCGCAGCACCAGTGCCACCTCCTTGCCGAAGCCGGCGCTGTTGGCAAGAACCAGGGCCGAGACACGGTCCGGATGGTCGGCTGCCAGCTTCATGGCGACGGCGCCGCCCAGCGAGTTGCCCACCACGGGCAGCGGACCGTGCACCCCCAGGGCATCGAGGAAGGCGGGCAGCGCGTTGGCAAGCTTCGTCAGAGTTGCCGGCCCGGAGAGCCGGTCTGAGTACGCGAAGCCCGGCAGGTCAACGCTGATCACGGTGTGGCGCGCCGAGAGCCGCTCGTGCTGCTCGTTCCAGTCCTCCAGGCTCTGGCCGATGCCGTGCAGGAGCAGCACTGGATCCCCGCTGCCGGTCTTCCGGTAGCGCAACCGCGCACCGCCGACGTCGACGTGCCCGGTTCCGGGGAGGACGAGCGGATCCGGGAGCGCCGCCGTCGCCCGTCCGGATCCGCGCACCTGCTGCCCGCGCCGGCCGAAACGAACGTGGTCCGTGACCCGGCCGGCCCTGAGCAGGGCGAAGTCGCGCAGATAGTTCTGGTGCAGCCGCCATGGCGAGCCCGCGCCCTGCCGGGGGAGCTTGTCCGCGCCGCGAAGAATGTACCCGGCCTTCAGGTCGATCAGGGAACCCAGCTCCGCCGCCGCGACGTCGGCGGGTGCTTTAGGTGCCGCCCACTGCAGGTTCCGGCGGTCGAGGTGCTTGAGCAGCCTGCAGATGTAACCCGCGACCAGATCGGCTTTGAGTGTCCATGACGCGTTGGTGTAGCCGACAGTGAGCGCAAAGTTGGGCACGCCGTCGAGCATCATGCCCTTGTAGGTGAGGGTCTTGCCCACGTCCACCTGCTCGCCGTCGACAGTGAGGGTCATCCCTCCGATCACCAGCAGGTTCAGTCCTGTCGCGGTGACAATCACGTCGGCAGGAATCGACCCGCCGGAAACCAGGTCAATCCCGTGCGGGGTGATGCGTGAGATCTCGTCGGTCACGATGTCGGCAGTGCCGGCGCTGATCGCCCGGTAGAGGTCCCCATTCGGGATCGCGCAGACCCGCTGGTCCCAGGGCTGATATGACGGGGCCAGGTGCATGTCGACCGGAAAGCCGGCCGGCAGCTTGGCGACGGCCGATTTACGGAGAATAGCCTTCATCGTTTCCGGCCGCCGCCGGCTGAGCTGGTACGTGAACATCGAAAAGAGTATGTTCTTCGCCCGGACGACGTCGTACGCCAGTTGAGCGGGCACCTTGCCCCGAAGGCAGTCGGCCAGGTGGTCCCGGGACGGCACGGGGGCGATGTAGGTGGGGGAGCGCTGAAGCATGGTGACCTTGGCGGCCGACTTCGCCATGGACGGCACAAGGGTCACCGCGGTGGCGCCGCTGCCAATGACCACCACCTGCTTGCCCTCGTAATCGAGGTCGGCTGGCCAGTGCTGCGGGTGGACGATCGATCCGGCAAAAGTGTCGGCGCCCTCGATGGCTGGGGTGAACCCCTCGTCATAGCGGTAGTAACCCGAGCAGACGGACAGGAATGAGCAGGTAAAGGTGGCTGCCTCGCCGGGACGGGATGCCGCATCGTCTTGTTGGTACTCGCCGCCCGACGTCGGGACTGCCGTCACTGTCCACCGCGCGGTTTCGCTCGACCACTCTGCCGAGACGACACGGTAATTCAGCCGGATCCGCGATTCGAGACCTTCATCCGCAACCGTCGCCTCGATGTACTCGCGAATCGAATCGCCGTCGGCTATGGCCTTGGCACCCGCCCAGGGCCGGAAGGAGTAACCGAGCGTGTACATGTCGCTGTCGGAGCGGATGCCGGGGTAGCGGAAAAGGTCCCAGGTGCCACCAACAGCGCTGCGGGACTCCAGGATCGCGAACGTTTTCCCGGGTGCCTCGCGTTTCAGCCGGCTTGCGAAACCTATACCGCTTAGCCCGGCCCCGACAATCAACACATCCACGTGTTCGCTCATGTCGCCAAGTTATCGACTTAAAGTTGACGTAGTCAACACGGCGTCGAAAACGTGGATTAGGATGGCGGCATGGTTCAGCGAGGACGACGTACGCCAAAGGTCTCGGGGGATGAGCGCCAGGATGCAATCCTGCTCACGGCCGAGGCCCTCCTAACGGAGCGGGCCTTTGACGACATTTCGATCGAGGCGCTTGCCCGCGGCGCAGGCATTTCGCGCCCCACCTTCTACTTCTACTTCTCGTCCAAAGACGAAGTGCTGCTGGCCCTTCTGGATCGCGTCATCACCGAGGTGGAACACCGGGTAGGCGACTTGCCGCGGGATTTCGAGAGCGACTCCGCGGCGGCCTGGACTCGTTCCATTGGCATGTTTGTCGAAGTGTTCGTGGCACACCGCGGCGTTTCCACCGCAGCGATCGCAGCGCGCGCCCGCAACGACGAGGTACGTGCTCTATGGTCCAAGTCAATGCAGTCATGGGTCGACTTCTCCACCGACGTGATCCGGTCCGAGCAGGCACGAGGGGCGGCGCCAGGGGGCGTCGACGCGCACGACCTGGCAGTAAGCCTCAACCTGATGAACGAACGGGTGATCACCGCGGTCCTCAACAAGGAGAGTCCCGCCATCCCTGAGTCGAGTGCCTTGGAAGTCTTATCAACCATCTGGATCCGCAGTATCTACGGGTCCGACAACCCGGGACGCCGGTAATGCCCGCGTCGAAAGGAAGAACCCGTATGCCCTGCCAGATCAAGACCCTGACCGTGCTCGGCACCGGAGTGCTCGGCTCCCAAATCGCCTATCAGGCCGCCTTCCACGGATTCGCTGTGACCGCCTACGACGTCGACGGCGTCGCCCTGGAGAAGGCCCGGGCGCGCTTGGCCCGGCTTGTCGGCATTTACCGGGCGGCCGACGTCGGCGGTGCCGGAGAGAGCAAAGCCGAGGCAGCTCTTGATAAGCTCCGTCTCACCGCCAACCTCGGGGACGCCGTCGCCGACGCAGACCTCGTGATCGAGGCCGTTCCTGAACTGCTCGAGGTGAAGCGGGACGTCTACCGCATGCTCGCAGAACTGTCCCCCGCCAAGACCATCTTCGCCACGAACTCATCAACCTTGCTGCCTAGTGATCTCAAAGATTCCACCGGCCGCCCCGACCGCTTCCTCGCCATCCATTACGCGAACAACATCTGGGCGCAGAACATCGCCGAGGTGATGGGCACCGCCGAAACCGATCCCGCAGTCTTCGACGCAGTGGTCGAATTCGCGCGAAACAGCGGGCTGGAGCCGATCGAGATCAGGAAGGAGAAAGCCGGCTACGTGCTGAATTCCCTGCTGGTCCCGCTCCTGAACGCGGCAGCCGGCCTGCTGATGCAGGGCGTCGCCACTCCGGAAACGATCGACAAGACGTGGCGCATTGCCACCGGAGCGCCGAGCGGTCCGTTCCAGATCTACGACGTCGTTGGGCTGGGAACTGCCTACAACATTGCAGCGTCCTCTCCAGACGCCGGATCTCAGGCCTTCGCTCGGTATCTCAAGGACAACTACATCGATCAGGGCAAGCTCGGCGTCGCGACGGGCGAGGGTTTTTACACCTACTGAGTCTTTCCCTGGATTGGCTGAGCCGCGAACCACGATAGCCCAGGACATATCCTTTGATCAGCGCCGCGTTGGAACAGCTGAGAGCCACGGTTGCTGGAACACTGCCCTGGGTGACACCGGAAGCACCGGCGTTGTTGACCCAGATGTCCAGCGTCCCGCGGCCTAAGGCCTCGTCGCGGAGGGCCCTCGACGTCCGCGAGCTCACCGGTGTCGCAGCGACGTCCGGATGCCGCAATCCCTTCCGTATGCAGCCGCTCGACGGCGGCCGCGACGTCGACGCCCGACCTGGACGCCAGCCCCACCGTCGCGCCCCGTTGCCCCTGCAGCCGGGCCATGGCAAACCCCAGGCCGCGTGTCGAGCCAGTCACGACCGCCACGCGTCCGCGGAGAACGTCTCGTTGCGAACCCATGCTTCTCTCATACGCGCAGCGGCCGGGGAGAGCAGAGCGCCGGCGTGGCGAACGTCTTCGATCCACTTGGTAGCCCTGCAGAGCCTCCGCGCCTGCTTGCATGGAGGCGCGGTTCTCGTCGTGCCGGACTTTCTTGCCTAGAACTGGGTAGTGCCGCGCAGCCGGCGGGGGCGGCCGTCTGGGTCCATGAGGAGGCGGCTCATCGGATCTGCCCAGAGGCGTTGGCGGCCCGACACCGGCTCCGGAGTGTGGTGGCGCGCGTGTCCGGCGGGTCGGGAGGAACGGCGGCCGGCTTCATGCCAGCTGTCCAGAGCGTCCGCGGTGGTATTCCAAAGTTTGAGCCCGGCCGCCGGGTCGACGAGCCGGGGATCGTTCTGGTCCAGGCCCAGGTGTTCGGCCCAGAGCTGGAGCCGGAGCCCGTGCGCCAATGGCCGGAAACTGTCGTGGCCATTGGCTGTGCCGGGCGCCTCCCGGTTGTGGACAGTCGTGTCGAGTACGGCGCAGGTGAGCTCGCTGTCGTTGGTCCAGGACCGGCGGTTGAAGTTGTCTGAGCCGCAGGTGAACCAGGTGTCGTCGATGATGCAGATCTTGGCGTGGACATAGATCGGAGTTCCTGCGCGGTTCTCCAGGTCGAACACGCCGACCCTGTCGGGCGCAACCCGGCGCAGCATGCTGATGGCACGTAGTTGCCCGATCCGGGCAGCCGGCCCGGCGAGAGGCCCGTCAGCGTCTGGGTAACGGGGTACGACGGCGATCACGTTCAGGTCGGGGTTCCGTTCGAGGGCCTCCGCGATTCCGGCTGCGACCTCTTTCGACCACAGGTACTGATCCTCGACGTAGATCAGCGAGTGGGCGCGGGCGAAGGCTTTCGTGTAGGCGCGGGCAATGCTGCGCTCACCTTCCGGCGCGAACGGAAACGGGGGACGCCTAATGCCGTAGGTGCGCAGCAGTTGCACCGCGTGGGGGCCCGCCGGTGGTGGCGGCGGAGCAGTGGCCGGGAGCGGTTCTGGGTGCCGGGGCATACGGGCCAGTCGTTGCAGCAGCATCCGGTAGGGGGTGCGTCGGTCCAGGGGATGGGGATCGTTCCACCGTTCAGCAAACACTGCCAGCACATCTGCCACTACGGGGCCGCGCAGTTCGAGGGCGGCATCGTGCCACGGCGGTCGTTTCCCGTACCGGGAGTCCATGCTCACCGCTTGCGGGTCTCCCGCGTGGTCGGCATCGTCCCGACGGCTGTGGGAAAGGTCGATCCCGCCAACGAACGCGACATCCCGCGACGGATTGTCACGACGGCGGATGACGAAGATTTTTTGGTGATGGGAGCCAAACAGGCGTACACGCTGATCCAGCAGCACCTCTCCGCCGGCATCGTTGACCTGACGGCTTAGGAGCTCATTGGACCGGCCGCTGATCGGGGCCGACACGCGCTCTCCGTGGGATCTCCAGACAAGGCCCCGCACTTCCACACCCGCGCCGGCCAACCTCGCGAGCACGTCGCCGATCGACGGTCCGTCCTCCAAGAGCCGCTCGTCGGCGTCGCCACGCCAGTCGGTGAACCACACGCGGTCTCCCGCCTGCAGAGCCGTCAACTCCTCGTGCAGCCGGGCGAAGTAGGTCGCTCCATGAATCAGGGGCCTCACAAGATTGCCCTCCGACCACGGCGGCGATCCGGCTCCGCCCGCGTGTACGTCTGTGGCCAAATTCCCCCGCTCAGCGCGGCTCAGAAACCACGAACCAGCATCACTGTCCACTCAGTCCTTCTTTCGACGCCCGAACCCAGGCCACTAGTGTCCGGTCTTCAACGTAGCGACTGTGCTGCCTAATGTCACCGACCGGGTCAAAGGCGCCCGGTACCAGCGGACCGGCGGAACCCCCGCTCGTGTCGGGCGCCCACTCGAACGGATACCCCGGGATGGCTTGTAGGGAGGGCGGCGCAGCACTGGATCAAAGCCGCTCTCCGGCCCTACCGGGATGACGCTGGACGGCCTATCGTGGTCCTGACATAGCCCGAGGGAAAGGAACGACGATGTTCACCCTGCAGATTAGTTACCCGGTCCGGGACTACGAGGCTTTCAAGAAGGTCTTCGACAGCGATCCCGCAGGCCGCGCCGCCTCCGGCGCCCGATCTGTCCGCTTGTTCCGGGACACAGAGGATCAGAACAGCGTGGGAGTGCTGCTTGACTTCGACACCAAGGACGCCGCGGCCGGCTTTCTGGAAAAGTTGCGCAGTCAGGTGTGGGACAAACCTGAGGTGATAGGGCAGCTGATGACGGCAGCGCCGACAGCCAGGATTCTGGAAGAAATGGCCCGCGAGGGCCAGGGCGCGGGCTGACCGCTGGGAATCCTGCTGGACTCGCGGTGGCACAAGAAACCGCTGCCTCCCGTGGGTGCCAATGTTGGCTCTCAGGCAGGTTCGGGCCCTATGAGAGAGACGAGTTCAAAGCCCACGTAACGCCGGCGTGGGGCCTGCGTTACGCCTGCCGGGAGTACGAGGAACCGGAGGCCGTCCGCCCCAGGAGCCCGAAGTCGATCATGTAGCGGCGCAGTATCACGACGTCATCGGTATAACTGAGCAGCCGTTCATTAACCTGCTTTTCCGTTAGGTGTTCGCCCGGCTGTATAGCTTCGCTAACGATCCAAGCCAGAAGCTCCCGCCGTTCCGTCATGTTGGCTGGATACCTCTCGATCCTCCCCAAGCGCATGAAGCGGGCCAATCCGGTCTGCGGTTGCCGCCGGGGTTGCTGCGTGAGGAGGTCGCGGAAGATCGCCTCGGGTGCCTCGACGTCGTTGGTGGCATTGCGTTCCACGAGTCCCGACTCAAGGAGGGCAGCGATGGCCCGGTTTCGCCGGTGGTCATTCAGGTCAGCAAGCACGTCAGGGAGCTTGGCGCCGAGCACTATTTGCGCGTAGGCGGTCCGAGCGTCCGTGTTAGCGAGGGCTGCCACTACACGCCGCCAGTGCGGTCCACTCACCATCGTCGTTCCGGTCACAGCGTTTTCCTCACTCTGCGTTTGCCCCCGCCTGTGCTGGTCATGGGTACTTGGTCAACAGGAAAAATCGTAGTCCTGCGCAGGTGTGGGGGACAGGGCTGCAGACGGCAGGCCCATGGCCGGACATTGAGGGTAAGCCTTTTCAGATGGGTTGGAGCAGGCGGTATTCCGGGACGGGATCGGTCAAGGGGTGCCTGGCGGTGAATTGGTGCCAGTCCGGGAAGGGGTCCGGGGGCAGTTCAATTTCCGTCTCCGGGATGGGATCCCGGCCGGGATCGTAGTCGGGGTGCCCGGCCGTGAATTGGTGCCAGTCCGGAAAGGGGTCCGGGGGCAGGCCTGGGTCCGGATCCGCGGGCGGGCCTTGATCGGAGCCTGTGCCGGGTTCCGGGCCGGGTTCGTCGGTGGCCGGGATGTGGGGCAGCCAGTCCTCGGGCCAGTGGGGTGGTTCCCAGTGCCCGGGCCAGTGGGGTGGTTCCCAGTCCTGGTGTTCGCTGGGGTAGTGCCGTCCTGCCGGTGAGGTCCAGCCCGGCGGGTGGTCTTTGCTGGCCCCGGCCGGTGTCCAGGCGGAGGCGTGTTTGAGCCGGTGGTGTTTCGGGCAGGGCTGGCCGAGGTTGGAGAT
>NZ_FUZD01000028.1:0-32373 GCF_900168135.1 Arthrobacter sp. 49Tsu3.1M3
GAACCGTTCGACCAAGGCGAGCTTGAATTCGAACGAGTACACCTGTTTCGTCGGCTTGGCCATCAGCGCTCCTCGACCATGGATTCTCCACCGCAGATAGAGAAGCTGCACCGGCGAGTGAGACACACCCAGGACCCGAGCCGCCGCTTTATCCGCGATGCCCTTCTCAAACCACGCTACAGCGGCCTCGCGCTGCTCTTCGGATAACGGACTACGTACATGCATAAAACTGCTCCCCGGGCGTCGGAACTGAATTTCTCAGTCCAACTTCCGGGGAGCAGTTCAGGATCAGGGCGGGACATGTCCAGTGCTAAGGAACAGGGCGCAGCATGGCCCGGGGCCCCGCGCAGGCCAAGGCTGTCGAGGCCGCCTGTCCGAAGCCAGGCTTCCGTGGCGTCGGCGCTCCCTGGCTCTAGCGTTCCCGCTGCGGTTCGCCGGCGATCGTTTTGGCAGCTTCGACTTCGAGCATGAGACGGCCGTCTTCCTCGACCAGCTTCGGCTGGTAGACGTGGGCCTTGCGCTTGTAGCTGAGGTAGGCGATGCAGCCGTTGGCCTTGGCCATCTTCTCAAGCATGATCTCCGAGCCGGGGACCAGAAGTTCACCCAGGGTCCGGCCGACGGTGTTCTCCTGCCCCACCTCGTCACCCAGCACGGAGGTGTCCCGCTCGAGCACAACCTTCCGCACGCACACCCAGCGGCCCCAGACGCCCTTGCTGGCCAGCAGGGAAGGCTGCTGGTTCACGGGCACCGTCGCGGCGAAGTACCGGGTGTTGAACCGGCGGTGCGCGAAGTCGGGGCTCAGCCAGTTCACCAGGGGTTTGAGCAGGTCAGTGCGCAGCGAGAGCCCGCGCTTGGCAAGCAGGTCGGTGAAGGACTTCTCCTGCTCGGCCACGGCTTCGCGGGCGCGCATCCAGTCGGCGCTGGAGGTCAGCTCCACCGTGGTGGACAGGTCGGGGCCGGCCAGCAGGATGCCGGTCTCCTCAAACAGTTCACGGATGGCACCGACGACGTGTCGGCGCGCCAGCCCGACGTCGGGCGTCCCCATCTGCTCGGCCCAGTGCTGGGGTGAGGGGCCCAGCCAGCCGACGGCGTCGTCGTCGGTGGATTCCAGCGATCCGCCGGGGAAGGCGAGGACACCGAGCGGGGAGGACCCCGTCCGGTAGCCAAGCCAGGTCTCCAGGCCCGTGGGCGAATCCCGCAGGAGGATCACCGAGGAGGCCAAACGGGGCGCGCGGGGCGTCCGCTCACCGTGTTCAATCCAACTGCGGGCTGCTCCCTCAAGGTCCGGGGGCAGGACGAACAGGCGGCGTTCTAACTGAGGCAACGAAGTAACCGGTCTACTAGGCGAATTCAGCGATCAGTTCAACCTCGACGGGCGAGTCGAGCGGCAGGACGGATACGCCGACGGCGGAACGGGCGTGCTGGCCGGCGTCGCCGAGGACCTGGCCCAGCAGCTCCGAGGCGCCGTTGATGACACCGGGCTGGCCGGTGAAGGAAGGGTCGGAGGATACAAATCCGACAACCTTGACGATCCGCGTGATGCGGTCGAGATCGCCGATCACGCTCTTGACGGCGGCCAGGGCGTTGACGGCGCAGAGGGCAGCGTAGGCCTTCGCGTCCTCCGGGGATACCGTGGACTCGTCGGAGGCGCCCGCCGAACCGGTGGAAACTTTCCCGGTTGCCTCGAGCTTGCCATTGATGAACGGCAGCTGCCCGGAGGTGTAGACGTGGTTGCCGGAAATCACGGCCGGAACATACGCCGCGACCGGAGCCGCAACGTCAGGGAGCGTCAGGCCCAGCTCCGCCAGGCGCTGTTCGACGGCGGACGACGCGCCCGCGCCGGCGGCGCGGCTCGCTGCGCCGGCCGTGTTTTCGGAGATATTTTCCGCCGCCGGCGTGGCCGGAACGGCTTCTGAGGGGGTGCTCATGGCTACTGCTTCTCCCGCTTCAGGTAGGCAACCAGACCGTTTCCATCGGGTCCCGGAACAACCTGGACGAGCTCCCAGCCGTCGTCACCCCACTGGTCCAGGATCTGCTTTGTGGCGTGGATAATGAGCGGAATCGTGGCGTACTCCCATTTGGTCATGACATAAAGCCTAGTCGTTGCCGGTAAAGTGGAAAACATGGCGACTGGCAAGAACCCTTTATTCGACACGGCCACCACCCTCGGAAAGATCTTTCTTTTCCTGGGCGTGAGCGCTATTTGCGGTGTCCTGGTGGCGGGCCTCCTGGTCCCCGCGGCGGCCGTCTCGGGGAGCGCAGCGAGCGGTTCGATCCAGTTTTTTGACACGCTCCCCGCTGAGCTGAAGGTCGATCCGCCGAGCCAGTCGACCACGATCCTGGCGTCCGACGGCAGCCCGATCGCGAACCTCTACGCGGAAAACCGCACCCGTGTTTCGCTGGACCAGATGTCCCCGCACATCAAGGACGCGATCATCGCCATCGAGGACAGCCGCTTCTACGAGCACGGCGGTGTGGACACCACCGGCATTCTGCGCGCCCTCGTGAGCACCGCCCGAGGCAATAAGCAGGGCGCGTCCACGATCACGCAGCAGTACGTGAACAACGTCATCAACTCCTCGCTGGAGGCCGAAGGCAAGGGCGACGAGGTTCTGCTCAACGGCGTCAACAAGGGCGTCGGGGACAAGCTCCGTGAAATGAAGCTGGCCATCGCGCTGGAGAAGAAGTTCACCAAAGAGCAGATCCTCGAGGGCTACCTGAACATCGTGTTCTTCAACCGGGACGCCTACGGCATCGAAGCCGCGTCCAAGTTCTTCTTCAGCACCACGGCCAAGGACCTGACCCTGCCGCAGGCGGCACTGTTGGCCGGCGTCGTGAACAGTCCTTCTTACTATGACCCGATCACCAATCCGGAGAACGCCAAGGTCCGTCGCGACCTCGTGCTCCGTGCGATGCTGACGCAGGGCAAGATCAAGCAGGCCGACTACGACGCTGCGGTCGCGACGCCGGTGCAGACCAAGGTCACCCAGCCCCGCCAGGGCTGCGCCTATTCACAGACGGCGCCGTACTTCTGCGACTACGTGCTCCACCTGCTCCTGAACAACCCGGCCTACGGGGCCGACGCAGCCGAGCGTGAGCGCAAGATTTTCCGCGGCGGCCTGACCATCAAGACCACGCTGGATCCGAAGGCCCAGGCCGTGGCCCAGGCCCAGGTGGACGGATCAGCCGGCGCGAACCCGGACAAGTGGGGCGCCTCGCTGGTGTCCGTGCAGCCGGGCTCCGGCAAGATCGTCTCCATGGCCCAGAACACCGTATGGTTCCCGGCCGACGGCAAGTTCGACCAGACCCAGAACTTCAACGTGGACGTGCAGGACCCCAAGGGCAACGACCTCAACGGCCTCGGCGGCTTCCAGCCCGGCTCCACGATGAAGCCGTTCACGTTCGCGGAGTGGCTCAACGAGGGCAAGTCGATGAGCACGCAGCTCAACGGGGCCGTGCGCCGATACCCGCAGAATTTCCCTTGGAGGAACACCTGCCCGGCACCGACCACCGGCTGGTATGACGCGTCCAACGGGAGCTACGACCTGCAGAACGCCGACGAGACCCACTACAAGTACATGTCCGTCCTTGACGGTCTGGCGAACTCCATCAACACCATCACGTTCGCTTCCGCCGCCCAGCTGGACCTCTGCGGGATCCAGAAGGTCGTGGACGCAGTGGGCATCCACGGCGGGCTGCCGAGCGCGGACAACCCCAACCCCCCAGTGCCGATGACCACCCTCGGCAACCTCATCGGGTCCACCCAGACGGCGCCGCTGACCATGGCCAGCGCGTTCGCCACCTTCGCCAACAACGGCAAGTATTGTGAACCGATGGCCATCGAGTCGGTAACGGACGCGACCGGCGCCCAGCTGCCGGCCCAGTCCCCCAACTGCAGGGACGCCGTCAAGCCCGAGGTGGCCCACGGCGTCGCGTACGCCATGCAGGAAGTGCTCAACCGCGGCTCAGGCTCGCTCATCGTGCCCCGGATTTCGACCCGGACAACGTTCCCCATTGCGGCGAAGACGGGCACCAACGACAACAACAGCTCCACCTGGGTGGCGGGCTACACCAGCGGCCTCGCGACGGCCACGTGGTTTGGCGATCCCCTGGGCGACCAGAAGCGTGCCGGGCAGAATGTCACGATCAACGGCAACTTCTACAAGGGCATCGACGGTTACATGATCGCCGGGCCGCAGTTCTCGAACTACATGGCCCAGGTTGCGCCGGCCTACGGCACCGATCCGTTCCCGGCCCCGCCGTCGGACATGCTGTACTCTCCGGCCCCGGTCCCGGACCCGGTAACAGTGCCGCGGACCACCATTCCGACCGGCAAGAGCACCGAGCCGGCCACGCAACCGTCCGCCGACCCGACCCCGGCACCCACGAAGTCCGCCGGCAAGAAGTAGCCGATGACCCTGGGCAATGATCTGGTGAGCCGCGTTCGAAGCATCGGGCGCGGCTTTGCCGTGACCGCCGCGATCGGAACGGCGGCCGGGGCGGCCGCCACCGGCTACGGGCTGTGGGAGAAGAACCAGTTTGTGGTCAGGGAGGAAACCCTCCCCATCCTGCCGGCCGGGTTCAGCCCGTTCCGGATACTGCACCTGTCCGATATCCACTTCGTTCCGGGCCAGCACCGGAAGGCGCAGTGGCTGTCCTCCCTGGCGCAGTTGCAGCCGGACCTCGTGGTGAACACGGGCGACAACCTCAGCCATGCCAAGGGCGTGGATCCCCTCGTGGCGGCCCTGCGGCCCCTGCTGGAATTTCCCGGCGTGTTCGTCCCCGGCTCGAACGACTACTTCGGCCCGAGCCTGAAGAACCCGGCATCATATTTGCTCGGCCCCTCGGGCGAGCGCAAACACCCGGAAAGGCTCGACTGGCCCCGGCTGCGTTCCGAGTTCGGCATGTCCGGCTGGGTGGACCTGACCAACCGCTGCCAGTCGGTGGTGCTCAAGGGCATGCGCTTCGATTTCTCCGGCGTCGACGATCCGCACCTGCGCCTCGAACGGTACGCGGACTGGCCGCGCGGGACCAAGGGCCGGGACTCCGACCCGCACCTGCGCATCGCCGTCGCGCACGCACCCTACCAGCGCGTGCTCGACCACTTCACCGAAGCCGGCGCCCACCTCCTCCTGGCCGGCCACACCCACGGCGGCCAGATCTGCGTCCCCGGCTACGGGGCCCTGGTCACCAACTGCGACCTGCCCACCTGGCGGGCCCGGGGGCTGCACACCTGGGAAAGCAACGGGAGGACGACGCCGGTAAACGTCTCGGGCGGCATCGGCACGTCCCGCTTCGCCCCGGTCCGCATCGCCTGCCGGCCCGAGGCCGTTCTGCTCACACTTACCTCCCGCACCTAGGCCCGGCCCCGGCCAGCCCTGCCCGCCCTCCGGCCCGGCCGGTGGACATGTCCCACCGTCACCTGCACCCATTGCGGATCGCAATGACTGGGCGAGATGCTGGGAGCGCTGAACAACGTGTGAATCCGGTCACCCGATGGCCTAGGGTAGTTGCTACAGGAAACTACATTCAACGGTGCGATCTATGCACGGGCGTCCTAAGAAGCAGGCATGGCCAAGCAGAGCTCATTCTTCACCTCCATCAGCCGTCTCTACCCGCACGTCCGGCCAATCCTGCCCCGGCTGGCCATGGGCCTGCTCTGCGCGCTGCTGGCCAGCGTCATGGCACTGGCCATCCCGCAGGTGCTGCGCGTGCTGGTCAACGAGTCCCTGACCCCCGGAGGCAGCGCGGAAGCCGTCTGGACCGCCTCGCTCCTCATCCTGGTCCTGGGCATCGCCGAGGCGGGCCTCGTGGCCCTGCGCCGGCAGTTCGTCATCAATCCCGCCACCACCGTCGAGACCCGGATGCGGGTCTCGCTCTACGGGCACCTGCAGGACCTCACGGTTTCCTTCCATGACCGCTGGGGCTCCGGGCAACTGCTGTCCCGGGCCATGACGGACCTGAACTTCCTGCGCCGCTGGATGGCCTTCGGCGCCATCATGCTGGTGGTCACTACGCTCACCGTGGTGATCGGCGTCGCGGTGATGTTTGCCATGAGCTGGCAGCTGGCCCTGATCTTCCTGGCCGCCGCCGTGCCGATCATGATCTACGGATTCCGCTTCCGCACCCGCTTCAGCAAGGTGGCCCGGCGCAGCCAGGACCAGGCCGGGGACCTCGCCACCACGGTCGAGGAATCCGTGCACGGCATCCGCGTCCTGAAGGCCTTCGGCCGCAGCCGGGAGGCGCTGGAGAACTTCAACGAACAGGCCGAGGAACTCCGGCAGACCGAGATCGCCAAGGCCAAGCACCTGGCCACCTTCAGCCTGGTGGTGACGCTCCTGCCCGAACTCGCCCTCGGCGCCGGCCTCGTCGTCGGCATCCTGCTGGCCTCCACGGACCAGCTCTCCATCGGCTCCCTGGTGGCGTTCTTCGCCACCGCCGCCGTGGTTGCCGCGCCGGTCGAGTTCTGCGGCATGCTGCTGGCGATGGCCCTCACCGCAAAGTCCGCGGTGGACCGGCACTTCGAGGTCATGGACGCGCAGAACACAATCACCAGCCCGGACCAGCCCCGCCGCCCGGCCGGCCTCAAGGGTGCCCTCAGCTTCCGCAATGCCTCGTTCGCGTTCGAAGACGCGCCGGACAAGCCGATCCTCAGGGACATCACCCTGGACATCCGCCCCGGCGAAACCATGGCGCTGGTGGGCATCACGGGCGGCGGCAAGAGCGCCCTGCTCCAGCTGGTCCCCCGCCTCTATGACGTCACCGGCGGTGCCATCACCATCGACGGCGTGGACCTGCGCGAGTTCGCGGTGGAGGACCTGCGCACCGTGGTCTCCGTGGCGTTCGAGGACACCACGCTGTTCTCCAGCTCCGTCCGGGACAACGTCCTGCTCGGCGCGCCCGACGCCGGATCGGCGGAAGGCCGCGACGCGGCCCTGGAGGAAGCCCTCGACGTCGCCCAGGCCCACTTCGCCTATTCCCTGCCGGACGGCGTGGATACCCTGATCGGCGAGGAGGGCCTCAGCCTCTCCGGCGGCCAGCGCCAGCGCATCGCCCTGGCCCGGGCCATCGCCGCGAAACCGGCAGTGCTGGTCCTGGACGACCCGCTGTCGGCGCTTGATGTGAACACCGAGGTCCTCGTCGAGGCCCGGCTGCGCAAGGTCCTCGCGGACACCACCACGCTGATCGTGGCCCACCGGCCTTCCACGGTGGCACTGGCCGACCGGGTGGCCCTGCTCGAGGACGGCCGGATCGCCGCCGTCGGAACCCATGCGGAACTGCTCGCCAGGAACAGCCATTACCGCTACGTGATCGCCAGCCTGGACCCGGAACCGCGGGACCTGGATTCAGAATTGTCCGCCCTCGAGGACCAGTCCGAGGAGATTTCCCGATGAGCAGCGCAACGTTCGGCACCGCCAATGAGGACAACGCGCACCTCAGCAGGAATGAAAGCAAGGCCGTCCGGCGGCGCTCCCTGACCCTCCTGGGCTCCCTGATCCGCCCCGTCCGGGCCCGGTTCTGGCTCACGATCGGCGCCGTCGTGCTGTCCCAGGCCGCCCGCGTGGCCGGGCCGGCCCTGATCGCCTTCGGCATCGACCACGCCCTGCCCGCCGTGCGCGCCGGCGACAACCTTCCCCTGGTGCTGGCCGGGGTCGCCTACCTTGCCGCGGCCGTCGTGGCGGCCGGCCTGACCGCGCTGTACGTGACCTCGACGGCGCGGCTCAGCCAGGCGATGCTGCTGGACCTCCGCGTCCGGGTCTTCCGCCACACGCAGCGGCTGAGCCTGGAATTCCACGAGAAATACACCTCGGGGCGCATCATTGCCCGGCAGACCTCGGACCTGGAGGCCCTGCGCGAACTCCTGGATTCCGGCGTGAGCTCGCTGGCCTCGGGAATGCTGTTCATGGCGTTTACCGCCGTGACCGTGTTCGCCCTGGACTGGCGCAGCGGCGTCCTGGTGCTGGCCGCCGGTGTGCCGATGTATTTCCTGGCCCGCTGGTACCAGAGGCACTCCCAGATCGCCTTCCGCGAATCCCGGGTGGTCTCGGCCCGGCTGATCGTGCACTTCGTGGAGACCATGACCGGAATCCGCGCCGTGAAGGCCTTCCGGAAGGAACGCGAGAATGCCGCGCGCTACTCCGAACTGTCGGAAGACTACCGGCGCGCGACCGTCCGCTCCATCAACCTGAACGGCATCTTCCAGCCGGGGCTGGTGCTGATCGGCAACGTGTGCGTGGCCCTCGTGCTGCTCACCGGCGGCTTCCGGGTCCTCAGCGGCGACCTGGAGGTCGGCGTGCTCCTGGCCCTGATCCTGTCCGCCAAGCGCTTCTTCCAGCCGGTGGACCAGATGGCCATGTTCTACAACTCCTTCCAAAGCGCCCAGGCGGCCCTGGAAAAGGTCTCGGGCCTGCTCGAGGAGATCCCCACCGTGCGGCCGCCGAAAACACCGGCGGCCCTGCACCAGGCGCGGGGCAGCATCGATTTCAACGGCGTCGAGTTCCGCTACGGCGACGGCCCGGTGGTCATCCCGCGGCTGGACCTGCACATCCCCGCCGGGCAGACGGTCGCGCTCGTCGGGCAGACCGGCGCCGGCAAATCCACCCTCGCGAAGCTGATTGCCCGCTTCTACGACGTCTCCGCCGGGTCCCTGACCCTCGACGGCGTGGACCTGCGCCGGCTCAGCACCGAGGACCTGCGCCGGAACGTCGTCATGGTCACCCAGGAGGCCTTCCTGTTCAGCGGCTCCGTGGCGGACAACATCGCCCTGGGCCGGCCCGAAGCCTCGCGTGCGGAGATCGAGGACGCGGCCCGGGCGGTGGGGGCCCACGCCTTCATCATGGAACTGCCGGACGGCTACGACACCGACGTCAACAAGCGCGGCGGCCGCGTCTCCGCCGGGCAGCGCCAGCTGATCAGCTTCGCCCGCGCGTTCCTGGCCCGCCCGGCCGTGCTGATCCTGGACGAGGCAACATCCTCGCTCGACATCCCGTCAGAGCGCATGGTCCAGCAGGGCCTCGCGGGGCTTCTGCGGGGCACCCGGGAGGACGGCCAGCGGGGGACCGACCAGGCGGCCGGCGGACAGCCAGTCGCGGACTCGGCCCCCGACGCCGGGCGGACAGCGCTGATCATTGCCCACCGGCTCTCCACCGTGGAGACGGCGGACCGGGTGCTGGTGGTGCACGACGGACGCGTCGTGGAGGACGGCACCCCGGAGCAGCTGATCGGCGACGGCGGCGCCTTCGCCCGGCTCCACGGCGCCTGGAAAGACTCGCTGGTCTGAACAGCTCCTGCCGGGACCGGTCTGCGTCCGGGCCGGGACGACGGCGGAACACGTCCCGGCCGATGCCCGATTTCACATCCGGGGCCATGATCGGATACTCTTGTGAAGTTGCTTTTGAAGCAGCGGACCGGGATGTGGCGCAGCTTGGTAGCGCGCGTCGTTCGGGACGACGAGGTCGCAGGTTCAAATCCTGTCATCCCGACCAAACACAAAGAGGGCCCTCCACGCGGAGGGTCCTCTTTTGTATGTCCGGCGGTATGTCCGGCCGCAGGCACGCCATAATTTCATGACACCGGCACCGTCGATCGTCCGGGTTCAGAGCCCTGCCCCAGGCCCTGCCACTCCCCCGGACACAACGCAGCCCCGGGAGGAAATCTCCCGGGGCTGCGCCGGATATCCGTGCCGCAGGCTGCCGGCCGTTGTTGCGCCGGGCCTGCCATGTCGGACTGTTACATCGGGCTTGTTACATCGGGTCGGGCCAGTTGCCGACGTTCAGCGAGTGGGTCATGGGGTCGGGCCAGTTGCCCACCGCCTGGGCTGTGCGCATGGGATCGGGCCAGTTGCCGACTGCGGCAACGTCGGAGACATCGGTTAGTGAAGCAGCGGACAGCACGGCCGGAGCCGCGGCGGAGAATGCCAGTGCGCCCGCCAGGACGGCGCCGGCTGCAATCTTCTTCAACATAGAGTTCCTCAATATGCGTTGGGGTCCTTAACCAAGTCAGTACTACCCTTGTTGACACACATTGTAAAATGGTTTCCACAGAGACTGTCAAGCATTTAGTACAAAGAATGTCCGGAATTAGGAGGTATCCGTGGGGAACGGATTTGGGGAGAAGCTCCGCGCGGAAAGGCTCGAACGGGGCCTGACGCAAGCCGAGCTGGGCCGTGACCTGTACTCCCCCAGCTACATCTCTCTGCTGGAAACCGGACGCCGCGAGCCGACTGCCGACGTCATCGAAGAGCTGGCCCGCCGGCTCGAACTGGCCCCCAAAGCTCTCGAGGCCTGGAGCCAGCCGGTATCCATCAGCGACGCGGAATACGTGCTCGCCGGGCTGTATGCCCGGCAGGCCTGGGACCTCCGGGACTATCCGGTGGCCGCCACCCACGCCGCAGCCGCCGCCAAGATCGCCCTGGAGGCCAAGAACACCAGCGCGTGGTGGAACATGACCTATATGCAGGCCGAGTGCCTGATCAAGCAGGGCCTCTGGCAGGAGTGCAAGGACGTGGTCCAGAATCTCCTGGAGCACCCGATGGCCGCGGAGTCGGCCGGGCTCGGCGTCCGGGCCGAGCAGATGCTCGCCGCAGCCTCGCAGGGGCAGGGCCAGCTGACCGCCGCCGTCGAGCATGCGCAGGAAGCGGTGCGGCTCTGCGCAGAGCTGCCCAAGGGCTCCACCATGATCATCGGCGCCCTCCGCGCCCTGATTGGCGCCCTGGCCGAGAGCGGCCGGCTCGATGAAGCCTGGGAGTACTGCCAGGCCATGAACGACCAGATGGACGACCACTCGATGTCCCAGCTCGCCGGCGAGGTGGCCTGGGTGATCGGCAACGTGGCCTTCATGCGCCACGACTACCCCGAGGGGATCAAGTACCACGAGCGGGCAGGCCGGCTGCTCTCCCCGGCCAACGACATCGACCTGTGGGCCCGGTTCAACAAGGCCTCCGCCGCCGTCCGCCTGTCTTCGGGAATCGTCGAACCCGAGACGCTGTCATCGATCGAGCGGGCCGAACTGGCCCTGTCGATTGTCGGCGGCAACAAGACCGACCAGCTGGAGGTCGCCTTCATCCGGGCCCGCTGGCTCTACCTCACCGGCGACATCGTGGCCGCCGTCCAGAAGTTGCGCGAGATCCATGCCGAGCGGGAGGCGCTGGCCCGGCACACCGCCGGCGAGGTCTCCCTGCTGCTGGGCAAGGCGCTCAAGGCTGCCGGGGAGGCCGCGGAGGCGCTGGTGTACCTCGAGGAAGCCCAGAAGGAGTTCAGTGCGGCGGGCGCCTCGGACCGGGTCCAGCAGGCGCTGGACGCCGTGCTCGAGATCAAGCTCGCCCAGCGCCGGGCCGAGGCCGCTTCCGCGGAAGCCTAGCCCCGGCCGGGCCGGGTCAGGCTCCCTGTCCGGGCTAGGCTCACATTCCGGGCTAGGCGAACGTCCGGCCGGTGAGCTTCTCGTAAGCCTCCACGTAGCGGCTTCGGGTGCGCGCCACGACGTCGGCCGGCAGGACGGGCGGGGGCGTGTCGGAGGCCTTGTCCCAGCCCGACTCCGGAGAGGTCAGCCAGTCGCGCACATACTGCTTGTCGTAGGACGGCTGCGCCTGCCCGGGCTGGTACGTGGCCGCATCCCAAAACCGTGAGGAATCCGGGGTCAGCACCTCGTCGCCCAGGGTGATGACGCCGGTCGCCGCGTCGAGGCCGAACTCCACCTTCGTGTCCGCCAGGATGATGCCGCGGCCGCGCGCGATTTCCTCGGCCTTGGTATAGATCTTCAGGGTCAGCCTGCTCAAATCCGCCGCGACGTCCGCACCCACGAGGCCGACGACGGCGTCGTAGGTAATGTTCTCGTCGTGCTCGCCCACCTCGGCCTTGGCCGAGGGCGTGAAGATCGCTTCCTGCAGCCGTGACCCGTCAACCAGGCCGGCTGGCAGCGGGACGCTGCACACGGTGCCCGACGCGCGGTACTCCGCGAGTCCGGTGCCGGTGAGGTAGCCGCGGGCGATGCATTCGACCGGGAACATGTCCAGCTTCTTGCAGATCATGGCCCGGCCCTCGACGGCGACGGGGACACCGTCGTCGGCCGTGGAGGCGAGGACGTGGTGCGCGACGTCGAGCTGGTCGAACCACCACAGGCTCAGCTGGGTCAAGATGCGGCCCTTGTCCGGGATCTCGCTGGCCAGGACGTGGTCGAACGCACTGATCCGGTCGCTGGCGACCACCAGGACGCAGTCCTGGCCGAAGCGTTCCGTGACGGCCGGATCCGCGGGGACGTAGAGGTCGCGGACCTTGCCGGAGTAGACGTGCCGCCAGCCGGGCAGGTCCTGCGTGGCGGTGTCGAGCCCGCCCTTGGGCCTGGTCTCAGGAGGGGTCTCAGGCGTGGTCTCAGGCGTGGTCTCAGGCTGGGTGCCGGGCGTCGGCGCTGCGGATTCGGTCACGTTCATGCCTTCGCTTTCGACGCGGCCGCGGTTCCCGGCCCGGCGACCCGGATCTGGCCGCGGGCGGCTTTGCCGCCGATGTCGGTGCGGAACTGGCTGCCGTCCAGCTGGACGAGCTCGACGCCGTCGTACGCCCGCTCCCGAGCCTCCACGAGGTCCGTGCCCAGCGCCACCACGGCCAGGACGCGGCCGCCGGCGGAGACGACCTTGCCTTCGCCGTCGAGCTTGGTCCCGGCGTGGATCACGTGGACGCCGTCGAGGGCGTCGACCTTCTTCAGGCCCCGGATGCGGTCGCCCGTCCGCGGCGTGTCGGGGTAGTTTTCGGCGGCCACGACGACGGCGACAGCCGTGTCCTTGGACCAGCGCAGCGGCTGCACCTTGTCCAGCTCGCCCTTGGCCGCTGCCATGAGCAGCCCGCCGAGGGGCGTCTTGAGCCGGGCGAGGACGGCTTGGGTTTCGGGATCGCCGAACCGGACGTTGAATTCGATGACCCGCGTGCCGCGCGAGGTCAGGGCGAGGCCGACGAAGAGGACGCCGACAAACGGGGTGCCGCGGTGCGCCATCTGGTTGACGGTGGGCTGGGCGACGCGGTCGATCACTTCCTGCACGAGGCCTTCGGGGGCCCATTCCAGCGGTGTGTACGCGCCCATGCCGCCGGTGTTGGGGCCCTCGTCGTTGTCGAAGATGCGCTTGAAGTCCTGCGCCGGGGACAGGGCCACGGTGTTGGTGCCGTCGCAGAGGACGAACACGGA
Source organism: Arthrobacter sp. 49Tsu3.1M3 (assembly GCF_900168135.1). Taxonomy (NCBI): domain Bacteria; kingdom Bacillati; phylum Actinomycetota; class Actinomycetes; order Micrococcales; family Micrococcaceae; genus Arthrobacter; species Arthrobacter sp. 49Tsu3.1M3. Next base: position 13,171 of record NZ_FUZD01000028.1, read on the forward strand.
GACCTCGGGTCCGTCCAGGAACTCCTCGATCACCACGGTGCCGCCCGCGTCGAAGCAGGTCTGGGCGTGCGCGAGGGCCTCGTCCCGGTTGGAGGTGACCACGACGCCCTTGCCGGCTGCGAGCCCGTCGTCCTTGACGACGTACGGGGCGCCGAAGGTATCGAGGGCGTCGGCGGCTTCCCCGGCGTTGGAGGCAACGCGGGCCATTGCGGTGGGCACCCCGGCCTCGGCCATGACTTCCTTGGCGAAGGCCTTGGACGCTTCCAGCTGGGCCGCGGCCTTGCTGGGACCGAAGACCGGGACGCCGGCGGCGCGGACGGCGTCGGACACGCCGGCGGCGAGAGGCGCCTCCGGACCGACCACCACCAGGTCAACGGTGAGCTTGACGGCCAGCGCGGCGACGGCGTCGGGATCGTTCGCGTCGATCGCATATGTGGGGACCAGCGCGCTGATGCCGGCGTTGCCCGGGGCCGCGTGGACCTCGGAAACGTTCGGGTCTGCAAGCAAGGATCGGACAATGGCGTGTTCGCGGCCGCCGGGGCCGATGACAAGTACCTTCACAGTCTCCAAGGGTACGTGGTGCACCCCGCAGGCTCCTAAGCTGTGTCGGCCGCCGGACATGCTCAATTTTCGCGGCGGCGCCTCGCGGCCGCCAGCTAATCCGCGGCTCGGCGCTCCCGGCGCGGGGCACAACCCTGAGCTCAGCAGCGCCGGGCACGGGGCCAACCCTGAGTTCAGCATCGCCGGGTACCGGGCCAGCCGCGGGACATGCCCAGTCCCGGCCGCGGCCACTGAGCATAATCCCATCATGCCCATGCCCGGGTTCCAAGACTGGACATGCCCCGTGGCGCCGGAGAACATGCCCGCGCCCGGGTCCCAAGACTGGACATGCCCCGTGGCGCCGGAGAACATGCCCGCGCCCGGGTCCCAAGACTGGACATGCCCCGTGGCGCCGGAGAACATGCCCGCGCCCGGGTCCCAAGACTGGACATGTCCCGGGGACCGCGGGGCATGTCCACTCCAGGGTCCGGCAGGAGGGCATGCCCACACGCCGGGAACCGGGCCCGGCGCCGGACAATCCGCGGAGCGCGCGGCTACGAATGACATGTATGAACAAACCCAGCATGAAGCCCAGCAAGCGGTCCCGCGGCGCCACAGCCTTGGCCGCGGTGGCCGGAGTGGCTGCGGCCACCGTCGTCCTTTCCGTCGCGGAACTGATCGGGGCGTTCTTCACCACACGGGCGACGCCCCTGATTGCGCTGGGATCGACGTTCATCGACTTCACGCCGCTGTGGATGAAGAACTTCGCCGTCGAAACGTTCGGCACCAACGACAAGGCCGCGTTGTTCGTCGGCATGGCGGTCACGATCCTCCTCCTGGCGTGCGTGCTCGGCATCGTGGCGTACCGGAAATGGGCCCTGGGTGTGGCCGGGGTGGTGCTGATGGGCGCCGTGATCGTTGGCAGCGTCGTGACGCGGGCCAGCGTCAAGCCGATCGATGCCATTCCCTCCCTGATCGGCACCGTCGCCGGGCTGGTGGTGCTGCGGCTCCTGATCACCCGGCTGTGGCGGATGCAGGAATGGCCGGACCGGGCCGCCGACGTCGCCGCGAAGGAACCCGAGCGTCCGGCGACCACGCGGCGCGGGTTCTTCGCCGCCGCCGGGATCACCGCGGCCGCCTCGGCCGTTGCCGCCACCGGCGGACGCCTGCTGAGCTCGGCCCGCAGCAACGTGGCCGCGGCGCGCGAGTCGCTGCAGCTGCCCGCGCCCGCCAAGGCCGCCGCCGCGGTCCCGGCCGGGGTCCAGTCCAAGGCGCCCGGCGTCACTCCGTGGCTGACCCCGAACAAGGACTTCTACCGGATCGACACGGCGCTGAGCGTCCCGGAGATCAACGTCCAGGACTGGGAACTGCGCATCCACGGCCTCGTGGAACAAGAGGTCCGGCTTACCTTCCAGGATCTGCTCGACGCCCGGCTCATCGAATCCCATGTGTCCCTGACCTGCGTGTCCAACCCGGTCGGCGGCAACCTGGCCGGCAACGCCAAATGGCTGGGCATGCCCATCCGCGACGCCCTGAAGCTGGCCCGCCCCACGCAGGGCGCGGACATGGTGCTCTCCACCTCGGCTGACGGCTTCAGCGCCTCCACGCCCCTCGAGGTCCTCCAGGACGACCGCGACGCGATGCTGGCGATCGGCATGAACGGCGAGGCGCTCCCGCTCGAGCACGGCTACCCGGTGCGGATGGTGGTTCCCGGCCTGTACGGCTTCGTCTCCGCCACCAAGTGGGTGGTGGACCTGGAGGTGACCCGGTTCGCGGACAGCAAGGCGTACTGGACCCAGCGCGGCTGGTCCGAACGCGGCCCGATCAAGACCATGGCGCGGGTCGAGGTGCCCAAGTCCTTCGCCAAGGTCCCGGCCGGAAAGATCGCCCTCGGCGGCACCGCGTGGGCCCAGACCCGCGGGATCACCAAGGTCGAGGTGCAGATCGACAGCGGGCCCTGGACCGAGGCGGTACTCTCCGACGAAGCCTCCCTCATCACGTGGCGGCAGTGGTCCCTTGACTGGGATGCCACGCCGGGCCCGCACTACATCAAGGTGCGCGCCACGGACGGCACCGGCGAGGTCCAGACGGACAAACGGGCGGATCCGGTCCCGGACGGCGCCTCCGGCTGGCAGTCGGTGATGGTGACCGTGGAATAGCCGGGGTATCAGCACCGGGCACCATAGACTTGCAACATGGCTTTGAACCCGCATGCAACATTCACAGTCGACTCCGCCGTCGAACTGGCAGTCATCGAACGCAGCGGCTTCGTGGAGTCCCGCCACATCGGCTCGGCCGTGGTGCTGGCCGCGGACGGGACGGTGGTGATCGAGCTCGGCGATGTGAACGCCCCGATCTTTGCCCGGTCCACGCTCAAACCGTTGCAGGCCCTGGCCTCGATGCAGTCCGGCGTGCCCCTGCGGGGCGCCCAGGTGGCCATCGCGTGCGGCAGCCACGTCGGATCCCTGGACCACATGGACGTGGTCGAGGGCATGCTCAAGGCGGCCGGGGCCAAGGAAGACCAGCTGCAGTGCCCGGCCGACTGGCCCCAGGATGAGACCGCCCGGAACTGGCTCGTCCAGACCGAGCGCGGCAAGTCCCGGCTGGCCTTCAACTGTTCGGGCAAACACGCCGCGTTCCTTTGGGCGTGCACGGAGAACGGCTGGGACAAGAACAGCTACCTCGAACCCAACCACCCGTTGCAGCAGCGCATCCGCTCCGTCATCGAGGAGTACTGCGGCGAACGCATCACGCACCTGGGCATCGACGGCTGCGGCGCGCCGGTTGCCGCCGTCTCCCTGATCGGCCTGGCCCGGGCCTACTCAAAACTGGCCAAGGCACCGGGCGACAAGAATTCGAACGCGCGGGCAGCCACCATTGCCACATCCATGCTGGACTACCCGTGGGCCGTCCAGGGGCGCGGGCAGGCCAACACGATCGTCATGGACGAACTCGGCATCCTGGCCAAGATCGGCGCCGAGGGCGTCCTGGTCATGGCCACCCGCCAGGGCGTCTCGGTTGCCATCAAGATGCTCGACGGCAATATCCGGGCCACCACGCTGGTCGGGCTGACGCTCCTCGCGGCCTCCGGCGCCGTCGAAATCCCTGAGGTGTCCAGCGTCCTGGACAAGGTGGTGGACCCGGTACTGGGCGGGGGACGCCCGGTCGGCAAGATCCGGCTCGGGCGGGCCGTCGCGGCACTGCTGGACTAGGAGACGCGGAAAGTGGCTGTATCGCGCCGTCGAATCAATGTGGACGAGGGCCGCGCGGCACTCGCCGCATGGCAGGAAGCCACCGCGACCGCACCGGGCCAGAACATGCCGGCCGCCGGGGTCCCCGGTTCTGGAGGCTCCGGCAACGTCCCGCGCACCACAATCGCGACGGCGGTGCGCTACTGCCTGGAGGAAGTCACCGCGCGGGCGCCCGGGAACTCCGTGGAGGTGCGCGTCCCGCCGTTCGGCGTCACGCAGTGCGTGGAGGGCCCGCGGCACACGCGCGGCACCCCGCCAAACGTCATCGAGTGCGACGCCGACACCTGGCTGGCGATGGTCAGCGGACGATTGAGCTGGGCCGGCGCCGTCGCCGCCGGCCGTGTTGCCGCCTCGGGACTGCGCGCGGACCTGTCCGCCCTCCTGCCCCTTTAAGTCCCCGGGCGGCGCCCGGCAGCGCCCGGCAGCGCCCGGCGGCGTCGGGCAGGACCCACCAGCCGGGCCCGCGCCCCCAGACGCGCCCCAGCCGTGCCCTCAGCCTCGGCCGATGAACGGCATGCCCGCAGCTGTCACCACGAGGGATCCCACGTTGGCCGACGCCGGCATCCCGGCCATCAGCAGCACGGCCCGGGCGGCGTCCTGCACCGCAAACGTCGGCTCGGCCCGCAGGCTGCCGTCCGCCTGGGCCGCCCCGGAACCGACTCCGATCTCCTCCATGAGCTCCGTCGCCGCGTTGCCGATATCGATTTGTCCGCAGCTGATGCCGAACCCGCGCCCGTCCAGGTCAATGCTTTTGGTCAGCCCCGTGATGGCGTGCTTGGTCACCGTGTAGGCCACCGTCCGCGGCCGGGGCGAATGCGCCGCGACCGAACCGTTGTTGATGATCCGCCCACCCTGGGGCGACTGGGCCTTCATGGCCCGGACCGCGGCAGCGGCGCAGAGGAGGGACCCCGTGAGGTTCACAGCGACGGTCGCGTCCCAGTCCTCCACGGTGATCTCGTCCACCGCGGCGGCGGGGCCGAACACGCCGGCGTTGTTGAAGAGCACGTCTACGCGCTCCCACTGCCCCAGCGCGGCGGCGAAAAGCCGTTCGACGTCGGCGGGGACGGTGACATCGCACGGGACCGCGAGCGCCTGGCGGTGGCCGGCCGCGGTCTCGCGGAGCGGTTCCTCCCGCCGCCCCGCCAGGACCACCCGGTAGCCCTCGGCAAGCATGAGCCTGGCCACTGCGCGGCCGATGCCGGAACCGGCTCCGGTGACGACGGCGACCCTTCCGGGGGTGTGGTGCTGGCTCATGAGGTCCTCCTCGACGGTTAGGCGCTGCCCGGCCAGCGTACCGCCGAGGAGGCACATCACGTCAGTGTTTCGCGCCCGGACTGCCGCGAACTGTCTCCAGCCGCCTAGCGGGAGTCCTCGCCGCGGTCCCGGGCCCGCCGGCCCGTGCGGTAGCCGGACCAGAATGCCAGCAGGAGCAACCCGATGCTGATCAGCCCGACCCCTGCCCAGGTCCACGGACCCATGATCATGAGCCCCTGCAGCACGACGGACCCCGTCGCCAGCGGCGCATACGCGACCCAGCCAAAGTCCTCCTGCGTGGCCGGCTGGGCAAGAAGGACCAGCCCGGCGAGCAGCATGGCCGCGGCAGTGAGCGGCACCGCCACACGGCCCAGCAGATTCTTCCGGACACGGCCGGTGTTCCGATTCCCCCGCTGCTCCATGGCCATACTGTAACCGTTCGGCGCGGCGAACCCGGCTGGGGAAACGTCCGCCCCGAGGATCAGGTGCGGGCCTGCGCCCTCTTGCCCGCCAGGGAGCTCCCCAGGGTGGAGTTTGAGCGCCCGGCACCGCCACGCCGCCCCCTGATCACCCGGGCGGACGATCCCGGCACGGCGGGCCGGCCATCGGCGCTGCGGTCCCTGATCAGCCCGGTTCCGGCGATTTCCCTTGCCTGGGCGACGCCGGCAACGGCGGCTTTCTTGGTGGGAAACGTCACTGAGACTGCCATCAGTTGCCCTGCCCCGTCCATCATCCGAATGCGGTAGCCGCCCTCGGGCGCGTCCACGAGCTCAAAATATCCCGCCATTTGCAACACTCCTAGTTCCCTCGTATCCCCCGCCGGGATATTAGTAAGTGTACTTATTTTACGGTGCGGGGAAAGTGCTGAAGGTCCCGGCCTTCGTCCGCCGGCGGTCGCCGCAGCCGGGGTCGCGGCCGGAGGGCGGGGCCGCGGGCGCGGATCACGGAAGCGGGGCGTCGCTGCGGCGGACGCCGTCTTCATGCAGTTCCAGGGCGCTCATGACGAGGGCGAAGTGGCTGAAGGCCTGCGGCGTGTTGCCGAGCTGCCGGCCGGTCTCGACGCCCCACTCCTCGCTGAGGAGCCCGACGTCGTTGCGCAGCGCCAGGAGGCGCTCGAACAACTCCCGGGCCTCGTGGCGCCGGCCCGCCCCGATCAGGGCCTCGACCAGCCAGAAGGAGCAGGCCAGGAACACCCCCTCCTCGCCGGGCAGTCCGTCATCGCTCTGTGCCGGCAGGTAGCGGCGCAGGAAGCCGTCGTGCGTCAATTCGCGCTGGACCGCGTCGATGGTTCCGATGATGCGCGGATCATCCGGCGGGAGGAACCCCACCCGGGGCAGCAGCAGGAGGCTCGCATCCAGCTCCGGCCGCCCGTAGGACTGCACGAACGTGTTGCGGTCGGCGTCGAACCCGTTGGCCATGACTTCGGCGTGGATGGCGTCGCGCAGCTCCTCCCATCGGTCCGCCGGGCCGGTCAGGCCGAAGTCCCGGACGCCCTTGACCATGCGGTCCGCCGCCACCCAGGCCATCACCTTGGAGTGCGTGAAATGGCGTTGCGGGCCGCGCATTTCCCACAGCCCGTTGTCCGGCTGGCGCCAGGCCGTCTCCAGATGTTCCATGAGGGCCACCTGCACATCCCAGGCGTCGTCGGTGTGTTTGAGCAGGGAGTTCCGGGTCAGGGACAAGCAATCGAGGACCTCACCCCAGACGTCGAGCTGCAGTTGGCCGGCCGCACCGTTACCGGTCCGCACCGGAGCGGAGTTTTCGTAGCCCTTCAGCCACGGCAGTTCGAGCTCCGGCATCCGGCGTTCGCCGTGGAGCCCGTACATGATCTGCAGATCCGCCGGGTCCCCGGCGATGGCGCGGAGCAGCCAGTCGCGCCACGCGCCGGCCTCCTCCGTATAGCCCGCGGCCAGCAGCGCCTGCAGCGTGAGCGTGGCGTCGCGGAGCCAGCAGAAACGGTAGTCCCAGTTCCGGGTGCCGCCGATCTCCTCCGGCAGGGACGTCGTGACGGCGGCCACGATCCCGCCGGTGGGGGCAAACGTCAGGGCCTTGAGCGTGATCAGCGAGCGCTGGACGGCATCGCGGTAGCGCCCGGTGACCGTGCACTTAGCCGACCAGCGAAGCCAGAACTCCTCGGTGGACGCCAGGACCATTTCCGGGTCCACCGACCGCGGCCGGCGGAGGTGGCTGGGGCTCCAGGTCAGCACGAAGGGCACACGCTCCCCGGCCTTGACCGTGAAGTCGCTGACGGTATGCATCCGCTCACCGCGCAGGGGCGCCTCGGTCACCAGATAGGCGGCATCGGGCCCGGCGACGGCGTGGATGCCGCGCTCGTCGTGGCGGACCCACGGCACAATGTGGCCGTAGTCGAACCGGAGCGCCAGTTCGCCGCGCATCCGCACGGTGCCGCGGACACCGACCACGATCCGCACGATATCCGCCACCTCGTCGCGGGGCGGCATGAAGTCAATGATCCTGACCTTGCCCTCGGGCAAATCCCACTCGGTTTCCAGGATCAGTGTGCCCTTGCGGTAGCGGCGGCGCGTGCATTCGCCGCCCCCCGCCGGCGCCAGGAGCCACCGGCCGGCCGCGGGGGAATCGAGGAGGGCGCTGAAGCAGGCCGGCGAGTCGAAGCGCGGCAGGCACAGCCAGTCGATGGAACCTTCGGTGCTGATCAGGGCAGCGGTGTGCAGATCGCCGACCATTGCGTAATCCTCGATGCGTACCATGACACTTACAGTGCCACACCGCCTTCGCCCCGGCACGGTGGAGGGGCACGGTGGAGGGCATGCGGCGCCGGGTGCGCACCGGGTCGGTGCGCCGCGTAGGCCGGAAGAACGTGGACTCATCGTCGGGCGGAAGGGGAAGTGTCATGGCAGGGCACGAGGCCGCTGTGCGGATCGGCACGTCCGGCTGGAGCTATGACCACTGGGACGGGGTCCTCTATCCGCCGGGCCTGCCGGCCCGGGACAGGCTGGCGCATTACGCAGCCCGCTTCGACACCGTGGAATTGAATGCCAGCTTCTACCGCTGGCCGAAAGAGGGCTCGTTCGCCAGCTGGCGCCGCCGCCTGCCCGACGGTTTCGCTTTGTCCGTCAAGGCGCCCCGCGGCCTGACGCACGCCAAGAAGCTGTACGCCCCCGAGGTCTGGGCGGACCGGATCACCCGGTGCTGGCACGAACTCGGCGACAAGCGGGCCGTGCTGCTCGTCCAGCTGCCCCCGGGCCTGGCACGCGACGACGCCCGGCTGGACTACTTCCTGGCGGCTCTGCCCGGCTGGATCCGCGTCTGCGTGGAGTTCCGCCACCCAAGCTGGGACGACGACGCCGTGTACGCCCTGCTGGAACGTCACGGCGCGGCCTACTGCATCATGAGCGGCGCCGGGCTCCCGTGCGTCCTGCGCGCCACCGCGCCGTTCGTCTATATCCGGCTGCACGGTCCGGACCACGACGTCCTGTACGGCGGATCCTACTCCGATGACGACCTGCGCTGGTGGGCTGACCGGATCCGCGAGTGGCAGGCCGGCGGCAAAGACGTCTACGCGTATTTCAACAACGACGGCGGCGGCAATGCCGTCCGCAACGCCGCCACACTGCGCGGGCTGCTGGGTGAGCCGCCACACTGGTAATCCGGCGTGGCGGGGCCGGGTCCGGGGACCGCGCCGGCACCGCCGGAGCCCGGCACTGTGGGAGAGTGGAGGCATGGAATTGGCCTCACAACCAGCGCAGCAGCTGCCCGTGTCCGGCAACAGGGCCTTCCGGCTCGCCCACTGGGTGTCGGACACCGTCAACGGGATCCGGCTCAAGACGGCCCGGCGCTGGAAGTTCAGCCCGCAGACAGTCGCCTATCAGGGCTACGGCTCGACCGAATGGGTCAGGGTACTGGGCCGCGTGGTCCTCACCAGCCGGCCGGTGCCCGGAAGCAAGGCGGAGCGGCTGGCCCTGAACGGCAACCAGAACTTCCGCGGCTGGCGGGCGTTCACGAGCGTCCCGGTCCAGTTCACCGAGGTGGAGATCCAGATCGGCGGCGTCACCACCCGCGTGCATGCGGACCGCGGCGGCCTGGTGGACACCCTGGTTCACGTGGCATTGACCCCGGGCTGGCACACGGCCGTGCTGCGCGCCGAGGGAACGGAACCGGTCGAGGCCAGGATTTTCGTGATCGCTCCGGACACCAGGCTCGGCATCGTCTCGGACATTGACGACACCATCATGGTCACCGCCCTCCCCCGGCCCTTCCTGGCACTGTGGAACACCTTCGTCCTGAACGAACGGGCCCGGATGGCGACACCCGGCATGGCCGTCCTGCTGGATCGGCTCAAGGTGGAGCACCCCGAGGCGCCGGTGATATACCTGTCCACCGGGCCGTGGAACGCAGCTCCCACCCTGGCCCGTTTCATCGCCCGGAACCTCTATCCCTCGGGCGCGCTGCTGCTCACGGACTGGGGACTGACGCACGACCGCTGGTTCCGCAGCGGCCAGGAACACAAGCGGCGCAACCTTGAGCTGCTGGCCCAGGAGTTCCCGAACATGCGCTGGCTGCTGTTCGGCGACAACGGCCAGCACGATGAAGAGATTTACTCCGGCTTCGCGCAGAAGCACCCGGACCAGGTGGCCGCGATCGGCATCCGGCAGCTCTCGGCCAGCGAGGCCGTCTTCGCCGGCGGCCACTCCGACACCGGAGACCACTCGGAGTCCTCCGTCCCGTGGTTCTATTCGCCCGACGGCGCCGGGCTCGCCAAGGGCCTGCAGGACCTGGATCTGCTCTAGGTTGACCCGGCCTTAGGGGCGTCAGCCCGCTGGGTGCGGCTCTCCGACGTCGGCGGGTTCGTCCTGCCCGCGGCGCCGCCGGGCTGCGCGGCACTGCCGGGCTCTCCGGCGGACGCCGCGCTTCGGGCCGCAATGACCTCCTGGAGCCAGTAGTAGGAGGCCTTCGGCGTGCGGACCTGGGTATCGAAATCGACGTGCACCAGACCGAACGGCTGCTTGTAGCCGGCGGACCACTCGAAGTTGTCCATGAAGGACCACACATAGTAGCCCCGAAGGTCGATGGCCTCGGCGGCGCCGCCGGGACGTGTCGCTTCCAGGGCCGTGCCGATGTGGTCTGCGAGGTAGCGAAGGCGCCGTTCGTCCGGGATTATCCGGCGGTCCGCCCCGACAGGCTGGACCACGACGTCCTCGAAACTGGCGCCGCCCTCGGTGATGAAGACCGGGGGCAGATCCGGGTAGCGGTCGGCCATCTCGGCCAGGGCGACGGACATGTATTCGGGCTTGACCGGCCAGCCGTAGGCCGTGGTCTCGGTGTCCGGGAAGGGCGCTATGTGGAAGGGCGCACCGGGTGTCCCGCTGAGGTCGTCCCCCATGGCTTCGGCCATGCCGGGCGGCACGGCCCCCTCACCCGGACCGGCCCCAACAAGGGTGGGCATGTAATAGTTCAGGCCATAGAAATCCAGGGGCTGGGAAATCAGCTCCATGTCTTCGCTGGACGGGCTGAAGGACGAGGAAAAAAAGGTGGCGGCCCGGATGACATCCGGATATTTACCGAGCAGCACCGGATCGGCGTAGAGCCGGTTTTGCGCCACATCCATGAGTCCGGCACTGACCTTGTCCAGCGGGTTCGCGGTGGCCGGGACCATCGGTGAGTAAACGTTGGTGATGCCGATGTCGCCCGGTACCTTGGCGGCACGCAGCGCCTGGAGCGCCAGGCCGTGGCCCAGCAGTTGGTGGTGCACGCTGGGGAGGGCATTGAGCATGAGGGCCTCCCCGGGCGCGTGCATGCCCAGGGCATAGCCGTTGGTGGTGACTGTGGCGGGCTCGTTGACGGTCACCCAGCGCCTCACGCGGTCCCCGAAGGCAGCCGCGGCGATGGCGGCGAAGTCCCCCAGCCGGTAGGCCGTGTCCCGGTTCATCCAGCCGCCGGCCTCATCCAGGGGCAATGGGGTGTCCCAGTGGTAGAGGGTGGCCATGGGGGATATGCCGTTGGCGAGCAACAGGTCGATCAGCCGGTCGTAGAAGTCCAGCCCGGCAGGGTTCGCGGGTCCGCTCCCGCCAGGCTGGATCCGGGACCAGGACAGCGAAAACCGGTACGAGTCGATCCCCAGCTCCTTCATCAGAGCCACGTCCTCGGGCATCCGGTGGTAGTGGTCGCAGGAAACGGCCGGGCTCTGGTCCTCCACGATCGAACCCGGCTTCGCGGCGAAGACATCCCATCCGGAAGGGCCGCGGCCGTCTTCATCGAGTGCACCCTCGATCTGGAAGGCGGAGGTCGCCACCCCCAGGGTGAAGCCGGGCGGAAGAAGGGAAGCCAGATCCTTGGCGGAAGCGTTCATCGACGGGGACCTCTATGTAGTTTCGGTGGTTGGTTGACTGATCTTAGGCTCCCCCGGGAGTGAGCGCCACGAACCTCGCCGTTTGACGGACGCGATGCCAACGGCCACTGTTGATCGGTGCACGTGAAAATTGAACAAGGCGTCAAGCGCCGGCCGCCGTCGGCGCCGCCCGGCCCCGGTCGGCAGGCGGCAGCCCTCCTTTGCTTCCTGGCGGTCTCCCATGGGGTGTCCTTCGTGGCGTCGCTGGTCATTATCGGCAACGCCGGCGGCTGGTACGCGGCGGCTGAGAAGGCTCCGTGGACTCCGCCGGGCTGGGCCTTCGGAGCGGTCTGGACGGTGCTCTACACGACCATGGCAGTGGCGGCGTGGCTGGTCTGGCGCCGGGGAACAGGGCTTCGCTCCGGGCGCGGCCGGGGGGACATGACCGTCTACGCCATCCTGCTGCTCGTCAACCTCGCCTGGGCGCCCCTGTTCTTCGGCATGTACCCCATGGCCGGCGCGGCGGCCCTCTGGCTGGCCCTGCTGCTTATCGCCGTCCATGCAGTGGCCGCCGCCGTCACGGTGGTCCGGTTCGGCCTGATCAGCCGGGCGGCGGGCCTGCTCATGCTGCCGTACCTTTCCTGGGTCGTGTTCTCGCTGAGCCTGAACGCCTATGCCGCCGCCAGCAACTGATCGCCGGCATCAACCGGTCGCTGCCGTTCAGAACACCGAGGTCTCCGGCCCGAACAGGAAGACCTTGGCGTGCTCCACGGCCTTGCGGAAGGCATCGTTCCGCAGCGTCAGGAGCTGCCCAGCCTCGTCCACCGAGGGTTCCAGATACTCCGTGAAGCCGGGCCTCAGCACCCAAATGTCACCCGCGGGCGGCAGGTAGAACACGCCGAAGGATCGGTGCTGGCTGTCTTCATCTGTCCAGACCGGGACCACCGCCAGCGCCGCACCCGTGTCGATGTTGATCCATTGCGCACGGGGCAACGGGGCCTCATGCGCCTCCGGGTCCAGGAACGGAGCCGTTCCCTCGCCCCAGCGCGCTTCGAAGCGCTCGTGGAACACCGGCATAAGGTGCGAATCGTAACGGCGCCATGCGCTCATGGCTGGACTCCTCCTCAGTGGATGTAACAGCTGGGCGGTACTGCTGGCTGGAACTGCTGGGCGGCCTCGTGTCCGGCTCAGCGGCCGGGCAAGGGGCGTTTCCCCGTCAGGGCCCGGGTTCCCAGCGGACGGGGAGCACGCGCACAAGGGGATCCCGACGCCGGATGATGCGCACCGGGATGTCGCGGCTGCCTTGGCCGTCATGGTCGTTCCGGTAATGGAGGGTGTCGTCCCCGACGGCGGGACGCCAACCCCCGGCGTCGTACTCCGCCCGGCTCCTGGCGTCCCGCAGCACGGCGAAAGCGTGCAGAATGGCGCCGACATCGGCAGGGTCGCGGTCCAGATGGCCGACGTCGGGATGATGCCGGCGCATCAGCGCCCGGAACGCGCGGCCAATCTCCTGCCGGCCCGCCTGCGGCGAGACGTGCAATAGCGCATAGTAGCCTCGGGGGTCAGGGTTCCTGCCGGGCATGATCGGCCTCCGTTTGCACGCAGCCGGAGCCGGAGCAACGCTTCGGGCGCCGCGCCGGCTCGGGGGCTACTTCCCGATCTCCTGCATCGTGTCCTGCGAACGGGTGACTTCAATCTTCCGCGGCTTGGCCGCCTCCGCCACCGGGATGCGGAGCGTCAGGACGCCGTCTGCGTAGTTCGCCTTGACGTTCTCCGTGTCCAGGGTGTCGCCCAGGATCAGCTGGCGGCTGAACACCCCACGGGGGCGCTCCGAGACCGTCAGTTCCACGTCGGGCCGCACCGGGTCCCGCCGTTCCGCCCGGACCGTCAGGACATTGCGCTCAATGTCGAGCCCGATCGAGTCGACATTGACCCCCGGAAGATCGAACGCGACAACGAATACGCCGTCTTCCTCCCACGCGTCCATGGGCATGGGCGCTGGGCGTGCCACCGTCCCGAACACCTGCTGCGCGAGCCGGTCGAAGTCACGGAACGGGTCCGTCCGAATCAACATCATTTCCCACTCCTTCAGCGAGAGTTGATCTGCATTCCTTCCACAACCCGCCACAGCTTTTCTGTGGTAGGGGGTATAGATTTTTTATAGCACCGGTGAAACACTGATGCAAGGGAATTGCCGGAACGGGAGGAAGACCATGGCGGAGCGAGGCACGGCTTCAGGCCTGTACGCCATCTCGGTGGTAGCCCAGCTGGTGGGCACGGGGCAGCAGAATATCCGGCTTTACGAGCGCCGGGGGCTCCTTGCACCGGGCCGCACTGCGGGTGGCACCCGGCAATACAGCGACGCAGACCTTGTGGTGCTGCGGCGGATCGGCCAACTCCTGGCAGAGGGGCTCAACCTGGCCGGCGTGGCTAAGGTGATCGAACTCGAGGCAGCCAACGCACGGCTGCGGGCCGAACTCAAGCGGGCCCGCAGCCGCTGATGGTGCTCAGTCCTGGCTGGTGTCGGCGGTGGACAGTGTCCCGGTGACCTGTTCGCCCGGAATCCGCGCCGTCCGCCAGGTGTCCAGCGCAATGACGCCGCCCAGGATCACGAGCGAGATCGAGAAGGCGCCCAGGGCATCGGTCATCCAGTGGTAGCCGAGGTAGAGGCGGCTGACGGCGGCGAAGAAGATGCCGATGCCCGCCACGATGAAGGCGATGACAGCGGACATGGGGTTCTTCCGGCGCGAAAAGACCAGGTACGTGGTGACCAGCAGGAAGTCGCACGCGCCGAGGACATGGCCGGACGGAAACGAGAACGTGGAGTCGGCGCCGAAGAGCATGAGGTCGATCGGGGGCCGGTGGCGCTCGACGATGTGGCCGATGACCTGCGCCAGAATGACGCCGGTCAGCATGGCGCCGGCCAGGAGCATCGGCCGCCAGGCATGCTTGGCGAGCAGGCCCCAGGCCACCGTCACGATCAGGACGATGATTGGCAGGCCGATGGGGCCGAAGATAACCGCAAGGATGATCATGATGATGGTGGTGGGCTCCGCGCGCAGGGTCAGGAGCCAGGTCCGCACGGGCTCATCCGCCGCCGAGATGCCGCCGTGCTGCAGGACTCCGGCGAGGATTACCGCGAACAGCACGGCGCCCGCGATCATCAGGACGACGGCGGTCCGGTAGAGATTCCGGCGCGCCGTCACGCTCATGAAGCGCTCCTCCACGACGAACTTTTCGTGGAAGGTCTGCCACCGTCCCTGGGGTTTGCCTGTCTGAGCCTGTGCCATGTCGCTGTGCCGCCTTTGCGCCGTGTAGTGGATGGTCCCCGTTGAAGATTATCCCTGTTATTTACCCCGCGGCAGGCACGTGGGCCGCCCGGTCCTCCCGCGGGAGGGCGCCGGGCCGGCGGCCGCTTGCGTAACCCGCGGGCCGGACAGGGCAGCGCCTTGCTGTGAGCCGTTTCACAGTGTAGCCTCCAACACAACTTGTGATGCTTATAAAGCAACTCTTAAGAATCAATGATGAGCTGGATGGAGAACAACATGGTCGAGGAACAGCCTGCCGGCGCCCGAGCAGGGCGGAACCGCGGCAAGGTCACCGACGTGGAGACCTATGGCATTGAGCGGATCCCCGAAAAGGACCGCAATGCCAGCGCCTTTGACTTGTTCAGGGTTTCATTCGGCGGAGCCAACACCTTTGCCACCGCCTTCCTTGGCGCATTTCCGATCCTGTTCGGCCTGTCATTCTGGCAGGGGCTCGCCGCGACGGTGACGGGCCTGGTTGTCGGCGCCCTCCTGTTGGCGCCCATGGCCGTCTTCGGCCCCACGAACGGAACCAACAACGCGGTATCCTCCTCCGCCCACCTGGGCGTGCACGGCCGGGTGGTCGGATCATTCCTGTCACTGCTGACCGCGCTGGCATTTTTCTCCATCTCGGTCTGGAGCTCCGGCGATGCTCTGGTCGGCGGGCTGAACCGGCTGGTTGGGCTGCCGCAGGACATGGGCTCGTTCGCCGTCGCCTACGGCCTCTTCGGCGGGCTCGTTCTGGTGGTCTGCGTCTACGGGTTCAAGTTCATGCTGCTCGTGAACAAGATTGCCGTCACCGCGGCCACCCTGCTGTTCGTTGTCGGCTTCATCGCCTTCGCGGGCGACCTCAACCTGAACTTCGAGGGTGCCTTCGGAACCGGATTCGACGGCCTCGGCGTCGCAGGGTTCGTCCCGGCGTTCATCGGCGCGGCCCTGATCGTCATGTCCAACCCCATCTCCTTCGGCGCGTTCCTGGGCGACTGGGCGCGCTACATCCCCACCGCCACCCCGAAGCGCAAAGTCATGGGCGCGGCGCTGCTGGCCCAGCTGGCCACCCTTATTCCGTTCGTCTTTGGCCTGGCCACGGCGTCCATCATCGCCACCAAGGCGCCGGAATTCATGGACCCGGCGGCGCCGAACTACGTCGGCGGCCTGCTGGCGGTCTCCCCGGCCTGGTACTTCATCCCGCTCTGCGCCATCGCCCTGATCGGCGGCATGTCCACCGGGGCGTCCTCGCTGTACGGGACCGGTCTGGACTTCAGCAGCGTCTTCCCGAGGTTCAACCGGGTCCAGGCCACCCTGTTCATCGGGGTCCTGGCGATCGCCTTCATCTTCGCCGGCCGCTTCGCCTTCAACCTCGTCCAGAGCATTTCCACGTTCGCCACCCTGATCGTGACCTGCACCGCGCCGTGGATGGTGGTGATGATCATCGGTTTCATCACCCGCCGCGGCTGGTACGACGCTGATGCCCTCCAGGTGTTCAACCGCCGCCAAACCGGCGGACGGTACTGGTTCAACCACGGTTGGAACCTGCGCGGCATGACGGCCTGGCTGGTCAGCGCCGCCGCCGGGCTGAGCATGGTGAACATGCCCGGCCAGTTCCAGGGACCCCTGGGCAACCTGGCCGGCGGCGTGGACATCAGCCTGCCGGCATCGCTGGGGCTCGCAGCCGTCCTCTACCTCGGGCTGCTGTGGATCTTCCCGGAGCCGCGCGGAGTGTTCCCGGCCGCCGGGCCGCGCTGGATCCCCTCGAAGGACACCCCGGTGCCGCCGGTCGTCGATGCGGCGGGAAACACCGTCGCTGCCGCAACACCGGAGGCAGCCGCGCCGGGCGTGAACGGCGACCTCGACACGGAACTGGTGGGCCAGCGGTGACGTGGTTCGATCTCAGCGTGCCGCTGCGCACCGGAATGCCTGTCTATCCCGGCGACCCGGAGGTCCGGATCGCATCGGCACTGACCGTGGAGGCCGACGGCGCCAACGTGCTCTCGCTCGGACTCGGCTCCCATTCGGGCACCCACGCCGACGCACCCCTGCATGTGGGCGACGGCTGGGCCGCTTTGGACGAATTGCCACTGTCCCTTTTCGGCGGCGTCGCCGAAATCGTGGATGTCCGGGACGTGGCCCGCGGTGGCGCCATCACCGCCGCGCACTTGGCGGGGATCGCCCCGGCTGGCTCCGCCGGGAATCCTGGGGAGCCTGGAAATCCGGGCAGTCCAGAGAAGATCCTCCTGCTGCATACCGGCTGCGCCGCGGCATGGGGAATGGAGGAGTACTTCAAGCACCCATGGCTGGAGGCTGCGGCGGCGCAACTGATCGTGGACCGCGGCTACCGCGCCGTAGGCCTGGATGCCCTCAGCGTGGATCCCAGCTACCCCGGCGCCCCGGACGGCAACCAGCACGGCGACCCGGCCGGCGGCGGCTTTCCCGCCCACGCCATCCTGGCCGGAAACGGCTGCATCATCGTGGAAAACCTCACCGGGCTGGAGCAGGTCCAGCGGGCCACAGACGCAGGATCCGACGTCGAGCTCTTCCTGTTTCCCCTCAATATCCCCGGGGCCGACGGCGCCCCGATCCGGGCCGTGGCCCGGCCGCTGCCGGCTGCGGCGCTGGAGCCTGCTGCGGCCCGCGCCCTCAGCCGCGAAGAGGTCCAGGAGGCAGCCGACCGCCTGGTCGCAGCCTTCGCCGCCACGGACACCGAGGCCTACTTTGCGGCCTTCAGCCCGGAAGCGACCTTCATCTTCCATCCGGAAGCCCAGCGCCTTGGGTCCCGCTCCGCCTACCGCACCCTTTGGGACAGCTGGCTCGCAGGTGGTTGGCGTGTGCTCGAATGCCGGAGCAGCGAGCAGGATATCCAGCTCCTCGGGGCTACCGCAGTGTTTTCACACCGCGTGGCCACGACGGTCCAGGTTGACGGGGGCGGTGCCCGCGACACGAGCGATGAACGGGAGACCATCATCTTCTCCCGCACCCCCGACGGCGGCATTGCTTGCGTCCACGAGCACCTCTCGGCCTGCCCGCAGTGATGCCGCGTGATCAGACTCACCGGGACCACCCGGGCCCGGATGGATCTGCAGGTCAGTCGCCCGGGCCGCAATGTGCGGGCATTTGGCGTCCGCACGGGCCACACGCAGACGCGGCGTGGTGATTTGACGGGCCAATAAATATGACGTTACTGTTCCTGAATCCATTGGGCCCGACTAGAAGTACTCCAAGAAAGACAGAGCGATGACCACCATTACCGAGTCCATTGAGATCCAGGTCGACAACCGGCGCGTGCTGGACGACCGACTCAACGACGCCGTCCGCGGGCTGCAGCAGCTCGCCATGACAACCGGGACGCACGGCATTTTGCTCACGCGGCACAAGCCGGGCCACTACACCGCGGCCCTCTCCGACCAGGTCCCCTTCGGCATGACCCGGGAACAGGTTCACTAAGCAACCAGCAAACCGGACGCTGAGAGCGGGACTCAAAAGAGCCAGGTCCCGGGCGGCAGAGCATCGACTCGCCGCCCGGGACCTTTTTGGTGCTTCAGGGACTGTCACCCGTCGACGCCGGGTTACCAGTCATGGACGGTGCCGTCGACGAGGCGGTTGTAGGGCAGGTAGGCCTGCTGGTAGGGGTACGCGGCGGCGGCTTCTTCGTTGAATTCGACGCCGATGCCGGGTTTGTCGCCGGGGTGCAGGTAGCCGTCGGTGAAGGTCATGGATTGTTCGAAGACCTCGTTGGTTTTGTCCGAGTGCTGCATGTATTCCTGGATGCCGTAGTTGTGGATCGCCAGGCCCACGTGCAGCTGCGCGGCGAACCCGACCGGGGAGATGTCGGTGGGGCCGTGGAAGCCGGACTTGATCTGGTACTGCGCGGCGTAGTCCATGACCTTCTTCAGCGGGCTGATCCCGCCGAAGTGGGTGGACGCGGCCCGGACGTAGTCGATCAGCTGTTCCTTGATCAGGGCCTGGTAGTCGTAGACGGTGTTGAAGATTTCCCCGATCGCCAGCGGGGTGGTGGTGTGCGCCCGGACCAGGCGGAGGGCTTCCTGGTTTTCGGCCGGGGTGCAGTCCTCGAGCCAGAACAGGTCGTAGGGTTCCAGCGCCTTGCCCAGCTTCGCGGCCTGGATCGGGGTCATCCGGTGGTGCCCGTCATGCAGCAGCGGGATGTCCGGGCCGAACTCGTTGCGCACGGCCTCGAACACGGTCGGCAGGTGGCGGAGGTAGGCGCGGGTGTCCCAGTCCTCTTCCTGCGGGAACGCCCCGCGCCCGGCCGGTTCGTAGTCATAGCGTTCCCCGGAGGCCTGGGCCTGGGCCGCGACGCCGTAGACGGCCTTGATCCCGGGCACCGCGGTCTGGATCCGGATCGACTTGTAGCCGAGCTCGAGGTGTTCGCGGACCGAGTCGAAGAGCGAGGGCAGGTCCGCGCCGGAGGCGTGGCCGTAGGCGCGCAGCCCGTTCCGGGACGCCCCGCCCAGGAGCTGGTAGACCGGCATCCCGGCGAGCTTGCCCTTGATGTCCCACAGCGCCATGTCCACCGCGGCGATCGCGGCCA
>NZ_FUZD01000037.1:0-12652 GCF_900168135.1 Arthrobacter sp. 49Tsu3.1M3
CAGGCCGTCACGGACCTCGGAGCCGTTCAGCGCTTCATCAAGCCCCACTGCCCCTGGACCAACGGCAAAGCCGAACGCTTCAACCGGACCCTGCAAACCGAATGGGCCTACCGGCAGGCCTTCACAAGCAGCACCCACCGCCAAGCCGCACTTGCGCCCTGGCTCCAGCACTACAACACTGAACGAATCCACACCGGCATCGGAACCACACCCACCACCCGGGTGTCACCAACCTGATGGCTCAGTACACCTAGAAGGGCAGTTACGGAGCAATCGACCGTACAGGCATGCTGGACCAGGCAGGCAGCACGAAGCCTGCGGCAGCACCAGCCATCCATCACGAAGCCTGCGGCAGCACCTGCCAGACACAAAGAATCCCCGCCGGAGATGTTCCGGCGGGGATTCCTTCTGTCCCGCACCATCGATTGCTCCGTAGCCGCCGTTTTCACCCCCCAGAAGGGCAGTTACGGAGCAATCGACGTTTCAGGTAGTGGCGTTTCAGGAGGCGGGCTACTTCTTCGGCAGGCCCGCCGGGTTCAGCTCCGACTTCGCGACGGCTTCCGCGGACAACCCCCAGCGGTCCAGGATCTTGGCGTAGCTTCCGTCCTGGATCAGGTGGTTCAGGCCGGCCTGGGCCGCTGCGGCAAACCCGTTGTCCTTCTTGGTGGTGACGGCGATGCTGGCCTTCAGCGGCCAGCCGCCGTCGACCAGGCCCACGAGCTTGGTCTTGGTGTCCGTGGCCGCCTTGTAGGCTGCTGTGGCATTGGGGCCGAACGTGAGGTCCGCCCGTCCGGACTGGATGGCGAGCTGGGAGGCGGAGTCGTCGTCGTAATACTGGAACTCCACGGGCTTGAGGCCGTTTTTCTTGTTCTCCTCATCCCAGCGCAGCAGGATTGCCTCCTGGTTGGTGCCGGAACCGACGATCACGCGCTTGCCGGCGACGTCCGGGGCCGATTCGACCTTGGTGACGCTGCTGTCCGCCTTGGCGTAGAAGCCGAGCTTGTCTTCACGGTAGCTGGCGAAGTCGAACTTGAGCTTGCGCTCCTCCGTGACGGTGACGTTGGACAGCACAGCCTCGTACTTGCCGGAGTCGACGCCGAGCGGCCAGTCGGCCCAGGCCGTCGGGACAATGTCTGCCTCCAGGCCCAGGGACTCGGCCAGAGCGACGGCGATATCCACCTCATTGCCCACCGGCGTCTTGTTGTCGGTGGCGTAGACGGCCAGCGGCGCCGCGAACGGGCTCACCGCCACCGTCAGCTTCCCGTCCTTCTTGATGGCCTCCGGGACGAGCGCGGCGGCCGCGGCATCCACCGTGGCCTTGACCCGGTCCTGCTGCGGCGAGAGGTTGAACTGCTTCACACCGGTGGACGACGACGGCGCCGCCGACGGGCCGCCGGCAGCTGCGGCGCCGGGATCGGAGCAGGCCGCCAGACCCAGGACAGTGGTGGCCGCCAACGCGACCGCGGCGCCTGATTTAAACGAAAGACTGGACATGTTCTCCCCTTGAGAGTGGACTGAAATGGTGCTGGTGCGAGCAACTATCCGGGGCCAGGAAGAGCCGGTCAAAGCGCCGTGAAACCGGGTGAAACCAAGGGATACAGGCGGTAATACCCGTTCATCCGGCGTCCGCGGACGCTCCCTGCGGACGCCCTGTGTTACCGAAGATTGCCCTGCATGACGCGACGGGACGGAATTGTTCCCGGCAGGCCGCAACTGGCCTAGCCTGCATAGAAGACCTGCAAGGTGACAGCACGACACAGGAGGGGTGAACTTGTCAGTGGGCACGCACCAGCAAACGCACCGGACCACGCACCGGCTCGGCATCAACGCCCCGGCGGACCTTGTCTTCAGCATGCTGCGCGACGCCTCACACTGGACCTACCTCGACGGCCTGACGGTGTACTCGGAGCGCGTCAGCGGCGACGACGCCGGCCACGAGCTGCGCACGTCCGTGGTCTCCAACGGCTCACTCAGTTCAAGCCACTGCTGGCGCGTGTTTGACCCCGCCAGCCACCGCGCCCAGTTCCACCAGCTGGACCTCGAGCCGCCGTTCCGGGAGCTCGGCGGCGACTGGGAGATCCGGCCGGCGGACGGGCTCTCCGTGGTCACGCTGAACCACGAGTTCGAGGTCGACGACGAGCACCTCACCGAGCGGATCCGTGCGATCATCGAGGACTACAGCAGGCGTGAACTGGAGGCGCTGCGGATCAGCTGCGAACGGTTGTCCGTCCTCCTGCAGCACCATGCCCCGCAGACGCACCCCACCCCACATCTCACGGCGCAGTCCACCCCGCACCCCGCAGCACAGGAGGCCTAAATGTCAGAGGCCAGGTTCACGACGGAACGGGACAGCTTCGGCCGGCTTCTCGCGGACCGCGAAGTCTGGCGGCAGGCCTCCACCATCCCGGCGGCCGGCGAACTGACCGCCCGTTGGCTGGAGGGCAACAGCCAGTACCAGCCGGGAGTCTTCGCGCCCGGGTTCGACGAGGAGACCGCGGCCATCGCCGGAGAGCTCGCCCGGCTGAACCGCAACGGGCTCTTCACCAAGGAATCGCAGCCGGGCCTTCAGGCCGGAGGCCTCGCGCAACGCGCCTACGTAACGGCCTTCTGCGGACCGGAGGCGGCTTCGGCACTCCTGGCCCTGTCCGCACGGACCGGCCTGGTGACGGTCGTCCACGACCCCGGTGAGGCGAGCAGCGTCTCCATCCCGGTGACCGTACAGGACGAGGACGTCGCGACCTTGCTCGGCAGCAGCGAGGGGCCCGTTGGGGAGGACCAGCTCAGAGACTGGGCAGCCGAGACCAACGAGACCTTGGCCCTGGTCCTGTCCGATGCCTGGTACGTGGAAATCTTCGATCCCGTCTGGGGCCGGAACGATGTCCTGTTGGCCGCCGTACTTGAGGCGCTGCAGTCCGCTTAGCCGGCGGGAACGAGCGCCGCGCGGCCGGCGGCGGCCCGGTTCCCGGTAAATTCACATATCGGTCGCATCCCACCCGATGCTCGCGGCCTCGTCCAGGGTGCGCGCCTCGAAATGCTCCAGCATGTCCTTCATTGCCTCGAGGCCCTGCTTGAACAGGGCAGAATCCCGCCACTGCTCAATCTGTTCGAGAGACTCCCACGGGCCGGTGCTGATGAACCGGTTCTTGACGTCGCGATCGTGCATCAGCACGGCTTTGGCGTTGGGAAAGTCTTCCTTTGTCTTCCTGGCCAGATCCCGCCAGGCCTGCACAAAATCGTTCTCGCGGCCGGGATGCACCAGCCAGATTCCGAGCGTATAGACAGACACGTCGATCGCCTCCATTGTCCGTACGGGTTGATACGCCGATTATGTTCCTGTCCTCCGGCCCGCGGTAGTGCCGGACCGCCCGGAGCCCGGTTGTGGCCGCAAGTGAACCGTTGTAAGGGTGCAGTGGAAGGCCTAGCATGTGGGCAGACCCCCACTCTGGGGCCAGCCTCGGACCTTCCATCGTTGGGAGCGGGCACACGTTCGGATGCCGTTGTCCTGGGCGAACACAGGATAGGAAAAACGATGAGCAAATATCTGTTCGAAGCGAACTACGTTGGCGACGGAATCAAGGGACTCATGCGTGAGGGCGGCACCAAACGGCGTGATGCGGTCGTCGAAGCCCTGAAGTCGGTGGACGGCTCACTGGAAAGCTTCTACTACGCCTTCGGGGAGACCGACGTCGTCGGAGTTTTCGATATCCCCGACCAGGCCAACGCCGTCGCCCTGTCGCTGATGATCAATTCCACCGGCGCCGTGAACCTGCACCTGAAACCGCTCATGTCAGCGGAGGATCTCGACGCGGCAGCCAGGAAGACGCCGTCGTACCGGGCCCCGGGGCAATAGCCCACGCGGTGCCCGGGGCAATAGCCCACGCGGTGCCCGGCATGCCGGTGCGGGCCAGTCCCCCAGGCTGGCCCCGCACCGGCAGCGCCGGATGTTTTAGCGCAACCGCGCTAACTGCCGCGCGGTTGTGCTACTTGGCGGCGTTGTATTCCTCGTCGGTCACGAGGTCGCCCCACTCAGACTCCGCGCCCTCCGCGGGCGCTTCCCACATCGCGAGGTGGGTCATGAAATGGTCCGGCGCGGCGCCGTGCCAGTGCCATTCGCCCGGCGGCGTGTAAATCGTGTCGCCGGGGCGGATCTCTGTCACTTCGCCGCCGCGGGCCTGGACCAGGCCGACACCTTCGGTGACGTGCAGGGTCTGCCCGACGGCGTGCGAGTGTCAGGCCGTGCGGGCGCACGGGGCAAAGTGCACCGCGTTGACGCGCATGCGCGACGGGAGGCCGCGTCCGCCCCGCCCCAGGGTTCTTCGTGCGGCGCCTTAGTTCAGGGTGGCGGTGTCAATCACGAAGCGGTAGCGGACGTCGGAGGCCAGGACACGCTCGTAGGCGTCGTTGATCTTCGCGGCCGGAATGACCTCGATTTCTGCGCCCAGGCCGTGCTCGGCACAGAAGTTGAGCATTTCCTGGGTTTCGCGGATGCCGCCGATCATCGAGCCGGCGAAGGAACGGCGCCCCATGATCAGGGCGAACGCGTTCACCGGGAGCGGTTCCGCGGGCGCGCCGACGTTGACCAGTGCACCGTCGAGGGTCAGCAGCTGGAGGTAGGAGCTGATGTCGATCGCGGCGCTGACGGTGTTGATGATCAGATCAAAGGTGCCGGCAAGGTCCGTGAAGGTGTTCTCGTCGCTCGTGGCGTAGTAGTGGTCGGCGCCAAGCTTCAGGCCGTCTTCCTGCTTCTTCAGCGACTGCGACAGGACGGTGACCTCGGCGCCCATGGCGTGCGCGATCTTGACGGCCATGTGGCCCAGTCCGCCCAGTCCGACGACCGCGACCTTCTTGCCGGGACCCGCGCCCCAGTGGTTCAGCGGCGAGTAGGTGGTGATGCCGGCGCACAGCAGCGGCGCGGCGACGTCGAGCTCGATGCCCTCGGGAATGGTGACCACGAAATCTTCGGTCACAACGACGTGGGTGGAGTAGCCGCCCTGCGTGATGGTGCCGTCACGGTCGACGGCGCCGTAGGTGCCGGTGTTCCCGGCGAGGCAGTACTGTTCCTCGCCGGCCTGGCAGTTGACGCACTCGCCGCAGGAATTGACCATGCAGCCGACGCCGACCCGGTCGCCGACAGCGTGCTTGGTCACGGCCGTGCCGACCTCGGTGACAATGCCGGCAATTTCGTGGCCGGGAACCAGCGGATAGGTCTGCGGTCCCCAGTCGCCGCGGACGGTGTGGATATCGGAATGGCAGATCCCGGCGTACTTGATCTCGATCAGGACATCGTGCGGTCCCACGTCGCGGCGCTCGATGGTGGTGAGGGCGAGCGGTTCGGTCGCGGACGGTGATGCGTAAGCGTTGACGGTAAGCAATGAATCTCCTGCTTGTTGATCGTTGGGGGCTGTTCAACGGAACACCATCCATCAAACCCGGTAACGCAGCCGTGAGGGAGTCCCTGCTGATAGGGGTACTGGCAGGGCCTCCCTCAGGGAGCCCAAAGGCCTAACGTTGATGGCATGGATAATCGAGAGGCGACCCGCGAGTTCCTTGCCTCGCGCCGGGCCAAGATCACCCCCGAGGAATCGGGACTGCCGGTGTACGGCGGGAAACGCCGGGTACCCGGACTCCGCCGCGGGGAAGTCGCCATGCTGGCCGGCGTCAGCGTCGAGTACTACACGAGGCTGGAGCGGGGAAACCTGTCCGGCGTTTCGGAGGGAGTCCTGGACGCTGTGGCAAGGGCCCTGCAACTCGACGACGCCGAACGGGCCCACCTCTTCGATCTGGCCCGGGCAGCGGCGCCGGGCAGCCGGATCCGCCGTCGTCCCCGTCCCGCGGAGTCCGTCCGGCGCAGCGTTCAGCTGACGCTGAACGCCATCGCCAACGCGCCCGCCTTTGTGCGGAACGGACGCATGGACGTCCTTGCGGCCAACCCCCTGGGCCATGCCCTGTATTCGGACATGTATGCGGGTCCGGCCCGCCCGGCCAACCATGCCCGGTTCATCTTCCTGGACGCGCGGTCGCGCAGCTTCTACCCGGACTGGGACCGTGCGGCGAGCGACACCGTCGCGATCCTGCGCACCGAGGCCGGCCGGGACCCCTACGACCGCGGGCTGACCGACCTGGTCGGGGAACTATCGACTCGGAGCGAGGAATTCCGGACCCTGTGGGCGGCGCATAATGTCCGCCAGCACTACACCGGGCTCAAGCACCTGCACCACCCGGTGGTCGGGGACCTCCACCTGATGTACGAGGCAATGGACGTCTCCGCCGACGCCGGGCTGTCCCTGCTGGTCTACAACGCCGAGCCCGGCTCCGCGTCGGAAGATGCGCTGAGGCTGCTGGCCAGCTGGGCCGCGACCAACCGGCAGGTCAAGGAGGCCGGGGCGGCGTTTACGGTAGACAAGGCCTGACCGGGGCAGACCGGCGCTGTCACGCCAGGGCGGAAATGCCGTCCGTGTATCCACCGGAGTGGCCGCTGGCGGTGAAGTTGTTCAGCCAGGCCATGGCGTCGTCCCGGGAAGTGAAGAATTCGTGGGGGTAGCGGGTGTGCCGGCTCATGGCCGCCGCGATCACACGATCCACTGTGCTGGATCCAAGCACGGCAATCGCCAGAACCCCTGTCGTCTGGGCGAACTCGTATCTGGCGGCCGCGCTGATCTCCACGTCCGTCATTTCGGAGAGCATCGGCATCGGTATTCCGCCGCTGATCTGCGCTACGGCCAGCATCGCGTCCCTGGCATCGTCGACATCAACAAACGTGCCCGGCTGCCAGACGGATGTGATGATGCCCGCGCTGATGCTCAGCACGTTCTTTCCGTCAGCAGCTGCTATATGTCCTGGCATCATCGAGACCATTGTAGGGCCGGTCCTGACAAGCCAGGGGTTTGGGGCCCGGTGCGCGTGGCGGACCGCATACGATGGCTGCGTTCCGCGTTGCTGACCGGCCACGGGCATGCCCCACGCGGCCTGCCTCCAGTGGACATGTCCCCCTTCCGGAACGGGCTCGAACGGACATGACCCCGTCTCAGAACGGGCTCAAATGGACATGTCCCCTCTCAGGAACGGACGTGTCCCCCGGCGCGGCCCAGGGATGGACATAGTGGGCATATGTCCATCCCTGGGGGCCAGGGGAGGGCATGTCCCGCGGTCAGGACTCCAGGACCAGCAGCTGGGCCTTGTCCGCGTCCCAGCCCACCCAGAGTTCCTCGTCCGGCCGGATCCCGGCGACACTGTCGGAGCTCAGCTCACGGAGCTGGAGGTCGTGGCCGCCGGCCGTGAGGCGGTGGCGGACCGTGGCGCCGAGATTCGTGGAGGACACCAGGGTCGCGGCGCATCCGTTGCCCGCCGAGACCCGTGTCCTGAATTTGAGGTGCTCCGGGCGGATGGAGACGGCATAGTTTTCACCGTTTGCGCCGCGGTCCCGGACCTTTGCCATCCCGAGTCCGCCGAGGTCCACCACGGCTTCCTCGCCGTTGCGCTCCACGATCGTGCACGGGATGAGGTTCGTGTCGCCCAGGAAGCTGGCCACCCAGTCGGTCATGGGGTGGTTGTACACCTCCTCCGGCGGCCCGGACTGCACGATCTTCCCGTCCCGCATCACCACGATCCGGTCCGACATGGCCATGGCCTCGTCCTGGTCGTGCGTCACGAACAGCACGGAGATGCCCAGGCCCTTCTGCAGGGTCTTGATCTCCTCCTGCATCTGCTCGCGAAGGCGCTTGTCCAGGGCTGCCATCGGCTCATCCAGCAGCAGGGCCGCCGGGTTGAAGACCAGGGCCCGGGCCAGCGCCACCCGCTGCTGCTGTCCGCCGGAGAGCTGGCGCGGCTTGCGCCCGCCCATCTTGCCCAGTCCCACGCGGTCGAGGGCTTCCTCGGCGCGTTGGCGCCGTTCCGCGCGCGGCACCTTCCTCATGCGCAGCGCAAACTCCACGTTTTCCAGCGCGCTCATGTGCGGGAACAGGGCGTAGTTCTGAAACACCACACCAAGATTGCGGTCCCGGGGCGGCAGCGTGTCCACGGGTTTGCCGTCAATGAGGATGGCTCCGCCGGTATGCTCTTCAAACCCCGCCACCATCATCATGGTGGTCGTCTTGCCGGAGCCGCTTGGGCCCAGGAGGGTCACGAACTCCCCGGGCTGGACCGTCAGGTCCAGTTCGTCCACGGCAACGACGTCGCCGTAGTGCTTGCTGACCTGGCGGAGTTCAATGGCGCCCTGGGCGGCCCGGCCCGTGCCGGGAATAGGCCCCGCGGAAATCACTGATGCGGTCATGGACTTTCCTTACGTTTGTGCGGACACGGCCAGCGGCAGCATCCGGGTTGAAGAGCGGCGCTTGAGGACAAACAAGACCTGGAGCAGCAGCCCGATGGTGGCGACGCTGACCAGCAGGGCGGAGGACACCGCGATCTTCGGGGTCAGGTTGAACTGGATATCCGTGAACATCTTCACCGGCAAGGTGGTGGCCCCCGGGGACTGCATGAACAGGGACATCACCGTCTCATCGATGGAGACTGAGAACGCGAAGAGCGCCCCGGAGATCAGGCCGGGCAGGATGATGGGCAGATACACGTGCCGCAGGACGGAGAGCGGTCCGGCCCCGAGGCTCTGCGCCGACCGGACCAGGGCCGGGTTGAGCCCGGCGAGGCTGGCGCGGGTGGTCAGGTACACATAGGGGGTCGCGATCACGGCGTGCGCCAGGCCGATGGGGACGATGCTGCCCACCATGCCGATCGAGATGAAGAACTGGTAGAACGCCAGCGCCAGCACCACGGTCGGCACGATCATCGGCGCGAGGATCAGGCCCACCACGGCGGGCTGGCCGGGAAACTTGCGCCCGTGCAGGCCGATCGCCGCGGTGGCGCCCAGCAGCACACCGATCACGACGGCGATCGCCGCCGACTGCAGGCTGGCCGTCAGGGCGGAGGTCCAGGCCCGGTCGGCGAAGAATCCGGCCACGGCGGCGAAGGAGATGCCCTCCGGCGGGAAGGTGATGTAGCGGCTGTCGTTCAGCGCGACCGGCACCACAATCGCCGTCGGAATGACGAGGAAGAGGAAGGCCGGGATGGAAAGAAGCGCCAGCAGGCGGTGCTGCGGATTAGTTGTCTTCATGTTGGCCTCCTGCCTTGAGGACGCGCTGGTAGACGGCCACGAGGATGCTGACCATGACCGTCAGGATGACGGCCAGCGCAGCGGCCCCGGAGAAGTCCGTGAGCTGTCGGGCGTAGTAGTCGATCTGGTTGGCGATCATCATGTCGCCGGGGCCGCCCATCACCACCGGGGTGATGAAGAAGCCTGTGCTGATGATGAAGACCAGCAGCCCGGCCGCGGAAATGCCAGGCATGCTCAGCGGCAGCGTGATCCTGCGGAAGACGGATCCTTCCCGCGCGCCAAGCGAGCGGGCCGCGAGCCCCAGCCGGTCATCGATCGATGTCAGCGAGGAGAAGATCGGGAACACCGCGTACGGCAGGAGGCAGTGCACCATGCCGACGATCACGGCGAACCGGTTGTGCAGCAACGGGATCGGCGCACCTGTCAGCCCGATTCCCTGCAGGAAGGCGTTCACAATGCCGTTGTCCTGGAGCAGGACCGCCCAGGCGAAGTTCTTCACCAGGATGCCGGTCCAGAACGGCAGGAGGACGACGGCGAACAGGATCACCCGGGTGACATTGCCGGCCCGCCACAGGACCATGGCGATGATGTAGCCCAGCACCACAGTGACAATGGTGCTGGCCAGGCTGATGGTCAGGGTGTTGACCAGCGCCCGCACTACCAGCGGATCCTCAAGGACCCGCTGGTAGGCGTTGTCGGCGAAGCTTGCGCCGACCAGATTGCCCAGCGGCGTCAGGAACAGCACGACGTCGAAGGCAAGGATCGGGGCCAGCAGCAGCCACCAGCCGCTGTGCCGCCGTCGGGGTGCTGCCTCAGCGGAGGCAGGCGCGCCGCGGCCCCGCGGCCGGGGCCGCTCGAGAGTTGCGTTGCTCATGTCAGCTGGCCTGCCAGAGCTTGAACTGCTGCTCGGTCTTCTTCAGGTTCTGCGACCACCACTTGTCGTCGCGGACCAGGATCTTGTCCGCGAGCCGGGGGCTGGTGGGAAGCGTGTCGGCGATTTCCTTCGGCAGCTTGGACAGCGCCGGGGTGTTGGCCAGGGTCAGGTTGGTGACCTTGTCAAACGCCGCGCCGGCCTCGGCATCGTTGGACATGAAGTTCATCAGCTTGAAGGCCGCTTCCTTGTTCTTGGCGCCCTTCGGAACCACGAAGTAGTCGCCGGCGAGGACAGCGTTTTCGGCGGAGAAGTTCAGCTTGGCGCCGTCGTTGCGGGCTGCGTTGATGCGGTTGTTGAAGCTGGTGGAGAGCGAGACCTCGCCGGAGGTGAGCTGCTGGATGGGCTCCTGGTTGGCGGCGTGGTACAGCAGCCGGTCCTTGCCCGGGTGCTGGCCCAGGACCCTCAGCGCCCGGTCGACGTCGAGCGGGTAGATCTTGTCGAACGGGACACCGTCGGCCAGCAGCGCGGCTTCCAGGACGGAGCTGTCCGAGAGCTGGTTGTACACCGAGCGCTTGGTGTTGTACTTGCCCTGGTCGAAGAATTGGGCCCAGTCCTTCGGGGCCTGCGCGTCGGAAATGACCTTCTGGTCCCACGCCATGACAAACAGGAAGCTCAGGTACTTGATGCCGTATTCAGCCTTCGCGTATCCGGGCAGGCCCTTGTCGCTGATGATGTCGTAGTCGAACTTCTCCAGCAGCCCCTCGGCCACGGCCACCTCATACTCCGGCGCCGTGATTTCCACGAGGTCCCACTGGACGTCGCCGGACTGGACCTGGGCCTTGAGCGCGGCCAGGGAGGTGTTGGCCAGCAGCGTCGTCTGGATCCCCGACTGCTTGGAGAACGGGTCCAGGATGGTCTGGGTCAGCTGGTCGTTGTACGAGCCACCATAGGACGTGACCGTCACCGTCTTGTTGGCGGCGGCACTTTCGGGGGGCTTCGCCGCGCAGCCGGAGAGCGCCAGACCCGCAAATGGCGTCAGCGCTGCCGCTTTGAGGAGCTGCCTGCGGTCAAAAGGAGTGGAACGGAATGCTGTCATGGGGGAAGTGCCTCTCATGTACGCGGGCACGCCAAAAGAAGGCGTGCAGGATTGCGGGCGTGGCGGGGTGCGGTGCGTGTGATTGCGTGTGGCGCAGTGAAGTGAGGAGAAACGTGAAGTGAGAAGAAGAAGTGACGGCCGCGGTTCGCGCGCGCCATCCATTCCACGAGGAGATCTCGAATCCGCCGGCCGGCGGCTTTTCGGTTTCGCAACTGTAACTGTGAAGTTGCTCACTAGTCAACAGTTGTATTGCTTTAAGAAACTCGGGAATTTGAGCTGGGGACACTCCCCGGCCCCCGGTTTACCCGGGGCACGATTTGCACAGCAAATTCACAGCTAGGCGCTATCGCGGATACAGCGGGACGACCGACAATGGTTCGACCTGATAGGAGTATTTGCCGGGCGATGGTGGCCGCGACTTACTGGAGCGTCAGTGGCGAGCGTCCTGAACGATCGAGCCGGAGCAAGCGAACTTGTACCGACTAGTGATGGGCTCCCAGCATGATCACTCTCCGCAAGCACGTACTTCCCCCGCTCCTCGCCCTGGTCCTGCTCTCGACGTCGGCCTGTACCTCCGGGGTCGCGGCTGGCATCCCCTCGGCCGGCATTCCGTCCGGTGGCACACCATCTGGCACGCCGTCCGGTGGCGCCACGAGCAAATCCGGCGGCGGGACGAGCCAATCCGCCGCACCCGCCGAGTCCGCCAGTCCCAGTGCTGAGGCCCCGCAGCTGGCGCCGGCGAGCACGGTGGATGCGCGCACGGTGCTGGCGGCGTTCAAGTCCCGGGACATGGTGGGGCACCTGCAGGCGCTGCAGCGGGTGGCCGATGCCAACGGCGGGAACCGGGCCTCGGGGACCCCGGGGTATGAGGAGTCGGCCCGGTACGTCGAGGAACAGCTCCGCGCGGCCGGGTACGCACCGGTGCGGCAGAGCTTCACGTTCAAGGAGGACGGCCGGCGCGGCAAGACGGTGGAGTCCTTCAACATCCTGGCCGACACCGGGGGCAATGCCGGGCATACCGTGGTGGTGGGCGCGCATCTGGACTCCGTGCGGGAGGGGCCGGGCATTGATGACAACGGCAGCGGGGTCGCGGCGGTCCTGGAGACCGCGCGGTGGATGAAGGAGGCCGGGATCGCGCCGGTTAACCGGGTCCGGTTCGCGTTCTGGGGCGGTGAGGAGGACGGCCTGTACGGGTCCCAGCACTACGTCGACGAGCTCAGCGCGGCCGAGATCGGCCAGACCGCGGCGAACCTGAACGTGGACATGGTGGCCTCGCCCAACGGGGTCCGCTCGGTCCATGACGGGGACGGGACGGACTTCGGCCACGCCGGCCCGGCCGGGTCCAAGGCGATCGAGGACGTCTTCTTCCGCTACTTCCAGGAGAACGCGCTGCCGGCCGAGACCACGCCCTTTGACGGCGGCTCGGACTACGATGCCTTCCTCTCGGCCGGCATTCCCGGCGGCGGGCTGTTCACCGGCGATGAGAAGAGGAAGACCCAGGCCCAGGCGCAGGCCTACGGCGGGGTGGCGGGCAAGGACCTCGATCCCTGCTACCACGAGGCCTGCGACACGATCG
>NZ_FUZD01000040.1:0-5174 GCF_900168135.1 Arthrobacter sp. 49Tsu3.1M3
ATCGAACAGGACCACGGAGAACGGACGACGGCGGACCTTCTCGGTCAGCTGGCCGCCTTCCTCGTAGCCCACGTAGCCCGGAGGGGCACCGAAGAGCCGCGACACCGTGTGCTTCTCCGAGTACTCGGACATGTCCAGGGTGATCAGGGCGTCTTCCTCGCCGAACAGGAACTCGGCGAGCGCCTTGGCCAGTTCGGTCTTGCCGACGCCGGTGGGGCCGGCGAAGATGAACGAGCCGCCCGGACGCTTGGGGTCCTTGAGGCCTGCACGGGTGCGCCGGATCGCCTGGGACAGGGCCTTGATGGCCTCGTTCTGGCCGACCACGCGCTTGTGGAGTTCGTCTTCCATCTTCAGCAGGCGCGAGGATTCTTCCTCGGTCAGCTTGAAGACCGGGATGCCGGTGGAGTTCGCCAGCACCTCAGCGATGAGGTCACCGTCGATCCGGGACATTGATGCAGGGGCGGCCTTCCATCGGCGTGTCTGCTCCGTGTGCAGGGCCGTCAGGTTCCGCTCGGTCTCACGCAGGACGGCGGCCTGAAGAAAATCGGCGGCCTCGATGGCGGCCGCGTGTGCTTTCCTGACGGCGTCGATTCTGCCGGCGAGGGCCGTGAGCTCGGGCGGGGCGGTCATGCGGCGGATGCGCAGCCGCGCACCGGCCTCGTCGATCAGGTCGATGGCCTTGTCCGGGAGGAAGCGGTCCGAGATGTAGCGCTCGGAAAGGATCGCCGCCGAGGCGAGGGCGCCGTCGGTGATGGTGACCTGGTGGTGCGCTTCATACCGGTCGCGTAGGCCCTTGAGGATCTCGATCGCGTGTGCGACGGAGGGTTCCTTGACCTGGATCGGCTGGAAGCGGCGCTCCAGCGCGGCATCCTTCTCGATGTGCTTGCGGTACTCGTCCAGCGTGGTGGCACCGATGGTCTGGAGTTCGCCGCGGGCCAGCATGGGCTTCAGGATCGAGGCCGCATCGATGGCGCCTTCGGCGGCACCGGCGCCCACCAGGGTGTGGATCTCATCGATGAACAGGATGATGTCGCCGCGGGTGCGGATCGACCTGAGGACCTTCTTCAGGCGCTCCTCGAAGTCACCGCGGTAGCGGGAGCCGGCCACGAGGGACCCGAGGTCCAGCGTGTACAGCTGCTTGTCCTTGATGGTCTCCGGGACATCGCCGCGGACGATCGCCTGGGCCAGGCCCTCGACGACGGCTGTCTTGCCGACCCCGGGCTCACCGATCAGCACGGGGTTGTTCTTGGTGCGGCGGGAAAGGACCTGCATGAGACGTTCCATTTCCTGCCCGCGGCCGATCACAGGGTCCAGTTCGTTCCGGTCCGCAGCCCCCGTCAGGTTCCGGCCGAACTGGTCCAGGACGGGAACAGCCGCCGCCGTCCAGTGCGGGCGGGCCGCCTCGGGTGTGCCTTCCGCGCGCACGGCCAGGTCCACGGTCAGCCGAATGACCTGGCGGCGGAGCCGGGCGGGATCCGCATCCAGCCCCTTCAGTACTTGCCATGCCGTGCCCCCACCCTCATGGAGAAGTCCCAGCAGAACGTGCCCGGTCCCGGTCCGGATGCTGTCGAGCCTTATGGACTCCTCAACGGCCAGGTGCAGTGCGTTCTTGGCCCGGGGAGAGAACGGGAGATCGCCGGGCGGGTCCTGCCGGCCGCGGCCGGTGAAGTCTTCCACTTCCGCCCGTGCCCTGTCCAGGGAGATGCCGCAGCAGTCAAGTGCCCGGGCCGCCACCCCCTCGCCCTCCCGGACCAGGCCCAGCAGCAGATGCTCGGTTCCAAGATAGTTGTGGTGTAGCCGGCGTGCTTCTTCCTGGGCGAGCATCATAGCCCGCCGGGCAGGACCGGTAAACCGATCAAACATCGCCCACCCTCCCGGAAAATGAATATTTTAACTTCGAGTCTCACGACGGTGCAGCCCCTTTGGGGAAGTCGCCCCGGCAGGTTGCACCGAGCCGTCGTCTCCGGAAAGGCCAGTCAATGTCCTCGACAGAGGCTTTCCTGCCCGGGCCGCCCGGGGCAATTTAACAGCACCACCGGCGGGAAAGGTCCGGAAGAGGCGTTGGGCCCCTGCCGGTGATTACATGTGCCTCGCATCCGACTACAGCCATCATCAGGACTACCAGGAGGGCTGGCGGGTCGATGGCCTGGACGATGGGCCTCAGACCGATACACAACGGTTGAGCGCACGCGGCGCACAGCTCTGATTCCGGTCCCGCTTCGGCAGGAACAGCGCAAAACAGTCGGTTGTTATTAACAACGGGATGAAAATGAGAACCATCTGCACAGCACTTATAGTTCCGGCCAGGACCAGCGAACCTGTCCGGGTCCAGAACATTGACGTTGGCCAGAGGGCACTGGAGGATCTGGTCGGCGGGGAGATTGAAACCGTAACCCGGGGCGACTGGGATGTCTGCCTCAATTCCGACGGGGTGATCGCCAATCTTCCGCCGAACCTGCGCGCCGCGGAACTGATGCGCGACTGCGGCCTGGACCTTGCCGATGCGGCCCGGGGTACCGTCGTCTTCCTCGGGCGCGGCACCCACGGCGAGCCCGCCGACGCGCCGGGCCACCTGGTCAAACGGGCCCAAGACCTCTACGGCGCCCGGCTCGCCGCGTAGCGGACCGGCAAATGTCCCTTACCCGCCCTGCGCCAGAGCGGGCAACGTTTTGGGTCACCGGCGGGGCGGCCGCGGTTCCTCCCTGACCCTTCCCGGCGTCCAGTGTCTCCGGGATGCTGACTGACGGATCCACACCCCGAGGGCCCGGCTCATGCTCCCACGCGCAGTCCTTGTGGGCCGGCCCAGTTATTGCCTCCCCGGTAGACCGGGAGCTCGGCCAGGCGGTGACGCCAGCGGGCTTCGTCCTTGGCTTTCCTGAGGTCCCCGGACCGCTCTCGCATCTGGGCCAGCCGCTGACTATTGCTGTGAGTCCCCGGCGGCTTCCGGTCACCCCCAATGGTGATCGGCAGCTGCCGGACAAGGAATTCCGTGAAGGTGCTCATGTTGACGACGGTCATGCCGTCGGGCTGGGCGCACAGAGGATTGGGCTCAGGAAGACGCTGCCACGTCCCACATCACGGTGCCGGGCAACTGGCCGGCTCCGATACACGGGGGCGTGTTGAACGGGGAAAGGCAGACGCGGGGAGGGTTCCGGCATGGTAGCTCCACGTTGAGGTTCCAGCGGCGGCCCCGTCCTGACCTCCCTTGACTACATGTGCCCCCGCACCCGCACCCAGGCCCCAACCCGCCGCCCGGCCACCAGCCCCGCCGGAGAATCTGGTCCCCTTCATTAGTCACAGCCTGTTGCCGGCGACACGCGCCGCGGACATGTTCTTGAAGCATGACGCTTCCCGGTGTCTCGTGGTGCCCGGGATTCAGCTCAGCCCTCGCATTCGATGCAGTACTTCTTTCCGTCCTTTTCCCGGGCCAGCTGGCTGCGGTGGTGGACCAGGAAGCAGGACATGCAGGTGAACTCGTCGGATTGGACCGGCATGACCTGAACGATGAGTTCTTCTTTCGACAGGTCCGCGCCGGGCAGCTCGAAACTCTCCGCGAGTTCCGTTTCATCGAGATCGATGAGGGGCTCATCCGGGCGCGACTTTCGGGCTTTGAGCTCCTCAACCGGCAGTGTGGGCTCATTCTCGGGTGTGGTGCGGTGAGCGTCGTAGTCGATGGACACCATGTCTCTCCTTGATTCTTCGTGGCCTATTTTGTCCCGAACTACATTCCAACCGGGCATGGAACCGCGTTATTCCGACCATCCGCAACAGTGGGCCTGAAAGCGGAAGTCGCCGAGGCGGCCGTGGCATCAGCGGGGGTCTGGAAGCCGAAATCCCCAACATGGTCTCCCGAAGAACATGGAAGGTGCACGACCTTGCGTACGAGTTGCTGGGGGTGCGGTCCGCCGCCCGGTGCGGACGCGAGGACCTGTACGTCATGCCCCCCTCGCCCTTAGCGGCATAGGGGCATATCGCTCCGCCCAACGCCCGGCCGCTGTTGGTCCTAGCGGTATCTCCAACTGAGGGCCTAGGGGGTCTTTTCCGTGAGGAAAGCAGGGTATAGCGTAGGTTTTTACCACCCGGCCCGGCCCGGACGATGGGATCGGCTCCTGCAGTGCGGGCCGTGAGTGCCTTTTGCTGGAGACTTCGATGCGCACCATGTGGGATTCTAAACCTGGATTCGCCGCGGCCCGCTTTCGCTTCCGGACTTCGGCCGGCTCGCTCATATTGGCTTTGCTGTCGTCGGGTTGCGTTGCGGAGGTCCAGCGCGCATCGCTGCCGACCCAGCGGAACACGACGCACCTCACGCCGCGGAACACGGATTTATGGGTGAATTCCTGGATCGCGACGCCCGTTATCGGGTTGATCACGTGGGGGTTGATGCTGTGGTGTGCCGTGGCGTACCGGCGGTGGCAAGACTCGACAGGTTTTCCCCCACAGCTCAGCCATCACCTTCCACTTGAGGTGTTTTCCCTTTCCATTCAGCAGGGAGGCAACCAATGACCACCCAGAGCAGCCCAGGCACAGGACTCGCCGCCACTGCTTCCCCCTCCGTCCGTCCCAGGCGCAAGGGCCAAATCGTCGTCAGCTGGATCACCTCGACCGACCACAAGACCATCGGGTACATGTATATGCTCGCCGCCTTTGTGTTCTTCATCCTCGGCGGGATCATGGCGCTGCTGATCCGTGCCGAGCTCTTCGAGCCCGGCATGCAGATCCTGCAGACCAAAGAGCAGTACAACCAGCTCTTCACCATGCACGGCACCGTCATGCTGCTGATGTTCGCGACGCCGCTGTTCGCCGGCTTCACCAACGTCATCATGCCGCTGCAGATCGGTGCCCCCGACGTCGCCTTCCCGCGACTGAACGCACTGGCCTTCTGGTTCTTCCTCTTCGGCTCCACGATCGCCGTCTCCGGCTTCATCACCCCGCAGGGTGCCGCGTCGTTCGGCTGGTTCGCGTACGCGCCGCTGTCCAACACCACATTCACCCCCGGACTGGGCGGTGACCTCTGGGTCTTCGGCCTGGCGCTCTCCGGCTTCGGCACCATCCTCGGCGCCGTCAACTTCATCACCACCATCATCTGCATGCGCGCCCCGGGCATGACCATGTGGCGGATGCCGATCTTCACCTGGAACGCCCTCGTGACCTCCATCCTGGTCCTGATGGCCTTC
>NZ_FUZD01000031.1:0-26018 GCF_900168135.1 Arthrobacter sp. 49Tsu3.1M3
CACCTGGACCACATCATTCCCTGGCACACCGGCGGCCCGACCACCACGGACAACGCCGCCGGACTCTGCGAAGCCTGCAACCACACCAAAGAAACCCCCGGCTGGAAAGCCCGCCCCAGCCCTGCAGCCGAACTCGGCAACGGCAGGCGCAGCAGGCACACCCTCGAACTCACCACCCCCACCGGCCACTCCTACCACTCCACCGCGCCACCCCTGCCGGGGACACCGCTTCGCCCTTCGGCCACATCGCTCCACCGGCGCAAACTCCGGTACGTCGCCATGGCGCCCAAGCACGCCAGGCTTGGCGCCGCGGCAGCGGCCTGAAACGACCACCTGAAGCTGGTCTGGCTTAGTGCGCTATGTTGCGGGCCTGAGCAAGGTTGGCGAACGGCAGCCGGCCGTGGAACGCACGAAAATCCTCCTGATAACGTGCTTCTGCTGCGTTCACTAGTTCCGGGGGCAATTCCTTCCAAGCAACCATCAAGGCCTGCGAATCTGCGAGTTGCCACAGCAGCCTGCCACCCCAGTGGCCCACCGGAACACCGCGTCCGAAGTCAGACATTTCCCGGATCCTCTTACGAAGGCCGCGCTTACCCGTCTTCCCCGCGCCTGCCTTGCCGATGTAGAGGACCTCAGCCCCGGCAACCCATTCGGCAGCCAAGGCGGCCTGAGGAAGAGAAGGATCCTTGCCCTTGAAGTGTCCTCCAGCGCTTCCCGCCAGAAACCGGGGTGTAAAGCCCTCCGGCATCAGCACGGCGTAAATACCGGGGGCCTGCGGGATCTCATTCAGCTCGAGTTCCGCGAACGACCGGAAACCGGTAAAGCCAGCGGCGGTGAGCGTCTGCATATCGAAGTCCATGACGCTACTTTCGCAGAAACTCCCCGGCGCACGGCTCACCAACTACGGGATGCGATAAACGGGCCTTCTTGGCTTCGGGCTCCGCTGCCCGTTGCAAATCGACCGGCTCGATTCGCGGCTCTTGCCCGGGGGCTCCCCCCACGCTTCATCGCATCGAGCAGTTCGGCAGCGAAGAAAAGCGCCCGCTCACCGGGGCGGTAGCGGGCGTCAGGCCTGCAGGTACCTTCGCGATCTCGCTAAGAGACGGCTCGGACACTTCCATGTCCCGAACAACCCGGAGTCATCAGATGGTTACCTGCAGGCGCTTTAAGCCTACGCCCGCCTCACGGCCGTCACCAGAGGGCCATTGACTCTGGGCAAACCCCCGCGCAGCCCGGCGGAATGGGCCCCGGCCGAAACACCCCCTGCCGCGAAAGCGTAGAGTGGAGGAAGCCGCCTGATTCTGGACGCCAAGTGCTGAGGGAGAAATCGTGACGATTGACTGGGACGAAAAGAAGACCCTGCTGCAGGAGCCGAACATCGCCGCGGTGACGCAGCTGTGCGACGAACTCATGGAAAAGAAGCCTGGATCCGTGGTCCCGTACATCGACCCCATCCATGACGAGGACGAATGCCGGATCGTCAGCCTGCATATCAGCCCGGGCAAGGGCACCGAATCGGGCTTTGTCTCGCACTTCAACGACGATGAAGCCGCCCGCCGCGCCACCTCCATCTACGAGGCCGCAGAGCTGGACCCCCGCTATGTGATGCCGTGGAACGCCTACCCGTGGATCCGCGATCCGGAGGCATCCTCGGCCCTGAACGTCCAGGAGAAGACAGACGGCCTGCGGCCCTTCCGCCAGTTCCTGAAGATCAACAAGCGCGTCTCGGCCGTTATTGCCCACGGCGCGGACGCCCACTCCTTCCTGACGCTTTTCGAGAAGACCTACCATTCCTCGCTGAAGAATCACGGCGTCAAGATCTACAAGGCCACCGCACTTGGCGGCCGCGCCTTCGCGGTATCTCCGGCCAAGCAGGAAGAGCTCCTCGCCAAGAACGTTGAGGTCTACAAGGACGCCATGCAGCGGGCGGGCATCCAGCACCTCTGAGGCTGCACGCAGCGGCATCCGTCAGCGGCATCCGGCGCAAACCGAACCTGCGCCGGCGGCATCACCCGGCCAGCAGCCTGCGACGGTGCTTGAGTTCCTTGACCCAGTCGCGGGTGACCATCGCTGAAAACGGCGAGGCGCCGTCGTCGGTCATGGAGCGGAATGCCGTGCCCGCCTGGAGGTCCGTCAGCAGCGGATCCGAGGCCTTCAGCGCCAGTTCCAGCACCTGGACGGCGGCACGTTCAGTCAGCCCCATCCCCGCGGCCCAGCCCAGAAAGTGCTTCCGGGAAATCCCTGTGCGCTTGCCGTCCAGGGTCAGGGCGAGTGTCTTGTCCCCGTAGACGACCGTGGACGGGATGTCGTATACCGGCGCGATAGACCACTCACCGGCCGGCTGCTGCACCATGGAAACGTTCTTCGCGTGCAGGTCGCCGTTGCCCGTCAGCCACGCAAATGCCGCCTGGAGGGCCAAATTCCGCACCGCGGGCAGCGGAGCCGCGCAATACGCCGCAAGCGCATGGCACACCTGCCCGTAGCCCACGTTGTACTTGTCCGCAGGATAGAGGCCCAGCACCTGCGCACCGTCCTCGACGGCAAGCCGCTGCACCGCCCGCGGCGACCTGGCCGCCGCCTTGGGACCCGACACGCCCGCGACAGGCCCACCGGATACGGTGCCACCGGAAACAGGCACCCGGTCGAAGCGTTCCACGAGAAGCCCGGGCCGCCCGGCGACGTCGCGGATCAGCTGGACCCGGCTCAACGGGATCCGCAGCCGCGCCGCGTACCGGAACATCGCGTACTCGTTTTCGACGACGTGCGGAAACTCGGGGGCGTTGAGTTTGAGGATGTAGCGCCGGCCGGCGCTGGCCACCGGCATGGAGATCATTCCAGCGGACAGCTTGTCCTGCACCCCCGCCAGGGCCACCGGGTCGATCAGCCCGGAGTCGCCCAGCAGGGCCTCAAAATCCACGGGCGTTGCGGGGTCAAGCTCGACGGCGTGCTCGTCCGGGTCCAGCTTCTCGCCATGGCCGACGATTTGCACGTCACCCACCGGGTTGGCGCCGGCCGCGATGAGCAGGGACAGCTCATCATCCACGCTGGTCTTGATGGAACGGCGCAACGCGTTCAGCCGCCGGCCCTCCGGCAGAAGCCCGGTGAAATACGGCGGGGCTGCCCCCGCCGCGGACAGTACGGGTTCCGGAGTCAGCGGCAGGGAGCTCGCGACGGCGGGGCCCCCGGACGCCAGATAGGCCGGCAGGTAGCTGAACCTGGTGCCGCCGTCGTGCCGCTCCAGCCGGGCCGCCAGCACGCCGGCCTTGTAGATATCCGCGATGCGGTGCCTCATGGCCGGGCTTCCGGCCCGTCCTGCAGTTCCCCGTCGGCCCGCAGCCCGGCCACCGGGCCGGCGAGGGCACGGGCTGCGGCGCTGGTCCGGGTCTGGACCCTGAGTTCCAGTCCCAGCGTGTCCAGGAGCGCCAGCAGGGAGTCCAGCTGCACCGTGCGTTTTCCCTGTTCGACGAACCGGACGAAGCGCTCTGAGACTCCGGCCAGTTCGGCCAGCTCACGCTGGCTCAGGCGGAGCGACCCGCGCCGGGCCCGGGCCTCGGCAGCGAGTTCGCCCGGAAATGCGTTCCCCATGGCAGCCTCCCGTTGATCAAGTTACGTCCGAGGTCCGGCGTTCGTGCGAACGAACGCTGCGGGTTCGAACGCTGTGGGTTCGAACGCTGTTGGCCCGAACTCTGGCCGTACGAACCCTGCGGTACGAACGTGCCGCTTTGCAGGCATTTCCAGTATAGGGCGGCCCAGGACGCCTGAACAGGGCTATAACGGCACGTACGTACCGGCGCCAAGGGCGGTCAGGGGCAACCGCCAGCGGTCGAAGGCACCCGCCGGCACAGCCCGGCTGGCGCAGCCCAGCCGCTACAGACTGGGCGGTTCAGCCGCGCGCGGGCGCGGCAGTTCACAATGGCCCGTAGGATTTAAGGGACTTAAGCGACAACCAGACCCCACGGAATCCGGAAAGGACTGCACACGATGACGCGCGCTTCCTTCCGACTGTTCCGCACCGGCCTGATCGGATCCATCATCGTGGCGCTGGCAGCCGGCGGCCACCTGGCCGGCGGCGGACGGCTGCCAGAGCCGGCGATCGTGACGGCATTGTGTGCCGTGGCGATGATCCCCGTGGCCGTACTGACCCGCGTCCGCCTGTCCTTTCCGGCCCTGGCCGGCCTGCTCGGCGTGGGGCAACTGTGGCTGCACTGGTCCTTCGGCACCTTGTCCCCAGGGGCCCCCGCGACCCTCCAGGCCCGGATGGCGGAGGGCCACCCCGGCCACCCCGGCCATTCAGCGGCTGCCATTGCCCCGGCGATGCCCGACCCTTCCATGGCGGCTTCGGCGGCCGACATGGGCGGTGCCATGTTCGCCGCACACGCGGTGGCGACACTCGGCACGGCACTTTTGCTCGCCCACAGCGAGCGGGCCCTGTCCGCGCTTGCTTCCTGGCTGCGCCCGCTCGTGCAGCTGCCCCAGCCCTCCGCCGCCACGCCCCTGCGCGTCCCCGGCCCCCGCGCGGTCAACCTGGTCCTCCCCCAAGCCCGGGTTGGCCTCCGCCTGCCGACCAGGCGCGGGCCTCCGGAGCTGTCGCCCGCCGCCTGACATTAATCCCTTTCACCTACGGACGGGACAGCAGGCGGCCACCCGCTGCTACCGCCGGACGGACAACCCGACGGCTCCCCACCTGATATCCGTTAGTGAAAGGCACCCTTGCCATGAAACCCTCCCTTCGCCGTACCCTCAAGACCGCCGCTGCCGCCACAATGACCGCGGGCCTGCTCGCCGCCGGTGCAGCAGCCGCGTCCGCCCACGTCCACGTCGACACCGATGATCCGGCCGCCGGCGGCTACAGCCACCTGACGTTCAATGTCCCCAGCGAGTCCGAGTCGGCCAAGACCAGCAAACTCGAAGTCACGCTGCCCACGGACACCCCGTTCACTTCGGTGTCGGTGAAGCCCGTCGAGGGCTGGAAGGCCGTCATCACCACGAGCGACCTGCCGAAGCCGATCACGATCGCCGGCGCCACAGTCACCAAGGCCCCGAGTTCCGTGGTCTGGACCGCTGACGAGGCCCACCAGATCGGACCGGACGAGTACCAGGCCTTCTCGCTGTCCGTCGGCGTCCTGCCGGACGCGGGAACCACGGTGACGCTGCCGACGGCCCAGACCTACACCGATGGAACCGTCGTGAAGTGGGACGAGAAGACGGTCGAGGGCCAGGCCGAACCCGAGCACCCGGCACCCTCCTTCGTGACCACGGCCAAGGACGCCGACGCCCACGGCGCAGCCGTCCCCGCCGCAGCCACGACGACCGCACCCTCGGCGGCCCCGGCAGCGGGCACGTCCCGTGACGGCGGATCCGCCGCCGGCTGGATCGGGCTGGCCGCTGGGCTGATCGGACTGGCCGCGGGCGTCACCGCGCTGGTCCGCACCCGCCCGTCCAAGGTCCAGTAGTCCCGGCCGGCAGACCAGACTCAAACCCACGCAAGTAGGCCGCCGCCGGATCTCCGGGCCGAGCGGCGACGGCGGCCCCGGACCCCGGGGCCGCCGTCATACTTGACACCCCGGTGTGATCCCTGCCATATTTTAAGGCGTGAACCTGTCAGACAGCCGGACAGCAGGACAGCCATTGGCTCGCCTCAGTGCCGCCGAAGCCGTTTTCAACGTCCTCCGCACCGAGATCGAATCCGGCAAGCTCGGCGTCGGCTCCAAGCTGAGCTCCGAGGCCACTCTTGCCCAGCAGTACGGCGTCAGCCGCTCTGTGGTCCGCGAGGCCTTGCGCTCCTGCACCGCCCTGGGCTTGACGGTCACCAAGACCGGGCGGGGCACGTTCGTCGTCGCCAACCGTGTGGCCAAGGACCTGGTCCTGGGCCAGTACTCCGCCCGCGACCTCACGGAGGCACGCCCCCATATCGAGGTTCCTGCCGCCGGGCTGGCAGCAGAACGCCGCTCGGCCGAGGAACTGGCAACGCTGCGCGACATCGTTGCCGCGATGAGCGGCGAGGACGACCCCGAAGTGTGGGTGGGCCTGGATTCCAGCTTCCACGCGCTGATCGCGCGGGCCAGCCGGAACAAGGTCTTCGAGAACGTCGTCGCCGACATCCGGGACGCCCTCGCCCACCAGTCCGAGACCCTGAACATGGTGGCGGACCGCCAGCACGCGTCCGACGAGGAGCACCGGAGCATCCTGGCCGCGATCGAAGCCGGCGACGCGGCGACGGCGCGCATTGCCATGAGCCAGCATCTGCACGCCGTTGGCATTGCCCTCGACTCGATCCTCAACGCCTGACCTCAGGTGCATGGTGCCGTCAGGAATTCAATTAACAATTCAGTCAGCACCAGCAAGGCCAGCACCAACACAGTGACCAGCCACCACAACCGCATCAACCGCCACTGCCAAAGGACGCAATGACTTCCCCTGCTCTCGCCAACACCCCGACCCCGCTCGCCCCGGAGCGGCTGCCGCAGCACGTCCCGCTCGCGGTGCAGACCCGGGACGGGCTGGTCGAGAGTGTGCACTACGGCTCGGTCATCGCCACCGCAGCGGACGGCCAGATCCTTCTCGGTGCCGGGGAGCCTCTCGCCCCGTTCTACCCGCGGTCAGCCCTGAAGCCCCTGCAGGCCGTCGCCATGGTCCGCGCCGGCCTGGACCTCCCGGACGAACTCCTCGCCCTCGCCGCCGCCAGCCATTCCGGCGCAGCCAGCCACCGTGACGGTGCCCGGCGCATCCTGGACCTGCACGGCCTGACACCCGCGGACCTGGAGAACAGCACCGATCTCCCCTACGGCGCCCGCGAGCGCGAAGACTGGCTCGGCGACGGCGGCCAGGCCACGCAACTGACCCAGAACTGCTCCGGAAAGCATGCCGCCATGGCGGCCACCTGCGTCATCAACGGCTGGCCGGTCCAGGGCTACCTGGACCCGGCGCACCCGCTGCAGCAGCTGGTGGCCCGGACCGTGGCGGACCTGACCGGTGAAGACCCCCAGCGCACCACCACTGACGGCTGCGGCACCCCGCTCTTCGCGCTCACGCTGCG
Source organism: Arthrobacter sp. 49Tsu3.1M3 (assembly GCF_900168135.1). Lineage (NCBI taxonomy): Bacteria > Bacillati > Actinomycetota > Actinomycetes > Micrococcales > Micrococcaceae > Arthrobacter > Arthrobacter sp. 49Tsu3.1M3. Next base: position 7,037 of record NZ_FUZD01000031.1, read on the forward strand.
CGGCATGGCCCGCGCCTTCGGCCGCCTGGCCGCTGCTGCCGCTTCCGGATCCGGCGAAGCGGAAGCCGCCGTCGGCCGCGCCATGCGCCGCCACCCCGAGATGGTTGCGGGCGAGGACCGGGACGTCACCGCGCTGATGCGCCTGGTCCCCGGCCTGCTCGCCAAGGACGGCTTCGAGGGCGTCCAGCTCGTAGGCCTCCCCGACGGCCGCGCCGTCGCCGTGAAGGTCTCCGACGGCGGAGACCGCGCCCGGATGCCCGTCACCGTGCGGGTCCTGGCCGCGCTCGACGTCGACACCTCACCCTTGGCGCGCCTCGCCGCCACCCCTGTGCTGGGCGGCGGCCGGCCCGTCGGGCTCCTGCAGGCCACCGATTTTCTCGCTGCCCCCAAGACCTCCGACGCCCCCGAAGCCCTGTAAGGACCGCCATGACCTCGCTCGACGAACGCACAAAATTCCGCTCCGAACACGACCTCCTGGGCGACCGGGATGTTCCCGCCGACGCCTACTGGGGCGTCCACACCCTCCGGGCCGTGGAGAACTTCCCCATTACCGGCCAGCCACTCTCCTCCAACATGTACCTGGTCCGCGGGCTGGCCGCCGTGAAACTGGCCGCCGCACGCACCAACCACGAGCTCGGACTGCTCGATGCCGAGCGTGCCGCGGCCATCGGCGAAGCCTGCACCGAGGTCATGAACGGCAAGCTCAGCGAGCAGTTCGTCGTCGACGTCGTCCAGGGCGGTGCCGGGACGTCGTCGAACATGAACGCCAACGAGGTCATCGCCAACCGGGCCCTGGAAATCCTCGGGCACCCGAAGGGCGACTACGCCCGGCTGCACCCCAACGACCACGTCAACCTCAGCCAGTCAACCAACGACGTCTACCCCACCGCGGTCAAACTCGGCACGATCTTCGCCGCCCGGGAACTGCTGGAAGCCCTCACCGAGCTCGAGGACGCCTTCGCCGCCAAAGCCCTCGAGTTCCGAACCGTGGTCAAGATGGGCCGCACCCAGCTCCAGGACGCCGTCCCCATGACGCTCGGCCAGGAGTTCGGCACCTACGCCGTCACGATCGGCGAGGACCGGCTCCGCCTGGCCGAGGCCGACCTGCTGATCCACGAAATCAACCTCGGCGCCACCGCGATCGGCACGGGCCTGAACGCCCCCGCCGGGTATGCCGAGACCGCCTGCCGGCACCTCGCCGAGATCACGGGCCTGCCGCTCGTCACGGCCGTGGACCTGATCGAGGCCACCCAGGACGTCGGCGCCTTCGTGCACCTCTCCGGCGTGCTCAAGCGCGTCGCTGTGAAACTCTCCAAGATCTGCAACGACCTCCGGCTGCTCTCCTCCGGCCCGCGCGCCGGCTTCGGCGAGATCAACCTCCCCGCGGTGCAGTCCGGCTCCTCGATCATGCCCGGCAAGATCAACCCGGTCATCCCGGAAGTGGTCAGCCAGGTGGCCTACGAGGTGATCGGCAACGACGTCACCATCACCATGGCTGCCGAGGCCGGCCAGCTCCAGCTCAACGCCTTCGAACCCATCATCGTCCACAGCCTCCACAAGAGCATCTCCCACCTGGAAGCCGCGTGCCGCACCCTCACGGCCCGCTGCGTCCGGGGCATCACCGCCAACACCGAACACCTTCGCCTCACCGTAGAACAATCCATCGGCCTCGTCACCGCCCTGAATCCGCAGCTGGGCTACGCCACGGCCACGGCCATCGCCCAGGAAGCCCTCGCCACCGGCAAGGGCGTCGCGGAACTCGTGCTCGAACACGGCCTGCTCACCGACGAGCAGCTCACCGAGCTCCTCAGCCCGCAACGCCTGGCCAACCTGAGCAAGTAGCGCACCTCCGAACCCCGAAGGACCCCCATGACTTCTCCTGACACTGCCCGCGCCCAAAATCTCCCCGCTCAACAGCAGACCCAGCAGCCACCCGCCGTTTCCGACCACACCATTCCGGCGCACGCCCACGCCTCGGAGGCCGCGCTCCACGCCGAGGACCAGGGCTATCACAAGGGCCTGAAACCCCGGCAGGTCCAGATGATCGCGATCGGTGGCGCCATCGGCACCGGCCTGTTCATGGGTGCCGGCGGCCGGCTCGCCACCGCCGGTCCGGCCCTGATCATCAGCTATGCCGTCTGCGGGTTCTTCGCCTTCATGATCCTGCGCGCGCTCGGCGAACTCGTGATGCACCGGCCCTCGTCCGGCTCGTTCGTCTCCTACGCCCGCGAATTCTTCGGCGAGAAGGCCGCGTTCGTCACCGGCTGGCTGTACTGGCTGAACTGGGCCATGACCGCGATCGTGGACATCACCGCCGTCGCGCTGTACATGAACTTCTTCAAGAAGTACTGGGCGCCCATCGCGGACGTGCCGCAGTGGGCCTGGGCGCTGGCCGCCCTGATCCTGGTCCTGGGCCTAAACCTGATCAGCGTCAAGGTGTTCGGCGAGCTGGAATTCTGGTTCGCGCTCATCAAGGTCGTGGCGCTCATGTCCTTCCTGCTCGTCGGCATTTACTTCGTCATCTTCGGCACGCCCGTGGCCGGCCAGGAGGTCGGCTTCAGCCTCATCGCGGACAACGGCGGCATGTTCCCCAACGGCCTGCTGCCGGCCGTCGTAGTGATGCAGGGCGTCGTGTTCGCCTACGCCTCGATCGAACTGATCGGCACCGCCGCCGGCGAGACCGAAAACCCCGAAAAGATCATGCCGCGGGCCATCAACACGGTGATCGTGCGCATCGCGGTGTTCTACGTCGGCTCGCTCGTGCTGCTCTCCCTGCTGCTGCCCTACAGCTCCTACAAGGCCGGCGAAAGCCCCTTCGTGACATTCTTCGGCTCCATCGGGGTCGACGGCGTGGACGCCATCATGAACCTGGTGGTCCTCACCGCGGCGCTGTCCTCGCTCAACGCCGGCCTCTACTCCACCGGCCGGATCATGCGTTCGATGTCCATGTCCGGTTCTGCACCGAAATTCGCGGCACGGATGAACAAGTCCGGTGTTCCCTACGGGGGCATCGCCCTGACAGCCGGTGTGGCTCTCCTGGGCGTGATCCTGAACGCCGTGGTGCCGGCCGAAGCCTTCGAGATCGTCCTGAATGTCGCATCGCTGGGCATCATCAGCACCTGGGCCATGATCGTCCTGTGCCAGATGCAACTTGCCCGCCTCGCAGCCCGCGGGGAGCTGCTCCGGCCCGCGTTCCGCATGCCGGGCGCGCCCGTGACGGGCTGGGTCACCCTGGCCTTCCTCCTGGCGGTGCTGGTCCTCATGGCCTTCGACTCGCCCGTGGGAACGTGGACCATCGCCTCCCTGGTGGTCATCGTTCCGCTCCTGATGCTCGGCTGGCGCCTCTGCCGGCACCGCATCCTGGAAATCGCCGCCTCCGCGTAACGCAACGTCCCCGCAACCTCACCTGCACGCGGTTCGCATATGCTCAGCGGACAGACTCAACATGGCTCAGCGACGAACCACCCGGGAGACAGCTCATGACCAATTGGCGGATCAGGGATTTCCATTCGGCCGACCTCGACGGCATCCTGCATCTCTGGGAATCCCTCAAAGAATCAAATGTCGAGCCCGTCTACGCGCTCTCGGAGGTCCTGGCCTCCTGCGAGAAGGACCACGCCGTCGTCGCGGTGCAGGGTGAGCAGGTGGTGGGCGCCGCCGTCGGACGGGCGGCCCATGACCAGGGCTGGATCGTCTTCCTGGCCACGTTGCCCGAATTCCGGGGCCGCGGGATCGGCACCTCGCTGCTGGCCGCGGTCGAGAACCGGATGGCACCGCACGGGCTCAACAAGCTCTCGGCCCTGATGCCGGAATCCGAAACCCGGGTGGAGGCGTTCCTGGGCCGCGGCTTCGCGCTGAAGAAGAACCTGCGCTATTTCGAACGGAAAATCCCGGTCCAGCGCCAGGAACTGGAACCCCTGAGCCTGCTTGGCGGCCGCATCCTGGCCCGTGACCTGTGGGAGAACGTTGCCGGCATGCGCCTCGAAAAGGAACTCCTGGAGCGCCGGCTGGTCCTTCCGCTCGCCGAGGCCGACCTCGCGGATGAATACGGTGTGGTGCCGCCGCGGGCCGTCGTCCTCTTCGGCCCGCCCGGTACCGGCAAGACGACGTTTGCCAAGGCGATCGCGTCCCGGCTCGAATGGCCGTTTGTGGAGGTCTTTCCCTCCCGGCTGGCCGCCGATCCGAAGGGACTGGCCGGGGCGCTGCGCGAGACGTTCCTGGAAATCGCCGAACTGGAGCACGCGGTGGTCTTCATCGACGAGGTCGAGGAGATCGCCGCGCAGCGCTCGGGCGAACCGCCCTCTCCCCTGCAGGGCGTCACGAACGAGCTCTTGAAGATCATCCCCGCTTTCCGCGAACAGCCCGGCCGGCTCCTGGTCTGCGCCACCAACTTCATCCGCGCCCTGGATTCGGCCTTCCTGCGGCACGGCCGGTTCGATTACGTCATCCCGATCGGCCTGCCGGACCGGCAGGCCCGCGAGGCCATGTGGCAGCGCTTCATCCCCGTTGCCGTGGTGGACGACGTCGACGTCGAGCTCCTTGTGGACCGCACCGAGGGCTTCTCCCCCGCGGACATCGAATACGCGGCCCGCAGCGCCTCCCAGCGGGCGCTGGAAAGCGCCGTTTACGGAATGGACAGCGACGGCGGCGCGGCGTCCGGGGGCAATCCGGCCTCCCGCGCGGCTGTCCGGAAGGGCCCCTCCACCCAGGACTACCTCGATGCCATCCGCGACACCCGGACCACGGTCAGCGACGAGGTGCACCAGGACTTCCTCGAGGACATCGACGCCCTGGGCCGGGTATAGGGGAAGCAGGTGTAGCCGAGCAGTCATTGCCTAGTGGAGGCAGCGTGATCCTGTTTCTCACAATCGTGAGCGGCCTGGCCTGGACCGTGGTCTACGCCGACGCCATCCGGATCGGCTTCAGGGACCGGAGCTATGCGATCCCGGCCGCCGCGCTGGCCCTGAATTTCGCCTGGGAGGCCATCTACGCCACCCGCTCCATCGCGACGGGAATCACCGCCCAGGGCGTCTTCAATATCGCGTGGGGACTGGCCGATGTCGTGATTGTGTACACCTTCCTGCAGTTCGGCCGCTCCGAGCTGCCGGGCTGGGTGACGCGGCGGCTGTTCATCGGCTGGGCGCTCCTGCTGGGCGTCACGTCGTTCGCGGTCCAGCTGCTGTTCGTCGTCCAGTTCGGCTGGGACGACGCGGCCCGCTACGCGGCGTTCCTGCAGAACCTGCTGATGTCCGGGTTGTTCATCGCCATGTTCGCCGCCCGGGGTGGCACCCGCGGCCAGACCCTGCTGATCGCCGTGGCCAAGTGGATCGGCACCCTCGCGCCTATGATCGCGCTGGGCTGGTACGGCAACTCGCCCCTCATCCTGGGCGTCGGGACGCTCTGCAGCGTCTTTGACCTGGTGTACATCGGCCTGCTGTGGCGGGCCCGGCAGCCGGGAGCCGCTACAGGGTGACGACGATCATCCCCGCTGGGGTGCATGAACAGGTAACGGTAGCTGGCTTTCGCCTTGCGGGCGCGGCGGCGGATGCCCAGGCTCATCAGCCAGAACGCGGCGGTGATCATCGGCGGCGAGCCCAGGTCTTTCGTCGCGGTGAGCGGCTCGGGAACGCCGGCAATGGATACCACCCTCCCGCCGGGCCTAAGAATGCGGAAGGAATCCCTGAGGGTCACGCCGCCGATCAGGTCCAGGACCGCATCGAACCCGTGCAGTACCGCGGAGAAGTCCTCCCGGTTGTAGTCGATGACGGTGTCCGCCCCCAGCCGGCGCACCAGCGCCTCGCCGCGGGCCGATGCCGTGGTGGTGACCTGGGCGCCGAGATACTTGGCGATCTGGATGGCGAGTGTTCCCACCCCGCCGGCGCCGCCGGAGATAAAGAGCCGGGAGCCGCGGCCCACGGCAAGTTCATCGCGGAGGGCCTGGAGCGCCGTGAGCCCGGCCAGCGGCAGTCCTGCGGCCCCGGCGAATCCCAGCGACGCCGGGATGGCGGCCACCAATTCCTGCTGCACGCACACCAGCTCGGCGAAGGCTCCGAGCCTGGCCTTGTCCACCCGGGCGTAGACGCGGTCGCCGATGGAAAAGCGGTTGGGCCCGGGTCCGATTGCTTCCACCGTCCCGGCGAGTTCGCAGCCGGCAACGATCGGCAGGCGGACATGGCTGATCGGCCGGAGCGCGCCCTGGCGGAATTTAAAGTCCACCGGGTTCAGCCCCGCCGCGGCGACCTTGATCCGGACGTCACCCGGGCCGGGCCGGGGAACCGGAACATCCCGGAGTTCCATGGCGTCCGGGCCGCCGTAGCGGGTGAGGACGTAGGCGCGCATGCTCAGTCCCGTGCGGACCCGGTTTCACCGGCCGGTGCCTCGCCCGGCCCAGCTTCAGCGTCTGCTGCCGGGTCTGCTGCCGCGTCTGCTGCCGGGGCGTCGTAGGAAAGGAACTCGTAGTCCGTGTCGTCCGCCTCGTCGAGCATGTCGTCGAGTTCGTTCAACAGCCAGGGATTGATCCGGGCCAGGATTTTCCGGGTTTCCTCGACAGGAACGGCGGCGTAGAGCACCGGGCGGGCATCGTCGTAGCGGGTGACCGGGGGTTTGTCCGGCCACTTCTCGGCCAGCGCCTTGACCCGTTCGGGCAGCGAATTGTGCGCGTTGTCGGCAATCTTCACGAGCGTGGCATCGTGGTCCTCGGCGATGTACCGGATGCCGGCCTGGTAGTCGTCCGGGTTCTCATGCAAGCGCTTCGTGACCCGTTCGATGATGTCCGCGGCACGCTCGGAGACCCCCATGTCCAGGAGTGCCTGGCGCGTCATCGGGGTGTCCTCGGCGATATCGTGGAGGTACCCGGCGATCCGGATGTCGTCGTCGAAGTCCGCCAAGGCGTCCCCGACGGCGAGCACATGCTCCCGGTATGGCCGCTTGAGCTTGTCCTTCTGGCGGTTGTGGGCCACCTCGGCCAGGACCTTGGCTGTCTCGACAGTGAAGCGGGGCTGGGGGTGTGCGGGCTCGGTCATGAATCCAGCCTACGCGCCGCGGCTGTCCGTCCCGGCCCGGAGGCCGGTTCCCGGATGCGCCCCCTTGTGCACTCCCGGCACCCCGGGCCACACCCAGGGCTCGCGGGGCAGAGCGGCCGGGTCGAAGGCGGTGAGGACATCGTTGAGGCGGCCCGGCGGGAGGCCGAGGGAATCCAGCAGAGTATCCCGGACCTGGTCCACGCCTACGCCGGCGAACGCCAGGTCGGCGAGCGTGACGGCGCCGTCGCGCTTGGCCAGCCTGGCGCCGTCGGCGTTCAGTACCAGCGGCACATGCGCATATTCCGGAACAGGCATATTGAGAAGCGACGCCAAATAGGCCTGCCGTGGCGTGGACGGCAGCAGGTCATCGCCACGGACCACCTGGTCGATGCCCTGCGCGGCGTCGTCCACCACCACGGCCAGGTTGTAGGCGGTCACGCCGTCGTTGCGCCGGAGCACGAAGTCGTCGACCACCCCGGTGTAACTGCCGTGGAGCACGTCCCGGACCGTCACCTCGGCCACGGTGGAGCGGAGCCGGACGGCCGGCGGCCGGGCGGCCCGCTTGGCCTCGCGCTCGGTGCCGCTGAGGTTCCGGCAGGTTCCCGGGTAGGCGCCCAGCGGAGCGTGCGGCGCGGAGGGGGCCTCCTGGATTTCCCGGCGGGTACAGAAGCACTCATAGGTCAGGCCGGCCGCCGTCAGCTCCGCGATGGCCGCGTTATACAGGTGCTCACGCTCTGTCTGGCGCACGACGCCGCCGTCCCAGCTCACGCCGATCGCCGCAAGGTCGCGGAGTTGCTCGGCCTCGGCGCCGGCCCGGGCACGGTCCAGGTCCTCCACCCGCAGCAGGAACCGCCGCCCCCCGGACCGGGCGAACAGCCACGCCAGGATGGCCGTCCGGAGGTTGCCCACATGCAGTTCGCCGGAGGGACTGGGGGCGAAGCGGCCAGCTAACGTCATGTGACTAGCCTATGCGGAGCAGCACAAGAGCCCCTCAGCTACCGATGACTTCGGGAAATCCGACGTCGGTGGCTCAGGGGCTCTTGCCGCGAGTGCGTTGTGCGGAATGACGATGCGTGAACAAGAGTCAGTCAGCGGCTGGCTCCTTGCGGGAGCCTCGTCCGGGGTCCGGGTGGTGTGCCGGGATGTCCGTAGCCTTCGGGATCGTGGCGGTGGCCTCGTCCCCTTGTTGTCACCATTTGAGCAGAAGCCCTACAGTTGGTGCAACGGGCTGGCCTCAGAGTAGTCAATCTGATCAACCGCAGCCCGGACCGTGAACAGGAAGTGGTCATTTTGCAGGAGCTCGACGCGACGGACCGGCGGATCCTCGCCGCGCTGGACGAAGATCCCCGCGTGCCGGTCATGGTGCTGGCGCAGAAGCTGGGCCTGGCCCGCGGCACCGTCCAGTCCCGCCTGGAGCGGATGTCGGCGTCGGGCGCGCTCCGGCCGAACAGCAGCCGGGTGCTGCCGTCCGCCCTGGGTCGCGGCGTGGCGGCCGCGGTCAGCGCGGAACTGGACCAGAGCCACCTCAACGAGGCGATCGCCGCCCTGCGCAACATCCCGGAGGTGCTCGAATGCCACGCACCCGCCGGCGACACCGATCTCCTGATCCGGGTGGTGGCCAAGAGCCCGGACGATCTCTACCGCGTGTCCGAGGAAATCCGGCTGTGTCCCGGAATCGTCCGGACCTCAACGAGCATGTTCCTGCGCGAGGTCATTCCCTACCGGACCACGGGACTGCTCGGCGCCTGAGCAGGCGGCCGCGTCTAGACCGGCGGCCCGGCGTTGGCCTTCAGGTTCTTCATGACCAGCGTTGACGTCAGGCGCTCGACGCCGGGCAGCGAGGTCAGTTCACTGTCATAGAAACGCTGGTAGGAGGGCAGGTCCTCCGCGATGACCTTGAGCAGGTAGTCCGGCGACCCGAAGAGCCGCTGGGCCTCGACGATGTTGGGATTGCCGGCCACCCGGCTTTCGAAGATCTCCATGGTGGAACGGTCCACCTGGCGCAGGGTCACGAACACGATCGCCTCGAAACCGAGCCCCACCGCGGCCGGATCAATGTCCGCCCGGTAGCCCCGGATGATCCCGGCGGCCTCCAGGTCCCGCAGCCGGCGGTGGCACGGGGCAACGGTCAGCCCCACCTTGGCCGCCAGGGCCGTGGCAGTCATCCGGCCGTCCGATTTGAGGTAACGCAAAATACTTCTGTCAATTGCATCAATCACGCAATTATCTTACCCAAAAGCGGTGATTCACCAGTAAATAAGCGAGCACTTCCCAGCCGAATTTGCCTAGAGTTTTTCTTGTACCCGCCACGGGGTGCCGCACTACTGGAGCCCGCCATGAACCCCCAGCTTTTCCTCGCCTTCCTGGTTGTCGCCGTCGCCCTGGCCTGCACCCCCGGCGTCGACTGGGCCTATTCGATCGCGGCCGGGCTCAGGCAGCGCAGCTTCGCGCCCGCCGTCGCCGGGCTCTGCGGGGGCTACGCCCTCCACACGGCGCTGCTGGTGCTGGGCCTGGCGGCACTGCTGGCCGGGATGCCCGGCGTGCTGGGCTGGCTGACGGCGGCGGGCGCCCTCTATCTGCTGTGGCTGGGCTTCAGCACCCTGCGGTCCTGGCGCGGGGCCAGCTTCAGCACCGGCACCGCTGCTCCCGGTGCCGCCACACCCGCGAGCCAGTTCCGGGTTTTCCTCCAGGGCATGGGCATCAGCGGGATCAATCCCAAGGGTCTGCTGTTCTTCGTGGCCCTGGTCCCGCAGTTCGTCAGCCCCGACGCCGCGTGGCCGGTTCCGGTCCAGTCGGGTCTGCTCGGGCTGACCTTCATCCTGCTCGTGGGCGTCATCTACAGCTGTGTGGCACTCCTGGCGCGGAAACTGCTGCAGGCCAGGCCGGGCGCAGCGCGCCAAGTGACGCTGGCCAGCGGGATCATCATGCTGGCTCTGGGCGCCTTGCTGCTCGCCGAGCAGATCGCGCCCGCCGTCAGCGCAGCCATGACGCGCGGGTGATGGCGCTAATTCGCCTCGGGGCTACTTGCGCTGCATGTACCACTCCGTGAAGGACGACGCGCGGCCGTCCGCGGTCAATTGGATGACCCACAAGTTGTCATAGCTCCGGCTGTTGCCGCGGTAGGTCGTCAGGCCCTGCACAAACGCCCGGCCGCCGTCGACCCCCAGCAGCTTCCACTCAAACATCCAGTCATCCGGCTCATCGCGCCCGGCAAGCCAGTGCTCCACGATATCGTCCCGGCCCCGCCACGGTTCAGCTTCCTGGGGGCTGGTCGCATAGATGGCGTCCTCGGTAAACAGCGCCCGGATGTCCTCCGGATCGTTCGTCGTCCACGCCGTGATGTAGTGCTGCATCCAGCGCTCCACCGCATCTCTCATGCCTCGTTTGTACTCCCCGCCCCATAGGCCCGCAAGAGTAGTGGATACGTGGATTTGGCCGCAGTCGGGCGTGGACGCATGTCAGTCGTCGTCAGCGCGCCCGTATTCTCGGTCCCAGAGTTCGTGCATCTCGGCGTCTTTGCGGATGGCTTTCACGGCCTCCAGCTGCGCCGGTTTGTGGCGCTGCCAGTCCCGGCCGCCAAGGGTTTTGCGGCCCGCCTCGAGGAGGAGCAGGGCGGTGTCCGTCAGCGCGTCGCTGCGGAGGGTGAAGTCAGTCTTCCTGCGCCGCAGGACTTCCTGCAGGGCCGAACGGGAAGCGGTGTAGGCGCCGAGCCTGCGCAGCGACCGGGCACGCACCAGCAGCAGCGCCGCGGACAGATCGTCCGCGTTCAGCAGGCCCTCGGTCTCTGCCACCACGTCGACGTCGCGTCCCAGCTCGGCCTCCAGCGAACAGCGCGCCAGGGCGAGCGGCAACGACGGCGGCAGGCCGGCCAGCGCCGCCAGCGCCGCCTCCGTCTGACCGGTCTCACGCAGGGAATGGGACAGCGCCAGGAACACGGCCTCCTCGGAGAAGAGCACCGGAACCTCAATCCGCTCGGCCACCTCCACCCTGGTGACCACGCCGGCCAGGTATTCGCCGGCGTAGCGGTTGGCGTCCTCGTCGTTCCGCAGCCTCAGGCCGTGCTGCAGGAGTTCGGACGCGCGCAGGTGCCCGCCGTGGGAATATGCCAGCAGCCCGGCCATCAGGTAGCACACCCCGGCCCAGCCCGGGTAGGAGCGGGCCAAGGCAATCAGGCGGTCAGGATCGGTGCTGCCGAAGACGGCGGAGTGCACGGCTTTCAATCTCTTGGCGGAGGCCCGGCCCCCCACCCTGCCCAGCCGGGGCACCCCGCCTTCGGCGGCCAGCGTCCCGGGGGCCCGGCCTGCCATGAGTCCGGCCACCGCGCCGCCCACGGTGCCGGCCAGGCCGCGGACGGGGGTCCGGACCACAACCTTGCGGAACGGCGTCAGGTCGCGGGTGTCCGTGTACGGCCTGGGCTGGCCGTCGGGACTTTGGCCGTCAGCAAGCTGGCCAGCGGAAATGCGGCCGTCAGGAATTTGGGGGGCGGATTCGCCAAGTCCGGCGCTCATTCCCCCATGGTAGTAGGCACCGGCAGGCCGCTGCTAGGCGGCCGACGCCACCCAGAGGCCGATCACCCAGGTGCTCGCGGCGAGGCACGCAAGGCCGAATTCCACGATCATGCCCAGACCCGTGGCCTTCAGCGCCGCCCAGCTCGAGGCCACCGCGGTGCCGAACACGCGGGTGCGCTGCAGCTCGCTGAGCAGGAGCCCGGCGGCGAAGCCGACAAAGAGCCCCACCACGGGGATGACAAACATGCCGGCCACGCCCAGCACGAGGCCCACCACCACTGAACGGCTCGGGATGCTGTGCTCCTTGAGCTTCCGGCCGGTCAGGACGGTGCTGGCGGCCATGCCGGCCAGCACGAAAAGCATCCCGATCCCGAAGACCACCCAACCGGTGGTCCCGGCGCCGCCCCACAGGGCCCAGGCAAGCAGGCTCGCACCGATCAGGATGCTGCCGGGCAGAACGGGAATGATGGTCCCGGCAACGCCCACCACGATGGCGAGGCCGCAGAGCACTGTCACGACAAACTCGGGGTTCATCGCCCCAGTCTATGGCCGGGCCCGGGGCTGCCGTTGACGGCCCCGGGCCCGAAGATGCCGGCGCCTAACTTCCGGACGGCTCCCCGTACATGACGGAGTAGTGCGAGATGTCCTTGCCCGAGTAGTGCGAGATTGTCACGGACAGCTGGCTGGAATAGAAGTAGTCGATCTGGGCGCCGAGGCCCTGCTTGGCAGAGCCGGCCTTGACGCAGACGGCGATGATCTCCAGACCGTCCGGGGCGGTGATTTCCAGAGACTTGATGCCGTCGGCCACGTTTATTCTGCCGGTGTCCCATTCCGGGCAGAGCTGGCCCTCCGGCGGGGCTGCGTTGGCCGGCGCCAACCCCCCGCCCAAGAGAACAAGTCCCGCAATGGCCCCCGCCGCTAGCAACTTCTTCATGTCCTGCTCCTTCTCACGAATCGGAAACGGTCCCGGCGCCGCGAACTGCTCGTGGCGCCGGGGTTTGGGCCGCGGAAAGTCCACAGCCGCGACCCGGAGCTTCCGGATGCCTGGTGTGAAGTGAGACTTCGATTCCCCGCCCAGCCGGCAGACCCCCGCGGCAGGCCCTGGGGCCGCTGCGGCTGGAATGCTGGGCCCAGCGTAGGACGGCGCGGCGGCCTGCAACCCGAGTAGTCAATACTCGAATTTCCCGGATTCCTGGCCGAGGGCTGGTTGTTTCCCGAAAAACGACAGCGGCGGCGCTCCCCCTCAAGGAAGCGCCGCCGTCGTGGTCCGGTCTCGGATGCCTTCTGACGCGGTCCGGCTACTCGGCGGCCACCGCCGCGGCGACTGCGGCGGAGACAGCCGGGGCCACGCGCGGATCCAGCGGGCTGGGCACGATGTAGTCCGCGGAAAGGTCATCCTCGGCCAGTTCCGCGATGGCCCGGGCCGCGGCGAGCTTCATGGCCGGCGTGATCCGGCGGGCACCGGCGTCGAGGGCGCCGCGGAAGATGCCGGGGAAGGCCAGGACGTTGTTGATCTGGTTCGGGAAGTCGCTGCGTCCGGTGGCGACGACGGCCGCGTACTTGCTCGCGACCTCCGGGAGGACTTCCGGGTCCGGGTTCGACAGGGCGAACACGATCGAGCTGTGGTTCATCAGCTTGAGGTGCTCCTCGCCCAGCTTCGAAGAGGAGACCCCGACGAACACGTCGGCGCCGAGCAGCGCCTCCCCCGGGCCGCCCGCCACGCCACGCGGGTTGCTGCGGGCGGCGAGCTGGGCCTTCTTGCTGGCCGGATCGGCGGCGATGTCCGCGCGGTCCTTATTGATGGTGCCGCGGGAGTCCAGGAGGACGACGTCGCCGATCCCCGCCGTCAGCAGGATTTCGGCGACCGCGATCCCGGCGGCCCCCGCGCCGGAGACCACCACACGCAGGCTCTCGAGGGTCCGGCCGGTCACCTTGGCGGCGTTGGTCAGGGCGGCGAGGACTACGACGGCGGTGCCGTGCTGGTCATCGTGCATGACCGGGCAGTCCAGGGCCTCGATGAGTTTCTCCTCGAGTTCGAAGCAGCGGGGCGCGGCGATGTCCTCAAGGTTGACGGCGCCGAAGCTGGGGCGCAGCCGGACAAGTGTCTCGATGATTTCGTCGACGTCGGTGGTGTTGAGGACCAGCGGGATGGAGTCGAGTTCGCCGAAGGCCTTGAACAGTGCGGACTTGCCCTCCATCACGGGCAGCGAGGCGCTGGCGCCGATGTTGCCCAGCCCCAGCACGGCCGTGCCGTCGCTGACCACCACGACGAGGCGCTGGGCCCACGTGAGCGTCTTGGCGAGCTCCGGGTTGGCGTGGATGGCGCGGCTGACCTGGGCGACACCGGGCGTGTACGCGATGGAGAGGTCGCGCTTGCTGGCAAGCGGGACGGTGCTGGAAATCGACAGCTTGCCGCCCTCGTGGGATGCGAAGATCTCCTCGTCGCTGAGCACGGCTACTGCCTCAGCCGGGGAGGTGGAATCGGCGGGAATGATCGTTTCAGTGGACACGTCGTTGTCTCCTGGGGCTCACCGTGGGCGCACGGCTCATGGAAGCTCAAGCAAGGATGCTCAAGTTGGTCTGGCAGGGGCGGCGGCGACCAGAGGTGGCGGTCGCCGGTGTTTCCCCGATTAGCCGGCCTCAGCCGGCTCCGGTCCAGCAATCGTAAACAGAGCCTCACGCCCGTTACGCCCGCCGGGAGCGCTACCCTGCCGTGGTGAAACGTTTCTTCTCCGAAATATGTGACCCGGATCACGTGCGGGAGGGCATATTCCGGGTCGCTGGTCTAGACCAGTTACGCGGCCTGCGGGGGCCGCTGCAGGAGCGAACAGGCCTTCTTCAGGTCCTCCTCCGCTTCGAAGAGGGACAGCCGGCGGCAGCGGACGGCCTGGACCAGGCCCGTAACCGTCAGCAGCAGGACCCGGGCCACGGCCGGATCGCCGCACGCCGCCGTCACTGCCTTCTCGGCCGTCGCGTCGATCTCGCGCAGCAGCCGTGTGGTGTCGTTGTCCTTGACGTAGACCGCCCGGTTGAGGGACTGCTCCACGGCGGGCTGCATCAGGCGCATATGGAAGATCTCCATCACCACTCCCGCGAGGGCCTGGGCCGCAACCTTGCCCGCCGCCGGCGAGCTCCCCGCGAGCAGTTCGCCCAGTTGCTTGCGGTACAGCGCCAGGACCAGCTGGGTGGCCGACGGAAAGTAGCGGTACAGCGTCCCCAGTGGCACGTCCGCCTTGGCCGCCACCTCAGACAGGACCACGGAGTCCAGGCCCTTGCGGGCAAAGCCCGCGGCGACATCAAGGATGCGCACGTAACGGAGCCGCTGCCGGGGCAGAGTGGGTGGAGGGGCCATCGGTGGAAGATCTGAGTGAAAATCAGGCATCAGCAGCGTTCCGGGGGTCGTTTTTCTCGGCAGCCGGGCGCGATCCGCCCACCGCGCTGCCGCGGCAATTGCCGTCCACTATACGCCACGATTCCCGGCGTCCGGCGAGTAGACCGGGGCGCCGAAGCCCCCTGCACGGAACGCGGGCGGTTCAGTCCACGCCCTTGATCTTCACCACGAACACGGCCCCCAGAAGCCCAATCACGGCGGCCGCCACGTACAGCGCCACATAGCCGCCCCAGAAGGCAACAAAGGGGTACGCAATCAGCGGGGCGAGCACTTGCGGCAGCGAGTTGGCAACGTTGATGACGCCAAGATCCTTGCCCCGGCTCAGGGCGTTCGGCAGCACCTGGGTGATGAGGGCAAAGTCCACCGCCAGATAGCAGCCGAAGCCGATGCCGAGCACGGACGCGCCGATCAGCGCACCCGGCCAGGTGGGTGCGAACGCAAGAATGAGGGAGGCTGCGGCGATCACGGCGGACGAGATGATGACCAGCGGCTTCCGGCGGCCCAGGCGGTCGCTCAGCCGGCCGCCGACCACACTGGTGATGATCACCATGACCGCATACAGGCCCGTGAGGATCAGGACGCCAAACTCGGGCTCGATGCCCTGGGTTTCGCGGACCCGGACGGCGTCGTTGAGGAAGAACAGCAGGTAGAGGGTGACCATATGGTTGCCAATGTTCACCAGGAGCCGCGTCAGCCAGGCCCAGGCAAAATCCGGATGGCGGGCCGGGGAAATCCAGAAGCCCCGCACAAAGCCGCCCAGGCTGAACGGCGGACGGGCCTGCGCAGGCAGCGGAACGTCGTCGTTCTTGAAGTAATAGAGCACGACGCCGGCGAGCAGCGCCACCGCACAGACAACGTACCCCGCGGCGAAGTTTCCGGCGACGGCGGCGGCGATCACCGCCCCCGCCAGGATTCCCGCTGTCTGGCCCATGGCGGCAAGGCCGCCGACGGTGCCGCGCTGGGGTACCGGCACGCGGTCCGGGATGGCCGCCGTGATGGCCGCGTAGGCGCCGTTGCAGCCGGCCTGGACGAGGCACCAGAGCAGCGTCATGGCGGCAACGCCCGGGGCGCCCGCCAGCGCGATCAGGGCCGCGGCACCCAGGACGGCACCGAAGAGCACCCAGGGCACCCGCCGGCCCCGCCGTGCGGTGGTCCGGTCACTGAAGGCGCCGAAGAGGGGGTTGGCGACCAGGGACACGGCCGCACCCGCACCCGTCACGAGGGCGAGGATGGCTTCCTTGTCCGGTTCGCTGAAGGCGGCCGCCTGTTGGCCGAGGAGCACCTGGAGCGGGCCGAAGAATGCCGCGTTGATGCCGACGTTGACCAGCACCACCCCTGCCGTCCAGACAGGCCGGACGCGGCGTTCGGGTTCGGCGAGCGCCGGCGCGGTGGTATCGGACATGCTCATGGCTCCCCCTGGAACTGATGATCAGGCATATGTATCAGTGCGCAGCCAGACTACCGGGACTCGGCAGATCTGGGCGCAATGTGCGAGTCTCGGTCATGAAACACGCTGCCAACCACGCCATCCGGTTAACACGCAAGGAGTCACTGTGAACGCTTCCGCCATGAATACTGCAGACCTTTTCGACGAGCGCGGCGGGGAGCTGGAATCCGTGTCGGTGCAGTTCCAGTCCCTGGGCGGGCACACGCACTTCAGCGGGCCGGTCCGGACCATCCGCTGTTTTGAGGACAACGGGCTGGTCAAGTCCGTGCTGGCCACTCCCGGCCACGGCTCCGTCCTGGTGGTCGACGGCGCCGGCTCCCTCCGCACTGCGCTGATGGGGGACATGATCGCGGCCAGCGCCGTCGCGAACGGCTGGGCCGGCGTCGTTATCAACGGTGCCATCCGGGACCGGCTCGCCATCGCGGGGTTGCCGCTCGGGGTCAAGGCACTCGGCAGCAACCCGCGCAAGAGCGCCAAGGACGGGGCCGGGGCAATCGACGTGCCCCTGGATATCGACGGCGTGGCCATCCGCCCCGGCGTGATGATCTGGTGCGATCCGGACGGGATCCTGGTCGAACGCTAAGGACTTTCTTCTCCCCGAGGTAGTGGCGGGAACAATTCAGCCAGTAACATAGTTACTGAAAGCAACTATCCGCTTAATCCCCCACTTCACCTTGGAGCAGTCATGTCCAAAACCACCTCCGTGCGCGCCGCGGGAGAGGTCCTGACCCACCGTCAGACCATCACCGTCATGGTGGGACTCATGCTCGGCATGTTCCTGTCTTCGCTGGACCAGACGATCGTGTCCACCTCGATCTACACGATCGCCAACGACCTCGACGGCCTCTCCTTGCAGGCCTGGGCCACCACCGCCTACCTCATCACCTCCACGGTGAGCACGCCGCTCTACGGCAAGCTCAGCGACATTTTCGGGCGCCGCCCGCTGTACCTCATCGCCATCGTGATCTTCCTCGCCGGTTCGCTCTACGCCGGCTCGGTCCACTCCATGACCGAGCTCGCCATTGCCCGCGGCATCCAGGGCATGGGCGCCGGCGGCCTCCTGGCCCTCGCCCTGACCATCATCGGCGACATCGTGCCGCTCAAGGACCGGGCCAAGTACCAGGGCTACTTCATGTCGGTCTTCGGCATCTCCTCCGTCCTGGGCCCGGTGATCGGCGGCGCCTTTGCGGGCACCGAAACCATCCTCGGGATCGACGGCTGGCGCTGGGTGTTCCTGATCAACATCCCGATCGGCCTCGCGGCCCTCACGGTGGTGTTCATGTACCTGCACCTCCCCGCCAAGCACGTGAAGCAGAAGATCGACTACTGGGGCGCCGCGGCCATCACCCTGGCCATTGTGCCGCTCCTCCTCGTGGCCGAACAGGGCCGCACCTGGGGCTGGAGCTCCGCGAACTCCTACCTCTGCTACGCACTCGGCGTCGTGGGTATCATCGCGTTCCTGCTGGCCGAACGGCACGCCGCCGACTACGCGCTGATCCCGCTCCGGCTGTTCCAGAACATCACCTTCGGCCTGTCCTCGCTGCTGAACTTCATCATCGGCATCGGCATGTTCGGCGCCATCGCGATGCTGCCCATGTACCTGCAGCTGGTCAAGGGCCTGACCCCCACCGAGGCCGGCCTCATGATGATCACCTTCACCGTGGGCATCCTCACCGGCTCCATCACCGCGGGCCGGACCATCTCGGCCTCGGGCACCTACCGGATCTTCCCGATCCTTGGCACCGCCACGCTGACGGTGGCCGCCGTCGTCATGGGCCTCTCCCTCGGCGTGGACACCCCGCTGTGGGTCCCCGGCGCCATCGCCGTGTTCTTCGGCCTGGGACTGGGCTTCTGCATGCAGCCGCTGACGCTGGCCATGCAGGTCTCCGTGCCCTCGAAGGACATGGGCGTGGGCACTTCCTCCGCCGCGTTCTTCCGCTCCATGGGCGGCGCCGTTGGAACGGCCGTGTTCATCTCGATGCTTTTCAGCCTCGCGGCCGACAAGATCGCCACGGGCATGAAGGACGCCGCGCAGAATGCTGACTACCTCAAGGTGCTCAAGGATCCGGCCGTGGCCGCCGACCCTGCCAACGCCAAGCTCTACGAGTTCTTCAAAAACGGTGCCACCAACGATTCACTCAACGACACCAGCTGGCTGCACACCGCCAACGCGACGCTGACGCGCCCCATCACCGAGGGCTTCGCGCAGTCGATCGACGCCGTCATGCTCACGGCCGCCGTGCTCACCGGCATCGCCTTCCTGATCACGTTCGCCCTGCCGAACAAGAAACTCACTGACCCGAAGACGGTTGCCCGGGAGGGCGCCGTGGCCGCCGCCCACTAGGTGTACTGCGCCGGGACGTTGTTGACATGTAGGGCTTGAAAACGAGGAGGACCTCCGGGCTAAGTGGAGCTGTCTAGTTCACACACTTTGCGCTCGGAGGTCCTCGTGTCCCACGTTAATGCCCGTCTAACAGTTCATGGAAGACTCCTGATCGTTGACCGTGTGGCCGCAGGCCGCCCGGTCGCCCATATCGCCGCGGAGCTGGGTGTGTCCCGGCAGACGGCGTACCGGTGGGTCAGACGTTTCCGGGCCGAGGGCGCGGCCGGTCTG
>NZ_FUZD01000034.1:0-15561 GCF_900168135.1 Arthrobacter sp. 49Tsu3.1M3
CGTGGCGGAGCAAGGGTTACGGCGGTCATAGCGTGGGGGAAACGCCCGGTCCCATCCCGAACCCGGAAGCTAAGACCCACAGCGCCGATGGTACTGCACCCGGGAGGGTGTGGGAGAGTAGGTCACCGCCGGAACACCATTAACGGTCGAGGACCCCAACCACCAGGTTGGGGTCCTCCCGCATTTAACGACCCCCTGCAGGCTCGGGGTCCCCGACCCGGAGCGCGGGCAGGACGAGAGGCCCGGACTCAGACCAGGACAAGTCCAGGGCAGGAGACGCGGAACAACGCCACAACCGCCGTCAGCCACCCATGGATTAGGGAGCTGGCCGCGCGGGTAGAGTTGTTGCCCATGGATAACCTCTTTAGCCATGCTCCCTCCGGAGCGCCGGAACCTGCCGCGACGGACGAACTCGATCCCGTCGTCGTCAGCGTTGTGGTGCCGGGCGCAGTCGCCCGGGCCTTCATGGGATTTACGGAACACACGCACCTCTGGTGGCCGCTTGAGGACCACAGCGTCTATGGCGCCGGCTCCTATGTCGAGTTCGAGGAGAACCTGATCATGGAGTCCTCGGATGACGGCCGGACGGCTGTTTGGGGATCGATTGACGACTGGCAGCCCCCGCTGTCCTTCCACGCCAGCTGGCACCCCGGAACCACTGCCATGTGGTCCACCGAACTCCGGGTGGCGTTCAAGGCGGTAGACGAGGGGACAGAGCTCCGCCTGGTCCACAGCGGCTGGGAGGGCGCCGAGGACCCCGCGGCAGCCCGGGCGGAGTATGCGGCAGGCTGGCCCGCCGTCCTGGACCGCTTCGTTCGGTTCATGGGTGGCGCCGGCGCGGACAGCCCGGACGCCTGAACGGCCCCTGGGACGGGCGGGCACCGGGCGGGCCTTGCCCGGGCTCAGGCGCGCAAGGGTCCCTGCTCGACGGGCGGAACGGCGGTGCTGGACCGGATGACGAAGCGCGTGGGGTATTCGGTATGCGCGGCCGCCGTGTCTCCGGCGCCGTCGAGCCTGGCCAGCAAACGCCGCACGGCTAACGCTCCCTGGCCTCGCGCGTCCTGATCGAACGTGGTCAGCCCGAAGACTTCACCCAGCTCATGGCCGTCGATGCCGATGACGGAGAGATCCTGCGGCACCCGCAACCCGAAATCCCGGGCAGCGAGGATCGTGCCGATCGCCATCTCGTCCGAGGCGGCAAAGACAGCCGTGGGACGCTCCGGCGAGCCGCCGAGCAGCTCACGGGCGTTGGCGTAGGCGCCTCGGATCGTGAAATCGGCGGAGACCTGCCATTCCGGCCGGACCACCAGTCCCGCGTCCCGCATGGCTTTCTTGAACCCCGCCTGGCGGGTGCCGGGAAGACGGAAATCCTGCTCGTAGGCGGCTTCGCCGGTCATGTGGGCAATTTTGCTGTGGCCAAGCTGGATGAGGTGCCGGGCCGCGGCCTCCGCAACGCCGGCGTCATTGATGCGGATGGTCGACGCCCCGGGCAACGGGCCGCCGATCCCCACGATGGGGCGATGGATGGCCAGCAGCTGGTCGATCTCGGCCTCGGAGAGCTCCAGGGACACAGCGATCACGGCATCCACGCGTTTGCGCAGCAGGAAGTCGTTCAGCACACTGTGGCGGCGCTCCCGGCCCTGGCTGACGTTGTACAGCGTGAGGTCGTAGCCGGCATCCAGCAGGGTCGCCGAGACACCTTCGACCACCGAGGAAAAGAACCACCGGTGGACGGAGGGGACAACGAGGCCCACATTGTGGGTCCGTCCGGAGGCCAGGCCGGAGGCCTGGTACGACGCGACGAAACCGAGCTCTGCGGCGGCGGTGCGGGCCCGCTCCCGGCTACGCGGTGAGACATTGCCCTTGCCGCTCAAGGCGCGTGAAACGGTGGCGATGGACAGGCCGGCCCGTTCCGCGACGTCCTTGATGCCGGGCATGCCTAGCCCTCCGTATCCTCGAGATAGATTTCCAGCCAAACAGCTTCACCTGAGCCTAACGGATCGCCCGCGCCAGCCATGTCCCCGGCGTCGTAGCCGGCACCCGCGGGCGTTGAGCTGCGCAGCAGCACCCGTCCGGCCGGCAGGTCCAGGGGCGCGGACCCGACATTCAGCAGGACCAGCGTGGAGCCGTTGACGAAGGCAAGGCTCGTATCGGTGCAGAGGTCCTCGTACCAGGACAGCGAGCCGCGGCCAAGGTCGAGCCGGCGGCGCAGCTCCAGCATGCGCTTGTAGAGGCTCAGATGCGACGACGGCGAAGCCGACTGCACATCCCGTGCCAGCCGTGAGAAACTTTCTGGCTGCGGCAGCCAGGGGTCCTGGCCGTGGCCGAATCCGGCGTTGACCTCCCCGGCCCGCCAGGGCAGCGGGACACGGCAGCCGTCGCGGCCCAGCCGTGCGCCGCCGGTGCGGGCAAACGTGGGGTCCTGGCGGCGGGTGTCCGGGATGTCGATGCCGTCCGGCAGGCCAAGCTCTTCACCCTGGTAGAGGTAGGCCCCGCCGGGCAGCCCCAGCATGAACAGGGACGCCGCGGCCGCCCGGGACCGTCCGAGCTCCTCGTTCGGCTGCGGATCCCAGGTGCCGATTCCGTCACCGTCGCGCGGAGCCTGGCCGTCGTACCCGAAGCGGGTGGCGTGGCGGACGACGTCGTGGTTGGAGAGCACCCACGTGCTGGGGGCGGCGACGGCGTCCAGTGCCGTCAGTGACTCCGTGACGATGTGGCGCATCCGGTGAACATCGAGGCCCGCGTGCAGGTAGGGGAAGTTGAAGGCCTGGTGCATTTCGTCCGGGCGCACCCAATCGGAGAGCCGGGGGAGCGGGTCCACGTTTGCCTCGGCGCAGAGGATCCGGTCGGGGCCGTACTCCGCGAGAATCTGACGCCACCGACGGTAGATGTCGTGGAGCGCGGGCTGGCCAAACATCGGAGCGTCGCTTCCGGGGAAGCCGTCGGAGCTGCTGCCGTCCGCCCGGCCGCCCCATTCGGGCAGGCCAGGGGCCTTGACGAGGGCGTGCGCCACGTCCACCCGGAAACCGGAGACCCCACGGTCCAGCCAGAAGCGCAGGACCCGTTCGAATTCTTCGTGGACGGCGCGGTTGTCCCAGTTGAAGTCCGGCTGGGAGGAGTCGAAGAGGTGCAGGTACCACTGCCCGGGGGCGCCGTCCGGTTCGGTGATCCGGGTCCAGGCTGAACCGCCAAAGTGGGACTGCCAGTTGTTCGGCGGTTCCTCGCCGAACGTTCCGCGGCCGTCGCGGAAGATGAACATGTCCCGCTCCGGGCTGCCGGCAGGCGCGGCCAGGGCAGCCTGGAAAGCATGGTGCTGGTCCGAGCAGTGGTTGGGCACCAGGTCAACGATCATCCGCATTCCCAGCCGGGTGGCTTCGGCCATCATGGCGGCGAAATCGTCCAGTGTGCCGAACAGGGGGTCGACGTCGCAGTAGTCACTGACGTCGTAGCCTGCGTCGCGCTGCGGGGACCGGTAGAAGGGGGAAAGCCAGACGGCGTCGATGTCCAGTTCCGCAAGGCGGTGCAGTTCCGCCGTGATGCCGGCGAGATCGCCGATCCCGTCGCCGTTCAGGTCCCGGAACGAGCGCGGATAGACCTGGTAGATGACAGCGGAGCGCCACCATCCCGGAATGTGGTCTGCGGCGTGCACGGGGGTCAGCGGACCCGTCAGGGGCCCGGCCAGCGCGGCGGGGGAAAGGAGAACTGAATCAACGGACATGACCGCAATACTAGGGCTCCTACGCTGGATAATGAAAACGCTTCCAGTCACATTTTGGCGGCAATTTCGACCACCAAGTGGACTATCCCGTACCTGACTGGAAGCGCTTGCAACTGTGAGCCGCATCACCGACAATGCGCGGCCTTAGACTGGGATCCGGATTCGACCGAACTGGAGACCGCATGCGCAGCATCATCGATGAGCTGACCTCTTCCCTGGGCGCGGACAAAATTGCCGTGGACGCGACCACCCTGGCCGCCTATGCCGTGGACCGGGCCCCCGTCCTGGACTATCAGCTCCCGCAGGCGGTGGTCCGTGCCGAATCGGTGGCCGACGTGCAGGCAACTGTGCGTGCCTGCGCCGCCCTTGGCGTCGCGCTTGTGGCGCGCGGGGCCGGTACCGGGGTCTCCGGGGGCGCCCACGCGAGCGCGGGCTGCGTGGTGCTCACGCTCGAGGGGATGAACCGCATCCTGGACCTCAATCCGGACGACGAGACCGCCGTCGTGGAACCCGGCGTCATCAACGCCGACCTGAACGCGGCCGCCGCCGTGCACGGGCTCATGTATGCCCCGGATCCTGCAAGCTTCAAGATGTCCACCATCGGCGGCAACGTGGCCACCAACGCCGGCGGGCTGCGCTGCGCGAAGTACGGGGTGACCCGCGACTCGGTCCTGGCGCTCGACGTCGTCCTCGCGGACGGCTCCCTTATCCATACCGGCCACCAGACCTTCAAGGGTGTCGCCGGCTATGACCTCACCGGGCTGTTCGTCGGTTCGGAGGGGACCCTGGGGATCGTGGTCGGTGTCACCGTACGGCTGAAGTACCTGCCGCGCGACGTGCACACCATCGCCGCGTTCTACCCGGATTTCCGCAGCGCAGCGGCCGGGGTCCTGGCCGTGGGCAGGGCCCGCGTGCAGCCGGCCATCATGGAACTGCTCGACGGCGGCTCGCTCGCCCAACTCGATGACCTCCACGGCTCGGACCTCGCCGCGCGCGGGGCATCCCTGCTGCTGATCCAGACCGACGGCTTCGGCGCGGCGGCGGAAGCCGCGGCCATCCGCCCGGTCCTGGTGGCGGGGGGAGCGGTGGTGACCATGGAGGCCAACGCGGAGGCAGAGGAGCTTGTCGAACTGCGCCGCAACAGCCGGGGGACCGAGGTGGACGACGAATACCGGGTGGGCGAGGACGTGGCTGTGCCGCGGTCACGGCTGGTGGATTACGTCGCCGAGCTCGAGGCCATGGCCGCGGAGTACCGGGTGCAGCTCAAAGTCGTGGCACACGCCGGTGACGGCAACCTGCACCCCACCT
Organism: Arthrobacter sp. 49Tsu3.1M3; assembly: GCF_900168135.1. Taxonomy (NCBI): domain Bacteria; kingdom Bacillati; phylum Actinomycetota; class Actinomycetes; order Micrococcales; family Micrococcaceae; genus Arthrobacter; species Arthrobacter sp. 49Tsu3.1M3. The sequence continues at coordinate 5,027 of NZ_FUZD01000034.1, forward strand.
TCTGGGTCGACCGGGCGGACAATACCGTGGATCCCGATGCCATGGCCCGCCTGGGCGCCGCCCTGGACCGGTCGATTGCCGTGGCCCTGGCCATGGGCGGCACCATCACCGGCGAACACGGGATCGGACAGTACAAGCTGCGCTGGCTCGGCCTGGAGCAGAAGGAACCCGTGCGCGAGCTGCAGCGCCGGATCAAGGAACTCTTCGATCCGGCCGGGATCCTGAACCCCGGCAAGGCGATTTAGCTGACGCGATTTAGCCCGGGCGTGCCACAACCTGCCCGGCGCGCGGCTTAGTCGTCGGAGTCCGGGTACTCGTCCACGGATTCGTCGGCGCCGTAGCGTGATTCCTCGGTCTCCACCTCAAGGATCTTGAGCAACCCTGTGTCAGGGTTGAGCATGATCGCGGCCTCGTCCCGGCGGTGACGGAGTTCGTTGTCGATATAGGACTGGACGGCCTCCGCCAGGGGGATGTGCCGGTTCTCCTGCTCGGACATGTACCAGCGGTGCTCCAGGACCTCGTGCACCGCCTCGGCCGGCTCGAGCTTGCCGGAGAGGTCGCGGGGGATGGCCCGGACGATCGGTTCGAAGATCTGGCTGACCCACAGGTGCGCGCTGTATTCCTCGTCCATGCCCGGATTGTTGTCCGCCCGGAACGAGTCCATGTCGTTCAGGAGGCGGCGGGCCTGGTTTTCCTGGGCGTCCAGGCCGGTCAGGCGCAGCAGCCGGCGCTGGTGATGCCCGGCGTCGACGACCTTCGGCTGGAGCTGGATGGTGGAGCCGTTCTGCGTGGTCTTGATCGCGTATTCCTCGACGTCGAACCCCAGCTCGTTGAGCCGCCGGATCCGGGCTGCCACGCGCCAGCGTTCCCCGATCTCAAACGATTCCTTCGCCGTCAGCTCGGTCCACAGCCGCCGGTAGCTGTCCATGATTAGCTCGCTGGTGGCCACGGGGTCCACCTTCTCCTCGATCAGGCCGCCGTCGAGGAGGTCCATGAGTTCCCCGGCGATGTTGACGCGGGCGATTTCGAGGTCGTACTCGCGCTGGCCGGTGGACAGATCCGGGTACAGTTCGCCGGTCTCGGCATCGACCAGGTAGGCGGCGAACGCGCCGGCGTCGCGGCGGAACAAGGTGTTGGAGAGCGAGACGTCGCCCCAGTAGAAGCCGATCAGGTGCAGCCGGACCAGCAGCAGGGCCTGGGCGTCGATGAGGCGGGTCAGGGTGTCCTTGCGCAGCATCTGGGAGAAGAGCGCACGGTAGGGCATGGAGAACTTCAGGTGCCGGGTGACCAGCACGGGGTTCAGCGGCCGGCCCTCCGGGGTGGTGCGTCCGGTGATGACGGCCACCGGCTCCACGCCGGGAACGTCCAGCCGGGCGAGCTTGCGCAGCATGTGGTACTCGTGGCGGGCCACGTGCTCCGAGGTTTCCTTGATGGCGATCACGGAGCCGCCGAGGTGGGCGAAGCGCACGATGTGCCGGGAGATGCCGCGGGGGAGGGCCGCCAGATATTCGGCCGGCCAGTCCTCGAGGGCAATGTGCCAGGGTAGGTCCAGCAGCTCGGGCTCGGTGGCGGCGGCCGTGATGCTCAGCGAACTGGACACCATCGAGGCTTTGTCATCATTGGCGCTGGCGGCCTCGAACCGGGGCAGTTTCCCGATCTGACCGTAGTCGGTGGGCTCGTCGTGCCACTGGGCACTGTTTTCCTCGGTCATGGGGTTTCCTCGGTCATGAATCAATTCTTCCGTATTTGGCGGGCCGCGCCTAAAGCAGGGCTGTTAACGCCCGACGGCGGCCCTCCCCTGGGGAGGACCGCCGTCAGCCATGCTGTGCTACCTGAGCCGGTGGGTGGGGACTAGTCGCCGAGGCGCAGGCCGGTCTTGGTGTCGAACAGGTGTACGTGGCCCGACTGGGGGCGGACCCAGATGGACTCACCCTTCATCGGGGGGCGGCGGCCGTCGACGCGGGCCACGATGTCGTGGCTCTGGCCATCGAGCGTGGTGTGGCCGTAGACGTACGCGTCGGCGCCGAGTTCCTCGACGACGTCGACCTCAACCTGGAGACCTTCACCCTGGGCAACAGTCTCAAGGTCTTCCGGACGGGAACCGAGGGTCACGGTCTGGCCGTGGGCTTCCTCGAGGACGTCGCGCGGTACCGGGTAAACGGTTCCGCCGAACTGCACGCCGCCGTCGACGACGGGGAGTTCGAGCAGGTTCATGGCGGGGGAGCCGATGAAGCCGGCCACGAAGACGTTCTTGGGCTTGTCGTACAGGTTGCGCGGGGTGTCGACCTGCATCAGCAGGCCGTCCTTCAGCACAGCGACGCGGTCACCCATGGTCATGGCCTCGACCTGGTCGTGGGTCACGTAGACCGTGGTGACGCCGAGGCGGCGGGTCAGGGACGCAATCTGGGTGCGGGTCTGCACGCGCAGCTTGGCATCCAGGTTGGACAGCGGCTCATCCATGAGGAAGACCTGCGGGTTGCGCACAATGGCGCGGCCCATGGCAACACGCTGCCGCTGGCCGCCGGAGAGGGCCTTCGGCTTGCGGTCCAGGTAAGGTTCGAGGTCAAGCAGCTTGGCGGCCTCACGGACGCGCTCGGCGCGCTCTTCCTTGCTGACGCCGGCGATCTTCAGCGCGAAGCCCATGTTGTCCGCCACGGTCATGTGCGGGTACAGGGCGTAGTTCTGGAACACCATGGCGATGTCGCGATCCTTCGGCGGGACGTCCGTGACGTCGCGGTCGCCGATGAGGATGCGGCCGGAGTTGACGTCCTCGAGACCTGCGAGCATGCGCAGGGAGGTCGACTTTCCGCAGCCGGAGGGTCCAACGAGGACCAGGAATTCGCCATCGGCGATATCAATGTTGAGCTTGTCAACAGCGGGCTTCTCGGTGCCCGGGTACAGACGTGTTGCGTTATCAAAAGTAACTGTAGCCACAGTTATCAATCCCTTCACCGGCAGGTACGTGCCGGACGATCCGTAGTGAATGGTCGTTTTATGCAGTTGTTAATTCAATTGTGGGATTTCATGCGCATACTCCTCGGCCGAAGCCGAGGAGTATCCAATGACGCCGCACGGTAGTTGTGCGCCACATCACAAACAGAGTATGTCAGATTTATGCCAAATGGACTAAAACGTTACGGATGTCACACGTGGGGTCCGTCACCTGGCGCCAGAAATGGGTGTGTAGGCTGTGCGCATGACACTGCAGATCTATGTCAGTTTCCCCGGCACGGCGCGTGAAGCGCTTGGCTTCTACGCCGATGTGTTCGGCGGAGAGCTTGCCTTGTTTACGTACGAAGAGTTCAGCCGCAGCGACGGCCCGCCGGATGCCATTGCCCACGGACAGCTGAACGGCGTAGTCGCTTTGGCGGGCTCGGATGCCGCAGCGGGCGAGAAAAGCGTCCGGTCCGAGGGCCTCATGCTCTCGCTGCTGGGGACCGCCGAACCGGCAGTTCTCCACGCGTGGTTCGACAAGCTCGCCATCGGCGGCCGGGTGATCGACCCCCTCGCCCCGAAGCCCTGGGGTGCATCAGATGGCCAGGTCCTCGACCGTTACGGACTGCACTGGTTGATCGGCTACGAGCCTGAGTCCCGACCAACGCCCGGTTGACCGCTGCTCAGTAGGCCCGCATTAGCTCCCGGAGTCGACGGCCTTCTTCCGCTCACGCAGCAGTGCCTCCAGCAGTTCGCAGATGTGCACCGGCGCCTCCACCCGGAACTCGGCCTGGGTGAAATCGAGCCCCACCTTTACGCCGAGATCGCCCGGGACGAGGCTGGCCAGCGCGTCCTCGTCGGTCGTGTCGTCTCCGGCGAAAGCCACAGCCGTGGCTCCGCTGGCCTGCCGCAGGAAGGCAATGCCCTCGCCCTTGGAGGCGTTCACCACGGAGGTCTCCAGGACGCGGTTGCCCGTCTTGAGGAAGACACCGCGGCGGTCCTGGAGGACCGCCCGCGCCGCGGCGACGGCGTCCTCGGCGACGTCGTCCGACGCGAGCCGCGTGTGCAGCACGACGCCGGCCGGTTTGTCCTCCAAAAGGGTCCCGGGGGCCTGTTCCACGATTCCCTCAAGCTCCCGGCGGACCTCGGCCAGGAGTTCGCGTTGGGCGTCGTCGAGCATGAGCTCCGAGGAGCCGGGCCCCATCCAGACCTCTGCGCCGTGGCTGCCGATCAGCAGCGTCTCCTCCGGCGGGGAGGCGACGGCCCGCAGGCTGTCCAGCGCCCGGCCGGAGATGAGCGCCGTCGTCGTCCGGGGCAGTTCCGTCAGCGCCGTGAAGGCGGCTGCAGAGCGCGGGAGGGCGCGGGCGTCGCCGGCATGGTCCACGAGCGGTGCCATGGTGCCGTCGAAGTCCATCGCCACGAGCAGGTGCCCGGTGGCTGCGATCCGGCGCACGGCTGCCAGCAGCTCAGGGGAGAGCGAAAGCGGGGCCGTATGCGGAGTGTTGGTGTCGGAGTCGTGGGTTCCGGCGGCGTCAGGAGTCATCGCGTACAACCTTTTCGGCGAGGGCTTTCAGGAAGTCGGAGGACCAGAGGTCGACGTCGTGGTCCAGAATCTGCTTGCGCATGGCCCGCATGCGGCGTGATGCCTCGGCCGGCTGCATGTTGACGGCCCGCATGATCGTGTCCTTGAGGCCGTCAATGTCGTGCGGGTTCATCAGCAGTGCCTGCTTGAGCTGGTCGGCGGCGCCGGCGAACTCACTCAGTACCAGCGCTCCGTCGTTGTTTGTCCGGGCCGTGACGTATTCCTTGGCGACGAGGTTCATGCCGTCGCGCAGGGCGGTGACCAGCATGACGTCCGCGGCCAGGTACAGGGACACCATCTCTTCGATGGGGTAGCTGTGGTGCAGGTAGCGGACGGCCGTGCTCTCCATGGTGTCGAAGGTGCCGTTGATGTGGCCCACTGTGCCCTCGACCTCCTCGCGGAGCAGGCGGTACTGCTCCACACGCTCACGGCTGGGGCTGGCCACCTGGATCAGGGTCGCGTCCTCCACAGTGACCTTGGCGTCCTGCAGCAGTTCCTCGTACGCCTTGAGCCGGTGCCGGATGCCCTTGGTGTAGTCGAGCCGGTCGACGCCGAGCAGGATGGTCTTAGGGCTGCCGAGATCCCGGCGGATCTGCTGCGCCCGCTCGATCACCTCCGGCTTCTTCGCGAGCTCGCTGATCTGCTTGACGTCAATGGAGATCGGGAACGCCTGGGCCCTCGCGATGTGGGTGGTTTCGCCGTCGGAACCCCTGACATGGACCTGCTGCTGCTTGACGCTCGCGCCAAGGAAGCGCCGTGCGGAGCGCATGAAGTTTCCGGCATCGCTGCTGCGCTGGAAGCCCACCAGGTCCGCGCCCAGCAGGCCGTCGATGATCGCCCGGCGCCACGGGAGCTGGGCAAAGATCTCCGGCGGCGGGAAGGGGATGTGGTTGAAGAACCCGATCTTCAGATCCGGCCGGGCCTCCCGGAGCAGCTTGGGAACCAGCTGGAGCTGGTAGTCCTGCACCCAGACGGTGGCACCCTCGGCCGCATGGCGGATGACGGCGTCGGCGAACCTCCGGTTGACCTTCCGGTAGGAATCCCACCAGGTGCGGTGGAACTCCGGCGGGGCGATCACGTCGTGGTAGAGCGGCCACAACGTGGCGTTCGAAAAGCCCTCGTAGAAAAGCTCGATGTCCTCGGTGCTCAGCTGGACGGGGATCAGGTCGATGCCGCCGTGGCTGAAAGGCTTGACCGTCTCATCGGGGGCGCCGTGCCAGCCCACCCAGGCGCCGTCGGTCTTGGTCATCATCGGGGCCAGGGCTGTCACGAGTCCGCCGGGGGAGCGGCGCCAGCCGTCCTCGCAGCCGGGCTCGTCGGCAGAGCAGCGGTCGACGGGCAGCCGGTTGGACACCACCATGAAGTCGAACTGGTCCCCTGCCGCGGCGCCGGTGGTGGAGCCGTCGGTGGCCGTCCGCGCCGCTTCAGTGGTGCTCTGTGTGCCGTGGCCGGCGCTGTCCGTTGCTTGCATTGGTGCCCCCTGGGGTCCGCTCGTGGCTCTTCATCAACCCTAGCCGCCCGGAATCTTCCGGGCTATTCGTCCGTTGGGCAGGCGGAAGGGAAACTTGAAAGCGCAAGTTCTCGGGTTTCTCCCCTAAAATGATGACGTTGCCACTGAGTGGACCGTCCCTGGCCGAACGACCCGAGGAACCAATGAGCCCCGCAAACGAACCCCGACTGTCTAAGGCAGAGCGCACTGCCGCGGCGCGCGAGAAAGCCCGCGAGATCCGCGATGCGCAGCTGAAGAAAGAGAAGCGCAACAAGCTGCTGATCGGCTGGGGCATCGTTGCCGCCGTCGTTGCCATCATTGTGATCGTCGCGCTGGTTGTCACCTCCAACATCAAGAACAACGCCCCGGTTGCCGACGAGGGACCCACGCCGGCCAACGGCAACATCCACGGCGGTGTCACCCTGCTGGCGAACACCGACGTGGCGAAGACTGATCCCGCCACCGTGAAGCTGTCCGATCTTCCGTCCGCTCCGGCCACGCCGCCGTCTCCGGTCACGGCCCCCCGCGCCGAGGCTGAGGCCGGCAAGCCGGTCAAGGTGGTCCTCTACATCGACTTCATCTGCCCCGTCTGCAAGAACTTCGAGGCGCAGTACAACGAAACGCTTACCAAGCTGCGCAACGAGGGCAAGATCACCGTGGAGTACCGCCCCCTCGGATTCCTGGACAGCCGGTCCACCACGAACTACTCCTCGCGCGCGGCCAACGCCGCAGCCTGCGTGGTCAACGAATCCCCGGAGAAGTACTCGGCCTTCGTCGACCTGCTGTTCGCCAAGCAGCCGGCCGAAGGCAGCGCCGGACTCTCCGACAACGAGCTGAAGACGCTGGCCACCGACGCCGGGGCCAAGAGCATCGACCAGTGCGTGGATGGCAAGACCTACCGTCCGTGGGTGAAGCACACCACCCAGGAGGCCACGGTAATCGGCATCACCGGCACGCCCACCGTGTTCGTTGAAGGCAAACAGTGGGGCGTCGGCGACAGCGCCCAGACCCCGTTCGACCAGTACCTGCAGGCCGCGGTCGACGCCAAGAAGTAACCGCACATACGCGGCCACAGTTGAAAGCCAAAACGAAGGCCCGGCCCCGGAACGTTCCGGGGCCGGGCCTTCGTTTTGGCTTTCGCCCCGGACTTCGCTTGCGGGAGAGGCGGCGCGTGTTTTCTCTGGGTTTTTCTCACCGGGCGTCGGTGGGCTAATCTTGTCTAGCGTCCTGACATCCGCGCCATTTTGTGGCCCGGAGTTGTGTCAGGAAGCAGGAATGCCTCCTTAGCTCAGTTGGCCAGAGCACCGCTCTTGTAAAGCGGGGGTCGTCGGTTCGAATCCGACAGGGGGCCCCACGAACCCCTCCTTTCCGGTGATTTCTCCCGGAACGGAGGGGTTTCTTGTGCGCGAAAACGGGGCACGACACGTTTACAACACGCTTTGGAAAAGTACCGATGACCCCCGTCGCCATCGTGGCCGCATAGAAGAAAATATGCAGATAAGCAGCAAGTCCTTGGGACCGAATACGGACCAAGGCCAGCCGGTTCAATACATGACCACAGAGGAAGTGGCCGACTGGCTCCGGGTCGCACGGGCCTTCCTTCCTGCTGAGAAATCTACCGGGGTTCGACTATCGGAGGACCCGGTTCAAGGTCACCGGCCTGCAGCGACAGCAGAGTGATGCCGACTGCGGCCGCCAGCAGAACCGATGCCAGCACGATGGCGATGATCCGGTTCCGGCCCGGTGTCTCACGGATAGCCAGGATCAGGCCGGTCGCAGACAGCGCCGCCGACACACCTGTTATGGGAAACACCGGGATGAGCATGAGGGCTGCTGCGGCGACCAGGAAATACGTCCATGCCGGGATGCGGCCGGCTTTAGTTATCAGGGGTTGCATGATGTATCCGCTCCCGTTGATCCGTTCCAGTAGCCGAACAACCTCACACAGGGGTATGAGGACTGAACGTCCCAGCCGCCCACGCCGTAGATAAAGACGCGTTGTCCGACGATTCTAGCCGACCCGCCTGCAATGACGGAGTTGCTGTACGTCTGTCCGCCGTCGCGCCAACCAATCCAGAACTCCCGACCCAGGACCAGTTGAACCACTTGGAGTAGACGTATGACCCGTTGGTGCAGAAGCTGCCGCTGACCGTCAGCTTGTACAGCCAGGATCCGAAGACATTCCTCGCGACGGAGGACTGCGAGACGTTCCAGCAGCCGCTGGCCGTCATAAGCGTCATGGTCGGTCCGGTGCCGGCCGTGACCGGCGTCGAACCTGCTCCGGGTCCGGCCGCGGGTGTCGTGACTTCTGGCAGGGGGGTCGTCGGTTCGAATCCGACAGGGGTCCCACGAACCCCTCCTTTCCGGTGATTTTTCCCGGAACGGAGGGGATTTTCTTACGTCTACGCGGGCGTCGCATTTCCCGTCAACGTTTCCAGCCCTGAAGTAGGGAGTGGCTCGGGTCCCACAGGCATCCGACCCGCCATCCACCCGCCGCCCAAGCATTGTGGCGTACGATCCGGTTACAACAGACCGGTTCACCGCAGGACAGCAGGAGGGCTAATGCAGGGTTCGTCCGTTCCTGCCCGGATGGCGTGGGCCGTGGTCGCGGCCGGGGGCCTCATCCTGCTTTGCCTGGGCCTGGGCCAGAAGTTCTACCTCGGGTCCGTCACGGATGCCTCCGGGCGGGACCGGCTCGGCAACACGCTCATCCGGGCCGGGGCCGTCCTTGGTCTGGCGGCCGCCGGCTGGTCGCGGTATCGGGGCGATCCTTTGTGGGTCACGCCCTTGGTGGCGGTCCCGGCCACGGTCATTGCCGGACTGAATCTGGTCGCGGGCGACAGCCTGCTGCCGCACATCGCGGCCCTGGCCGCCGTCCCGCTGGGGGTGGCGGGGATCACCGGCGGCGTCGTCGTCGGGACGCACCGCATCAGGTCCTGACCGCCGAAGACCAACAGCGCGACCGCAAGCACTCGGGCGCAGGGTTTCTGGCCGGTGAGAACGTTCCGGGCCGGCGCGAAGCGCCGCGGCCTCGACTGACCCCTCATCGACTGCTCCGTAGGCGCCCTTTTGAACGCTCAAAAGGGCAGTTGCGGAGCAATCGACGGGGGAAAACCAACGACGCCGGGCGGCCACACAAGAAGGTGACCGCCCGGCGTCGTCAATCAGGAGCGTCCAGCGAAGGGCGGTGTGATCCGGCAGCGTGCGTAAAAGGGGCCCGCGCCCCGAGCAGCCTCTTAGCCGCCAACAAGGCGCGGGGACTAGCGCGCCGAGAATCAGTCCGTCCGGCGCCCCCAAAGGCGGGAACGTTACCAGCCGCGCTCGGCGAGGCGGTGGGGCCGCGGAACGGCGTATCAAACATGGGTATTTCCTTGGCTGGTCGTGGCGGAGAGTTCCGTCGACGAAGCCGCGACGCTACCGGGTAACTCGTCAAAGCAATTGAAACTGTAGAGATGGATGCCGTCGACGACGGGCTGGGCGGTCAACTCGTTGATGAGAGTCCCGGGCGAGTAGCGTTCGCCGCTCAGGAGGCGTAGGGCGAGCGGTCGTTTCCCGCTAAGGAACCGCAGGGACGTTCCGACGCCGATTTTCGTAGCCAGTGTAATCAGCCTGGTTCTTTGCACGGCTCCGGCAACCCCGGCCAGGACCGGAAGCGTGACCCCCTCGCGACGTAGCATCGCCGTGTAGCTATGGATACTCTCCGCCGAGAAGCACATCTGGGTGACGACGTTGGAGGCAAGTTCCTGCTTGGCCAACAGCGATTCGAGCAGCTGCAGCGGGCCGATGCCGGGATGACCCTCCGGATACCCGGCGACCCCAACAGCCATCTGGCCACCGCTGATGTCCGCGATCTCGCGCAGCAGCTCGCCGCCATTGACGAAGGGACCCGCGGGCTGCGGGGCGTCACCGCCAACCGCGAACACTTCCGAGATGCCGGACCCACCACATTCCCGGATGATGCCGGCCAGCTGGGCCCGATCCGCCAGGCTGCGGGCCGCGATGTGCGGGACCACGGTGTAGCCGAGCGAACTGAGCTGGGCGGCCGTGCGCATGGTCCGCCCGGTTCCGTGGTGAGGCAGACACGTGATGGTGAGCGTCGTGGTCAGCGGCACTGCAGACTGGATTTTTTCGACGATCCCCTCGGAAGGAATGATTTCAAGTCGTATGGGAAACATCTTGATCCTTTACGGATGTCAGGCGCCGGCGTGGGCGCCGAGGAGGGAGCTGGCTTCCTGGCGGGTGCTTCCGGAGCTTTCGATGTGGGCGAGTTCGGCCGGGATTTCCCAGCCTTTCTTGCGCATCGCGGTGGCCCAGAGCCGGCCGGCGCGGTAGGAGGAACGCACCAGGGGTCCGGACATGACGCCCAGGAAGCCGATCTCGTCCGCTTCGTTCTGCAGGTCCACGAATTCCTGCGGCTTGACCCAGCGGTCCACCGGCAGGTGCCGTTCGGAGGGGCGCAGGTACTGGGTGATGGTGATCAGGTCGCAGCCGGCCTCGTGCAGGTCCCGCAGTGCCTCGGAGATTTCCTCG
>NZ_FUZD01000035.1:0-13865 GCF_900168135.1 Arthrobacter sp. 49Tsu3.1M3
CCCCCCGCGGGACAGCCGGCGGACCGGAGGGCGGCCGGGTCAGTACGTTGGTGACCGACGTTCACGGAAGGGGGGAAACGCCGGACAGGATCCACCACGACAACAGCCTGCTGTCCAGCATCGAGGACATCCTTTTCAGTAACCACGCGCGGATGTCCGCGCGCTCCAGGCCTGAACGGCGTCCGGCAGGACGTACAACCGGCAACCTCCTGACCTCCTGCCCTTGGCCGTCCAATGAGAACCGCTGAACAATAGCGTGAACTTCACGATCACCGTCGGTGTGCCTGGCACCAGTGCACCAGTGGGTCACACATGCGGAAAAGCCCGGGCTGAACAGCGGGAAGAGGCGGCGGCTTGCCCCGCGGGCTTGCCCCGGAGCGTGGCCCGTGTGAGCCGACGACGAACTTGACCGGGAACGGATCCGGTTATGTTAGCCCAGGACACTGCTTCCGGCGGGGCTCACTCGGCCGTGCGTTCCGCGGCTTCCAGCAGGACCTTGCGGAAGTTCCCCGTACTGGCCATCACTGCCCGTTGTTGACGGGCACCGTTTCCTTTGGCAAAGATATCCGCCACGGATTCCTCAACCAGCGCCCTGTCTCCGGTTTCGGCTAAAGCCGGGCCGATGAATTCCAGGAGAGCGTCAACGCATTGGTGCGCCGGAAGGGGCCGGTTCAGCGTCGGGTGGACCAGGTCATCGCCTACTCCAAACCTGCTGGCTCGCCATGAGGCCAGGCGAAGCATTTCGGCAGGAACTGCCGGGGCCGGTTTTCCATCAGCCCACTCCCTGGCCGCCGTTTCGACCAGGGCGCGCGACATGGCAGCCAAAGCCACAGCGTGGCCCGGTTCGGTACAAACATCCATGACGCGGATCTCCACTGTCGGATAGGTCTGTGAAAGACGGGCGTCAAAGTAGATCATGCCCCCGTCAAGGAGGACATCGCAGGAAAGCAGCATTGTCACCAAATCCTGATAGGCCTCGGCAGAACCGAAGATTTCGGTCGGTCCTGCTGTTGGCCACCGCCTCCAGACCTGGTAACGGAAACTTTCATAGCCGGTGTCCTTACCCTGCCAAAAGGGGGAGTTTGCGGACATTGCGATCAGGAGCGGAAGCCAGATCCTGATCCGGTCCAGGACGGCGACTCCCTCCTGGGGGGACTCGACCGAGACGTGGACGTGGAATCCGCACAGCAACTGCTCCCGCAGGGCCAGCCCGAATCGCTTTTCCATCGTCCGGTACCGGGGCGACTCGGACAGATGCGGCAATGCCGGCAGAGAAGAGGTGCCCACGGCGGCGATTCTGGCCCCGAACATGGTGGCCTGGCGGTTGGCCTCCGCCCGGCCCTCCCGAAGCGCCTTCGCCAGCTCAGGCAGACCGGTGAAAGGGGCGGATACCGCTTCAACCTGCTCCCGCTGCACCTCCGCGGTCAGTGAGTGGTCTGGTGCTGGCACCGCCCGGCTGCCAGGGGGCCGCGCTGTGCGCTTGGCCTCCTGAGCAGCCGCGCCTGCGAGTATGCCGGCGGCGACTGCAGCGTGCTCACCCGTTGGCGCGTCTACGAGCAGAAACTCTTCTTCGACCCCGAAGCTTCGCATAGAGCAAGTCTGCCCGAACCGCCGACATTCACCAACGCCCGGCACAGCCCTGCCCCTGGGCTACACAGCCATTCGAGCCCTCTCATGGGTCCTCTCAGCGTTGCGCGGCTGTGGACCGGGACCTCTCGCGGGTGAGCAGCAGGGCCAAGGCGATCATGCCGATGCCCAGCAGGAGGTGGAGCCAGTTGTCCGCGTTGTTGACCGGCACGAAATTCGCCGCGGTGTCATGGCCAACCAGGAGCCCGTAGATCCACAGGATCAGATAGACAATGCCGCCAAAAAGCAGGAAATTTTTGGCCTGCGTGCGGCTTCGGGCCATCAGCAGGCCAACAACGCCGAAGATCAGGTGCACAACGTTGTGCAGGACGGAGACTTGGAAGACACCCAGGAGCAGGGCCCCGGATTCATGCCCGGCATACAAGAGGGCGTCGTAATTGGTGGTCAGCCCGGGAACGAACCCCAGGATGCCGACAGCCAGGAAAACCGCACCGACCGCCAGAGCGGCCTTCTGCACGTTGGTCCGCTGCCGGGCTACGCGGCGGGTATTGGCCATTATGCACACTCCTTGCGTTGAAAGCTCCTAGTCTTGCCGGCCGCTTCACCCGACGGCTTCGCATGCCTACCCATATGGTAAGCATGATTACTATTACGAGGTAAAGGTAACAGGACAATTTCTGCATCTGGTTCCGGGGCCCGGGTATGCGCCGCCTTAACACCGGGGGCTCCCCATGCGCTCGACCTGCATCCGGCCGTCGTCCTCGGGACCTAAGACGCGACTTAGAGTGCACCACCGCATCCCCCGAGCCGACCGGAAAGAGGGGACGAGGACTGGAACCGGGGCGGGAGAGTGCTTGATTCGGGCACCGCTGGCCCGCTTCCCCGTTCAGGTCCTGTCCGGCGGGAAGTAGGGGGCGGTCCTTGACCGCGACCGGGGCGGGCGCCTGCGTGCTGGCCACATCCGCGGGTCGAGGGTCGCCTGGGTTTTCTTCCTTGATCGCCTGGATGATCTTGACGCCGTGAGGGCGGCGCCGGTGCAGTTGGGGACCGGGTCTCGGCCCGGCAAGTCTTCCTCCAGCTCCTCGCGCCGACGATGCCGGCTGCTGTCAGGACGGAGGGCGTTTGAGCTGCGCGGCGCGTGGGCTCAACTGTTCCCTGTCCGCCTGGAGCCCATCCGCCTGGCCGTCCAACCACAGCCTTCCCGGCCGTCCGGATGATGGCGGTAGACCGAGCCGAGGCATATGAGCACGTACCCGCTGGTGCCGCCCGTCCGGGTTGGGATGTCGGTCACGAACGGAACGTTGTCCAGGATGCTCCGCTTGGCCGCGCACTGGGCCGGGCCACGGGCTGCCGACAGCGGCCCCAGGGTTGGCGGCGTCGCCCAGTCCCCCGTGGGCCCGGGGCGGTGGCGCGGGCGGCGGATTCGTCCCCCGGCGATACTCGCCTTGGGAAGCAATGACTCAGCCATGGCCTTGCCCCGTTAAGCCTATCGGGTACCTTGGGGCTCTTTTGCTCAGCAAATCAAGCAGTTCTCCCTGATTCAGCCCGGAGGCTTCGCTGACCTCGCAGAGCGTCGCTTCGCCGGATCTCAGCAGAGACGTCGCCGAATCGCACAGGCTGACATAGGCTGCGTCAACGGCTGTTTCGGCTCTCCTGATCGCCTCGGCCAGTGCGCGCAGGTGTTCAAGTTCCGGATTCATCTCGTACCCCCATACCTTCGAAAGCCATTGTCTTTTCTGCGTATTAGTTACCCCTTGAGGGCGGACGCTAAGCATGCTTATCTTAAGTGGATATCCAGCCAGTTTGAACGGTCATGAAGTGGCCAGATGGGCGCGTCGGCATCAATGCCGCCGCTCCTTCCCAGCGCTGGCGGCGGTCCCGACTCCCGACGATGAGGAGGGCGACTTCGATGACCAAGACCTCCACCCCTACGGTTATGTCCATGGTGGCCTCCACCGGCCGGTACCGTGAGTGGAGAGTTGTTCTGGCGCCGAACCAGCAGGTGGCCGACCTGCACACAGGCAGCCCCTTCACCCCCGGCCTGGCGGTCATCCGGATCAGTGCCGCCGCCGAGGATGAACCCTTCACCGCCCTCCGCGTAGATCTGATCGGCAACGGAAAGAAGAACCGGCTCTTTCGCCAGTACCGCAACGACATACCCAACCCGGACTTCAGCATTCTGACGGCTCCGGCCTGGGTCCGCGACCTTTTCGTGGACGTGACCGGCGCACCGGAACTGATCAACACCTACGCCGGCCCGGGCCTCGGGGCCGCCGCCTACGTCAAGCACACGACACCGGACGTTCGCTTCCCGGCCCCTGATGCTCAGGGTCCGCGACAGGATCGGCAAGAGCCCTGACCCCGTTCCGGACCGGTGCCAGACCAGGAGAGCCCGCTGCGCCTGACGCCGGAACAACCGCTGGCCGCGGCCGTCATGCTGCTGGCCGGAGCGTAACAGGGTCCGAAGACTGCGGGCACCGAAAGTCGCGACTGTACCCATCCCGGCGTGGCCCGGGTTCTCTTCGGCAGCCCACGGCTGGCTTGCCGCCGATTGCCGCTCTTGTGGGATGCCGGGAGCAGAAGCAAGGATTGGTTATGGACGACGTACGGCGGACGGCGAGGATCCTGTTGCGGCGGAAGTCACTGGCCGTGATCGACCTGTGGATTTCCTATTGGAACCACGGCGGGTACTGCAGTCCTTTCGATTTGGATGCCTGCATCCACGAACTCTTGCCGGTTGAATGCTTCGACGAGGGCGCTCTTGCCTGCGCGTTGGATGATTTGTCGCTTGAAACAGCAGGCTGAGACTTCAGTCCCCGGGCTGGCGGACCGCGGCGGTCAGCCTGTCCCCGCCGCCGGAGGTGTCCCGCCCCCGTCATTCTTCCTGCAATCCTTCACCGTCCCGGCCGGGGAATTTCTCTCCGTCTCCGGCATCATCAGCACGGGCCTGTTGCGCGTGCAGGGGCAGATCCCGGCCCCGGAGTCCCTCTAGATCCGATCTCGGACGCCGCCCTGAACCTCCGCTGCGCACTAGTACGCCCCGGCGGACCCCAGAACGGGGATGATCTGAAGCGGATGGTGGCCGAAGCACCCCCGCTGGGTCTTTTCCGGAAGTTCCAGCACGGTATAGCGTAGGTCTACCATTCCGGTCCGCCGGGATGATGGGACGGCTCCTGCAGTGCGGGCCTCAGTGCAATGCTGGAGACTCTGATGCGCACCAAGTTGGATTCTGAAGCCGGAACCACCGCCGCCCGCTCCGCCACCCCGGAGCCGGGCAAGCAGCCAGGGGCTGCTGGACAAGAGGCCGGCACCCGGACGGGCGTCAACGACCATGCCTGGGAGCGGGAACACCGCCACCCGACCAAAGGACAATTACGGGCCATCGGCGCCCGGCGCCGGGACGCCGAAACGAAACTCGAACAGCATCAGAACCAGGCCCGGCAAAAGGCCGGGAAAAACCGTGCGAACGAGGACGGGTTCCCCCAGGACCGCGCCTGTGCCGCAATACCGAGCTCTCCATGCACGGCCAGCTGCTCAGGCTGCTGGAAGTTCGGGGGCAGCTCGATCTAGTTCACTTGCGTGCATTAGGGACCTATTGAACCGGGAGGTGCTGCAGTGCGCCAATCCGACGGCCGTCCGGTTGTGCTTGTATTGAGGGCGCTGAAGCTAGGCGACCTGCTGGTCGCCGTGCCCGCTTTGCACGCATTGCGGCGGGCATTCCCCGCATATCGGCTCTTGTACGCCGCCCAGGCCTGGCTGACAGATGCGGTCTCTCTGGTGGGCGGTTTCGAATTATTTCCAACCCATGGGCTCGACGTACCTCTCGCCCTGACGCCCGGCCAGGTGAACGTCGCGGTCAATATGCACGGCAGGGGTCCGGAAAGCGATTCCCTGCTCGAAGCCCTCCGGCCCCAGCGGATCATTGGGCATGCCTCCGAGCACCGGCCGGGGCCGCCATGGGAGGACGACGTCCATGAACGCCAGCGCTGGGTGCGGTTGCTGCAATGGCACGGCATGGACGCCGATCCCGGAGATTTTTTCCTGAACCTGCCAGCAGTTGGATCAGCCCGGCCCTCCGCTACGGTCGTCCATCCGGGAGCTGCCTACGGCAGCCGGCTTTGGCCCGAATCCCGGTTTGCCCAGGTTGCTGCTGCTTTATCAAAAACCGGGCATGATGTAGTTTTCACGGGCAGTGCCGCTGAGCGGCCGCGCGCCGCCCGGATTGCCGAACTCGCCGGTCTTGGCCAGGAAAGGGTGCTGGCTGGTCAACAATCCCTCGCCGGCTTCGCGGCAATCATCGCTGAATCCCGGCTCGTAGTGTCAGCCGATACCGGCGCCGCCCACCTCGCAACAGCATACGGGCGCCCATCGGTGGTACTTTTTGGTCCGGCTTCCCCGGATCACTGGGGCCCACCGCCCGGTCCGCATATAGTCCTGACAAGGGCGGAGCTGCGCAGAGGAGACACTTTTGCCTCCGAGCCAGACCCTGCCCTTCTTGGCGTCGAGGTCGCTGAGGTACTGGAGGCGGTACGCCGGCTCGGGCTCCTGTAAAGCCCCGGCGAACAGTCCTCCTGCCCGGCTTTTGGGGTGCTGCATCTTTGGCACTACTTTGCCGGCAGGGCGTTTCTGGGGACCACACAGGGGTACGGATGGTGTAACGGCAGCTGGCGCTGAGATCAGCCAGGTGCAACACCGTATCGAAAGGGCAACCGGCCCTGCGACCAAGGAGTCGGCTGTGGACGAACCGAGGATAGAGCCAGGTGGTGCCAAGGTCATTGGTTGGGGTGTAGGTCCGGTTCTCGAGAAACTGTCAGGAGTCACCAAGATCGCCGTACTTCGGGGCGGCGGCCTCGGGGACCTCATGTTCGCACTTCCCGCAGCTGCAGCCCTGCGGGCAGCGTATCCCGAGGCAGCGCTGACCTTACTCGGAACTCCCGGGCACCGCGAGCTGCTTCGGAGCACTCACTCGCCCATACAGCATGTGCGCATCCTGCCGTTTTCAGAGGGCGTCCGGCCAGGACCGGAGAATCCCGGCGAGGTCGACAAATTCTTCGACGAAACGACGTCCGAGCATTTCGACCTCGCCATCCAGCTCCACGGCGGAGGGCGGTTTTCGAACCCGTTCGTGCGCCGGCTGGGAGCCCGATTGTCCGCGGGACTACGGACGGCCGATGCCGCGGAACTGGATCGTTCGCTTCCCTATCACTACTACCAGCATGAGCCCCTACGGGCCCTGGAAGTCGTCGGCCTCGTCGGTGCTCCGCCCGTTGAATTGGAGGCACGCCTAAGTCCTTTTCCGGCGTTCGTACAAAAGGCCGAGAGCCTGCTTCACCCGTTCGTTCCCCCTCTGCTCGCCATTCACCCCGGCGCGTCCGATCCGCGGCGCCGCTGGCCGGTGGAGTTCTTCAGGCAGGTAGCGGCAGCTTGTGCGGCTGAGGGGTATACCGTCGTCGTGGTCGGCGCGGGTTGCGACAAGGACCTCGCCGCAAAAGTTGTCCCCGCGGCATCGTCCGGGCAGGTGAGGTCGCTGGCTGGCCTACTTGACCTGGGCACGTTGGCAGCTCTGCTGGCCCGCTGCACGGTGTTCCTGGGTAACGACAGCGGACCACGGCACCTGGCCCAGGCTGTAGGGACGCCGACCGTTGGACTCTATTGGGCCGGCAACCTCATCAATGCAGGACCGCTAGGGCGGGGGCTGCACCGGGCTCATCTCTCCTGGGTCACCCACTGCCCCAATTGCGATGTCGACGTGACCCAAGTGGGCTACACGGCGGCCCGCTGTCCGCATGACCCCTCACTGCTCAGCCCCATTCGGCCCGAAGACGTTCTGGCCGACGTCAAGACCCTTGCCCGAGCCAGTTTTGATTCACATTCCTGAACCCGCCCTGGCGAGTACTGGCCAGGTTGCAGCGCTTTCTTGACCCCACTGCGGGTGGCCGGGGACGCGAAGTACGGTGAGAGAACAAGCTCGGTCGGTCTCGCCTCACGCACCCACCAAAGGTTGACGATGCCCGCGCCGAGGACTAGACCATAAGTACCCTTAGTATGTGGTGCGGACTAAGTGAGGAGGAATTGCCATGACTGAGAAGCGGGCCAATGAGACGCAGGATGCCGCGGAGGTCAGCGAGACCGAGCTGCGGGAAATGAAGGTCGATGAGCTCCGCAGGGAAGCCAAAGACAAAAACATCAGCGGGGCATCGGGCATGCGCAAAGAGGAGCTCGTGAAGGAAGTCGGCGATGCGCGCTCCGGAGGGGCAACAGCAGATCACCCCGACTCCGGCGCGGAGGACCTGGGGGCCGGGCCCGACGGAGGCAGGATCCGGCACGGCAAGGATTCATCCAGCTCGTTGAAGTACTCTCAGGAGGTCACCTCCACCGAGGACGAGCCGGAACGCGAAGGGCGGAGCCTGGCAACAACCCACCACCAGGTGATCAGGCAGTGGGCAGAAGAGAGGGGCGGCGCCCCGGCCACAGTCGAAGGCACCGGTCACGGCGACCAGCTGGGCGTTCTGCGGATTGATTTTGGCGGTGAGGACAGCAATCTTCGGCGCGTCAGCTGGGAGGAATGGTTCAACACTTTTGATGGCCGCGGCCTGAATTTCATCTATCAGGAGCAGCGCACCGACGGAACGCAATCCAACTTCTTCAGACTCGAGAATCCGGAACGTGAAGACGACTAGGGCTGCTTCTGGTTTGCATGGCGCGATCATGGCCAGCTGGCCCGGACCGGCTGGCCGATCACAGCCTAAAGGGGAGCGCTGGGCGCTGGCTGCAGCAGAATAATTTCATCGCGGGGCTCCAGCTCCAAGGTGACGTCCGCTGCGGCAGGAGGCGTCTGCCTGCAGTAATGATCACGTCCTCCGGAGAGGAGGAAAGCCCGCCGCTTGCTCTGGACAGGAACTGGCCGTCATCGGTAGATTCGGACTCAGGCTCCGTCTCGCAGAGGCCGGGCCAGCCTTGCCGCTCGGGTGCAGGACCGGCAAGGAACGCCGCTATAGCCACATGGCGGCAAATATTGCACGTGCCGAAAGAAGGCCTTCGATGGCCCGCCTTGCACGAGGAGCAGTTCCTGAACCTGGCACCGGCCCCCGGATCCGAGGCCGATTGCCCGGTCACCTCCGAGGCTCTCAACAGGATGCATGTCAGGCGGTATCTCTTCGGTTCCACGACCTGGAGCCTGAGCAGCAGGTCACATTCCACGCCGGCATGCCCCGTTTCTGGGGCAATATGCACGCCTGCGGCTTGTGGATAAGGGGCGCTGGGGCAGAAGCCTCCGACCTTGCCGGCCCGCCCTCGGCGGCCTAGCCATGTCCAAGTACCCGAAACACCCCGCGCCCCGCCCGAAGCCTCAGCTGTGCTGCGACCGCTGCGGCACGGACTCTGATCTGTTCATCAGCTCCATCACGCCTCCTTCCCCGGGCTCCGGTGACCCGGTGATCGTCTCCTACACCTGCACCCGGTGCTGGGTGGCGTACCGCCAGGTGGCCGATCCCGCCGAGTTCGCCGGGGCCCTGAACGTAAATGAAGGACCACAGGACGTCCTCGTATTCGGCGGGCAGTACATCCACTGCCGGCAGGCCATGCGGGAAACCGGTTTGGGAGTGCTCTGCCTCGACGGCCGCACCGCCGACGAAAAATCCGGGAATCCACTGCAAGTGCGCCTCGAAATCCGTTTGCTTGAGTGTCCGTGCGGCTTCCGGCTGGTGCTCCCGGACGAGAGAACCTGACCGCAGAGAACTCCCGGTACTCAGGGCACGGCCCCTCCGAAGGACACCGGTCAAGGGGACACGGGTCCAGCGCGGTTCACCCCAGGGTGAGGTATGTCCGGGACATGGCCTGGGTGTGAACGTCACGGTCGACGATGAATCCCTATCCTGGCTGATCTGCCGGGCCGCCAGCCCCAAACACGGGCCCCCGCGGCCTCCGGCTGCACCCTTCCGTCACGGATCTCCGTGTCCGGCTCTCCCCCGCTCCGGCGTTTGTGTACCGGGGTGATGGAAAGCCAGGTCGGCGCGGATGGCTGGATTATGTGCTTCCGGGTTCGGAGTCCGACGGGGACGATCTTCCGTCACTCTGCATGGTGGTGCGAAACCTGAACCGGTCCAGCGGGCGCAGCCCTCGGAGGAGCCAGTCGGCACCCGCGCACATCACGAGAAATCCGCACACGCCGATGGCCGTGATTTGGGTGGGGATTCCCATGATGATCAGGGCAAAACCAAGCAAAATCGCCAGAACCCCGGTAACCCCACGTGCGGCCAAGCCGCGGGGCCGTCCGGACTGCAGTGCCAGGTTCAGTTGCGGGTCGGTTACGGCCAGGTCCTGCTCAATTTTTTCAAGTCGTCTGCGCTCGTCATCAGACAACGGCACGGGAACCTTCCTCCCCCGCAATTAGAGCCCAGAGTCCGGAACAATGACGCCCGTTCCCCGGTCCTTGGGCATTCGTGTTGGCGTTTTCTATTATCTGTCTCTTCCTGGACTCATTCCATGGGCTTCCGCTTCCTTCACTCTTCTCCGAGGGATCGTGTTTCCGTCTGCCCACGGGATCACTCGGGCGGATGCGCTCTTGAGAAACATGCCTGCTCGGCGTTGATTGGATCCCCTCGCAGGGCGACGGCGTGAACGCCGCAGGAAGACATGCCACGGAGCAGGGACATCGGTTGAGGGCCGGCTTTGTGGGGTGCTGAACATTCTCACGGTTTCACAGATCCAGGAGCTGTTCGGCAAAAGTAGACCGGCAGAGCCCGTGCCCCCGCTCGTCACCGGAGGGGGCCATCCGGCTGGCGAGGCGCGTGGACGGGCACAAGAATGGATCCTTGGTTCTGCGCCCGGGCCCCGGCCCTTCGCCGCTGCGAAGGCCGCTGCTGTCTCACACCGACGGGCTATTCCTCGAAGCGGGTCTGGATGTCGGTCTCGCCCGAGATCGAGGCGATGATGGATGCCGCGACGTCCCGGAGTTTGACGTTCCGGTGGTTGGAGGCGTTGGCCAGTATCCGGAAGGCGGCGTCCCGGCTGCACCGGTTTTGTGCCATGACTGCGCCGATGGCCATGTCGATTGTGGTGCGGGAGTCCATGGCTGCGCTGAGGTTGTCGTGCACCTCGCGCAGGTGGGCGATCCGGAGTGCCAGGCGCAGGGAGCCCGTTGCATGGGAGGCGAACGATTCAGCTTTGGCGATATCGGCATCGGAGAATCCGTCGGTTCGGGTGGAGTACAGGTTGAGCACCGCCGATGCTTCGCCGGCGAGATCCAGCGGGACCGCCAAGATGGACCCGATGCCTTGGGCCGCCACCGCACTGATGTAGTCGCCCCACCGGGTCTCGGCAGCCAGATCGGGAACATACAGGGTTCTGTTGTCCCGGAGGGCGGTCAGGCACGGGCCGTCGCCGAACCCGTTCTGCAGTTCGTCCATGGCGCGTGCCCGCGGATCGCTGCTGGCTGCCGCGGCGGGGTGTTTCCTCCGGATCGTGGTGACGCCGCACAGCACTCCGCCCGCCGCGGTGGAAAGCTGCATTGCGGCCATCGTTGCCAGCTCTGTCAGGAATTCCTCCACGTCGGGGCTGTCCAGCACCAGGTCCTGCAAGTCATATGCGAGGCGGCCGGCATCCTCTGCGGTGACCCCAAGGGTGCCCCCGCCGGGCGGCCCGGGTGTGCTGTTCATGGTGCTGCCTCTGTTCTCCAGGGAATCGACTCGGGCCGAAGTGCCCATCTTTCCTGCCGCAGTGCCCGCCGGTTTCGTAAGGGGACCTGCGGTTCCTTCGGGAACGTGGTCATAGCGGACCCTCACGATTGTTATCGGCGGCCATTTCAGCCATGGCGAGGAACACAAGCCGGACCTGCAGGGGTGAAAGGTCGCCGAGCTCATGGAGGTACGCGTCCAGGGCAAGTTCATCCTCGTCCCCGCCGATTCCGTAGTAATACGCCCAAAGACGATCAAGACTGATCTGTGCGTGCCGAAACCGGACAGCGGCGCACCGCCGGTGCTCGGATGTTTCACCGTGCTGCTCTCCGCCGCGGAGCCCCTCATTCATCGCGGTTGCGTGTCCTTGCCTTCATCAAGGCCACCCCTGCCGCCGGATCCCGGCTCCGCAACCAGAGGCTGGCCGGAGTGGGCGAGAATATCAGCGGCGATATCGTGCAGCCGCCGGGTGCTGTCCCGCGAAGCCAGCTGGAGAATCCCCATGGCCTGGTCCCGCCCGCACCGGTTCTGCACCATAATCAGGGCTATCGCCGCGTCGACAACCGCCCGTGAACGCAGCGCGGAACGCAGATGCTCGGGGTAGGGCTCCGGGAGATGGATCCGCAGTGCCAGACGAAGGATCGGGGACATGGATCCCGCGTGCTGCCTCACGGCCGCCACGAGACTCTCATCAAAACTTCCAGGAACCTTCGAGTAGCAGTTCAGTGCCGCCCGGGCCGGAGGCTCAGCGCCGATAGGCACCGCCAGCACCGACCGGATGCCTTCGCCCGCGACCACCCGAGCGTAGGAACGCCACCGCTCATCGGCGTGGAGATCCGGAATCAACACCTCATGCTGCCCGCGCACTGCGCTCAGGCAGGGCCCCTCATCGAACTCGTACTGCATCTCATCGAGCCGCCGGGCGGCATCTGTGCTGCTGGCCACCGTTGCGGGTCCGGCACCGCGCTCCACCGTGATGGCACACAGCATCGGATCCTCACCGCCCAGCAACGATGCCGAAATCGTCGTCAGGCCCAGCAGAAACTCGGTAAACCCCGGGCTCTCGAGCAGCAGGTCCTGGAGCTGCTCCGCCGTCGGTACCATCCCGTTCCCGGCCATGCGCGGCCCTGCTCCCAAGAACACCAAGGGAGCATCCCTGCACCTCTGGCTGGCGGCCATGCACTCTCGATCGCAACACGACCCCGATAATCAAACGGCCGGACCCCTGCAACCGCCCCGGCACCCTCTTCCACCGACACTACTCCCACCCGCCACCGGTGAACAGCACCTCATCCAGCGGCTAAACCATCCCGGTCACGATCCCACGCAGCGCGCGCGCCGCTCCCCCGGGGTGCCGCCCGCACGCGTCCCGGGCATTGACCGGCATCTGGATGCGGGTACAGGCACCAGGTGGCAGGGCCTGTCCCGGAGATTCAGGCAGCAAAAGGGGCCACCGGCAGCCCTGCGCGTAGGCGTGTTCTGGCAGGGAGTCTAAGCTGGAGACAGCGCATGGGCCCGTGAAGTTCTCCGCATGGAAGGGCAGCCTGCGGACCGGAGCCCGGAATAGGTGGACGATAAGCATGCCGCACGAACTCCCCCTGGATGAACTTTCCAGGGTCATTGCACGGATCCGTGGATTGCTCCTCACCGAGGAAAAAGTGGGCCGCGCCGTCGAACATCTCGCCCTGGCCATCAGGGACGCCATACCCGGGACCGTTGGCGCCGGCGTGTCCCTGATCGACGCCCGGGGGAACCGGACCAGCAGCGGATCAACAGACCAGATCGTACTGCGCGCCGACGCCCTCCAATACGAGCTCGGCAGCGGCCCTTGCCTCACAGCCTGGGCAGCCGAAGAAACCGTCTTCGTTGAGGACA
Organism: Arthrobacter sp. 49Tsu3.1M3; assembly: GCF_900168135.1. NCBI lineage: Bacteria > Bacillati > Actinomycetota > Actinomycetes > Micrococcales > Micrococcaceae > Arthrobacter > Arthrobacter sp. 49Tsu3.1M3. The sequence continues at coordinate 13,137 of NZ_FUZD01000035.1, forward strand.
TCCGCAACGACCCCCGCTGGCCCGAATGGACTCAGGCAATCAGCAAACTACCCATCCGCTCCCTGCTGAGCGCCCCGCTACTTGCCGGACGCGACTGCATCGGGGCGTTGAAAATCTACTCCGCGGGGACCGGCACCTACAACACAGGCACCGCAAGGCTGCTGGAACTGTTCGCAACGCCGGCTGCAACACTCCTGGCCCACATCCAGGCAAACGAGACGCCCCACCGGATCAGTGACAGCCTGGCCTCAGCGCTCCACGGCAGGGATACCATCAACCGCGCCTGCGGAATACTGATGGAACGTCACGGGATCGGCCCCGAGCCCGCGCTGCAGATGCTCATGAGTCTGGCCCGGGCACAAAGCACTCCCCTGCAGCAGGTCAGCGCCGCCCTGATCGCCGGAACGCCCACACGCCGGGACTAGGGATCTCGTCATGGGTTTTGATCCACACGAACCGGAACAACGGCGAATGCTCCGCGCCGCCCTCAAAGCCGTCGACCTCCAACTTGGCGACCTCTGGCTCAAATACTTCAGCCTCGGCGGCGCCGCAGGCGAATACGAAGTCGAAGCCTACCTCCAGGGACTCCTGTCATTGCCGGTCCTCGAAAGAGACCTCCTGGCCATGGCCGCCAACGAACTCATCGACGACATCCCCCGAAGCCGCGCCCCATACTCCAGCGAACTCCAAGACGAAAACACGCCAGAACAACAAAACGCGCCGGACTCC
>NZ_FUZD01000036.1:0-12794 GCF_900168135.1 Arthrobacter sp. 49Tsu3.1M3
GGATCCTGTCCGAGGAAATCTTCGGACCCGTCGCCCCGATCATCACCTTCGACACCGAGGACGAGGCCGTCCGGCTCGCGAACAACACCGAGTACGGCCTGGTCGCGTACGTCTTCACCCGGGACCTGAACCGGGGCATCCGGATGGGCGAACGGCTCGAGACCGGCATGCTGGGCCTGAACGCCGGCGTGGTCTCCAACGCCGCCGCCCCGTTCGGCGGCGTCAAGCAGTCCGGCCTGGGCCGCGAAGGCGGCCTCGAGGGCATCGAGGAATACCTCTACACCCAGTACATCGGCATCGCCGACCCCTACGCAGGCTAGCCACACCAGCTACCCGCGGCGCACCCGGCGGACGGAGTTGCGGATCTTCCCCCAGGATCCCGCGAACCCCCGCCGGGTGCGTAGTGCTGTCCGGGAGTGATGTGCTGTCCGGGAGAGGAACCCGCGGGGCAGCCGGAGGGCCCGCCGCCAGCCGGCCGTGACCGACGGCGGCAGCCAGGCCGCGCGCAGCCGGACCAGGAAGCCGGCGTTGGCGCGCAGCGCTGCCTGCACCAGGGCGATCCTGGCCGCGGCGGAGTCGGCCGGATCCGCGGAGCCTGCGGTCCGCGCCGGACCGGCCGCGCCGCCCGGGCGGCCGTACTGCTCACGTTCGAAGTCCTCGGTCAGGGCGGCCGCGGCCCGCTGGCCGGGCCCGTCCGCCCTGCCGGGTTCGCCCAAAACCGTCGAGGCGCGCAACCGCTCGGAGAACTGCCGCGGCGTTTCGCTCGCTCCGGGCGTCATCCCGTAGTCCGTGGCCAGATCCCGCAGTTCCGCCCAGGCCGGCAACGCCGTCCCGGCCGTGCCGCCGGGATAGCCGCGGGCCGCCGTCCTCAGCCTGCGGCGCCGCACGCCGCTGCGCACCAGCCGCGGGGAGGCCACCAGCAGCGCCAGCAGCAGCACGGCGGCAACGCCGTACAGCGCCTGCGCCGCCTGCGCGCCGCTGGGCGCCGGGGTGCCGGCTCCGGGCAGCGGGACCGTGCCCGGAGTGGGGAACGGTGCCTGGGTGGAACCGCCACCGGGGGTCAGGGCGTCGTTGCGTTCGTTGGTGCTGGCACCGCTGGGTGCGGCGGCATCCGTGGCGTACGCCGGAACGACGCCGCGGGACGGTGTCGGTTCAAACGCGACCCAGCCGATGCCCTGGAAGTAGAGCTCCGGCCAAGCGTGGGCGTCCCGGGCATCGACCTCGAATTCCGGAAGCGGGCCCTGGCCCGAGACCGCTACCGTGGCCCCGGTCGGGCGCCCCGGTGCGTAGCCCACGGCGATCCTGCTCGGAATGCCCTCCAGCCTGGCCATCACGGCCATGGCGGAGGCGAAATGAATGCAGTAGCCGCTCTTCTGGGTCAGGAAGTCCGCCAGCACGGACAGGCCGTTGCCGTCGTAGCCGCCCTGCACGGGGGACTGCAGCGAGTAGCTGAATTCGGTGGAGCGCAGATACCTCTGGATGGCCATCGCCCGCGTATAGGGCGAGTTGGCGCCCGCCGTCACGGTTTTGGCCGTGCTGCGCACGACGTCCGGAACATTCGACGGTTCCTTGAGGAACAGCTCGGGGACACCGCGCACCGGCCCGGAAGCCCCCGCCAGCAGGGCTGCCGTGAGTTGCGGAGTGACGGACGAGACCACATATTGCTGGTCGCGGGAATTTGTGTCCACACCCTTGATGCTCAGCGTAGCGGGGTCCCAGCTCCAGCGCCCTGAGAGGCCGGAGACAGCTTCCGGCGCATACGGTGCGGGCAGGTACGGGCTCGTGTACTGGCCGGTGTTGACGGCCGTAATCACGCGGAGCTCGGCCGGGGCGGTCTCATGCCCGGCCTCGAGCCGGCCGGTTCCCTGCTGCCGGCTCGACTCCCGGTCATCGGGTGACCAGGAATCGCCGTCAAAGTTGTCCACCGTCACCGAACGCAGGTACGGCGTCGTCGGCGCGTTCGTGGCGAAGGTGATCCGCCCCTCGCCGGAGGGGCTGCGCAGGCTGTTGCCCAGGCTGATCATCGGATTGAGGCCGGTGGCGCCGCCGAATGGGTTCAGCCGGGAGCCCTGCGGGAACGTGCCCTGGTCGAAACCCGGGATGACCAGCTGCAGCACCAGCGTGAGGGTCAGCGCCGCGACGGCCGTGACCGTGCCGCGCCGGAGCTGCCCGGGGTTGCGGGCGGTGTCGGCCAGGGTGCGGGTATCCGGCGTGTACCAATGGCTGCAGCCGAGGATCAACAGGTACCCGACCACGGCGCCCACGAACCCCAGAACTCCCACGCTTTGCGGCTTGACCATGGCCGGCACCACGAGGATTGCCAGGATCCCGAGCCCGCTCGTGGCCGGCAGCGCCAGCGGAAACGCCAGGGCATCGATGAGGATCACAAGCAGCCCGAGGACCGCGCAGATCAGCATGACGATTCCGGCGTTGGGAGCCACGGGTGTGCTCTCGGCCAGGACCGTTTCGCTGGCCCGCCGGAGGAACTTTCCCAGGTAGTTCATGGTCTCCGGGGAGGGGATGAACCCGGCAATGCTGTGCTGCCGGAAGAAGATGAAGGTCACGGCCACGATCAGCGCCACCAGGCCGCCGGCGGTCACCAGCCAGGGCCGGCCACGCAGGGACCGGAGCACCGCGAGGGAGAACGCAACGGAGAGGACGGTACTGAACACCGGGGAGTACCAGGCCCAGCCACGCAGAACGCCGTTGAATCCGAGGGCCGCGCCCGCGACGGCTACCGCGACGGCGGTCGCCATCACCCAGGGCCTGGCGCCGGGTCCGTCCGGCCGGGACGCCGCACCGGGGGAGAGGACTGCCGGTTCTTCCGCGCCGGAGGGGGTGCCGGACCCGGGGCTGCGGTGCGGGGCGAGAGTCATGGCCGGCCCCCCACGCCGCGGCGGACGTCGGCCGCGGCGGACATCCCCGGGTCGGCGTGGTCGAAGGCTGCCCAGGCGTCAGGCAGCGAGCTCTGGGCGGATACCGCCAGGGCCCGCCAGCCGCCCAGCCGCAGCGCCTCCAGCACCTCGGGCATCTCCCCGGAGTCCTGTGCCCGGTCCGTGACCAGCAGCGCGAACGCGTTCGCGCCGAACCCGGCGGCCGGGGACAGCGCCCGGGCCTCGGCGGGGGTCAGGCTGCCCAGGACCGCCAGGACAGGTCCGCGCAGCCGGTGGGCGGAAAGTTTGTCCATCAGGGTGTCGTCGAAGGCCTGCGGCGCATTCCCGGTGCCCGCCGCGGCCCCGGAACGGAATCCACCCGGCGCGGAGGATCCGGTGCGGTTTCCCGCCGGGGCCTCCTGCGGGCGGGTCCGCGGGCGGGGAGCCGTGCGGTCACGGTGTGGGTGGTTGTGGTGGTGGGGGTGGTGCGGGCCGGAAAGCTCGATGGCAGCCAGGCTTTCGGCGATGGACTGCAGCCCGGCCGTTCCGGTGTATTCCTCGGCCTCCGGGTCGGGAGCGGACGGCGAATTCCGGAAGGCCGGCGCGCCCGCGCTGTCCAGGAACCGCAGCGAGTAGTTGCGTTCCGCGAGGTGCGCCCCGATCGACATCGCTGCCGTGACAGCCCACTCGAAGGCATCGGAGGTCAGCAGGTCGTGGCCGTCCCCCTCTCCGCCCCCCGGGTGGCCGCCGGAGGAGTGCGCACCGTGGCCGAACACCCCGTGGGGGAAGGCCGAGAGCCGCTGGTCCAGGATGATGGTCGCCTCGGGGGTCGTGACGGATTCCTCCTGCCGCACCATGAGGGACCCATGGCGGGCGGTCGCGGCCCAGTGCACCCGGCGCAGCGGATCCCCGTGCCGATATTCACGGGTCATGACGTCGTCGTCGCTGGGGTTGGCCCGGGCCCGGGTGGGTGTCACACCGTCGTGTCCGCGGGCACCGGCCAGCCCGGTCTCCGGCAGCTCGATGGCGGCGGGCGTCACGGTGAGGAGGTCGCCGTCGTCAATTGCGTGGCGGTGGAAGGAGAGCCCAAAGGGATCGCTGAATTCCGCCGTGACGGGCCCGATCAGGAACTGGCCGCGCCTGGCCGAACGGAGGTGGTACTCATAGCGGCTGGTGCCGCCGGCGGCCGCACGGGCCGGGAACCGGAAGACCGGTGATTCGCCGAACCGGGCCGGCAAGTGTTCCTCCATGACCGCGTGGCCTGTCCCCGCCCCGGTCCGCGCGACGGCCAGCCGCACCGTGGCACGGGCGGACGTTTCAACCGGCGACGGGCTGAATTCGCGGTAAACCCGGAACCTCGGCTTCAGGACCCGGGTTCCGGCCAGGGCCAGCACCGGCAGCACCAGCAGCAGGACGGCCAGGGCCAACAGGTCCCGGCGCCCCATGATCTGCGCGGCCAGCAGCGACACCGCACCCGCGCCGAGCAGGCCCCAGCCGCGGCTGCTGAAGAAATGCCCGGGGAACCGATCCCTCAATGCCACGGCGGAGTCACACCTAGCGCGGATTGGGCAGGTTTGGCGGGGGCGCGGCTGCCATGGCCGAGGCCTTCTTCCGGCCAGGGCGGCCGGTTCCGTTCGGTGACGCCGTCACGTCCGGGGTGACGGGAATCTTGGCGATAATGGCCCGGATGACGCTTTGCGGCGTCTCACCCGCGCTGGCCGCCTTGCGGTCGAGGATGATCCGGTGGGCGAGCACCGCTTCGGCGACGCTGACGACGTCGTCCGGCAGCACAAAGTCCCGGCCCTCCAGCGCGGCCGTGGCCTTCGCCGCACGCAGGAGCTGCAGCATGGAGCGCGGACTGGCGCCGAGCCGGAGAAGCCCGCTCTCGCGCGTGGCCCGGCCCAGGGCCACCGTGTACTCCTTAATTGACCGGGACACGTACACCTGCTGCACCGTGGCAATCATGGCGGCCACTTCGGCTGCGGTGACCACCGCCGTCACACGCGCCAGCGGAGAGGAGGCCTGGTGGGTTTCGAGCATCTCCATCTCGGACTCACGGTCCGGGTAGCCCATGGAAATCCGGGCCATGAAGCGGTCCCGCTGCGCTTCCGGCAGCGGATACGTGCCCTCCATCTCAATGGGATTCTGCGTCGCCACCACCATGAAGGGCTCATCCAGCCGGTAGGACGTGCCGTCCACCGTGACCTGGTGCTCTTCCATGCACTCCAGCAGGGCAGACTGAGTCTTGGCCGAGGCGCGGTTGATTTCGTCCCCGATGACGATATTGGCGAACACTGCGCCGTGCCGGAACTCAAAGCTCCGGGTCGCCTGGTTGTAGATGGACACGCCCGTGACGTCGGACGGGAGCAGGTCCGGGGTGAACTGGATCCGGCTGACGGAACAGTCGATGGTGCGGCCCAGCGTCTTCGCCAGGAGCGTCTTGCCGACCCCCGGGACGTCTTCGAGGAGCAGGTGGCCCTGGGCGAGGAGGACTGTGAGCGCCAGCTTGGCCGCTTCGGCCTTGCCGTCGATGACCGTATTGATCGCCGTCAGGATTCGGGTGCTGGCTGAGTGGAAAGCGTCAGCGTCCATGGCCGGCAGTTCATGCCGCGGGGGCCGCTGTCCGGCTGCGTTTGGGTCCAAGGAGGCGCGGCCCGGGACGCTCTGTCCCTGGGGGAGGGTGTCGTCTACGGAAGTGCGGTGGTAATCCATCGGCAGCCTTTCAGCCCTGGTGGGTCCCGGATCTGACCGCCCGCGGCGGCCGGGCCCCGCAGTGGCATTCACCTGTTTCCTAACGGGGAAATTACAGAGTATTAACAGACTACTAACACAACTGCCGGCCCTGACAGAGAGTTCCGGGGAAATCTGGCCTCCGGTTAGGGTGGATGAATGCTCAATCCCCTCACTCCCGTCCCCTTCCGGTCGCCTGGAAACGACGGTACCGGACGCAGCGGATATCCGCCCGCACCGGAACCGCTTCCCGTGCCGGTCATGGACAACCATACGCATTTGGACTTTCCCGACGCGGAGCTCGAGGTGGGCATCAAGGACGCCCTCGATGCCGCCGCCGCCGTGGGCGTGCAGGGCGCCGTGCAGGTGGGCTGCGACCTCGAATCCTCCCGGTTTACGGTCAACGCGGTGGACCTCGATGCCCGGCTCCTGGGCGCAGTGGCCCTGCACCCCAACGACGCACCCGGCTACGCCCGGCGCGGCGGCCTGGAGGAGGCCCTGGCCGAGATCGAGGCGCTCGCCGCCCATCCGAGGATCCGGGCGATCGGGGAGACCGGCCTGGACTTCTTCCGGACCGAGGGGGAAGGCCTGGCCCACCAGCGCTATTCGTTCCGCCGCCACATCGACATCGCCAAACGGCTCGGACTGACGTTGCAAATCCACGACCGCGACGCCCACGACGACGTCGTCCAGGTCCTGCGCGAAGAGGGGGCCCCGGAGCGGGTGGTCTTCCACTGTTTCTCCGGCGGCGAGGCGCTCGCCCGGACCTGCAACGCGGAGGGCTGGTACATGTCCTTTGCCGGAACTGTGACATTCAAGAACGCGACGGACCTGCGGGAGGCGCTGGCTATCGCTGAGCCGGGCCGGATCCTGGTCGAGACCGACGCCCCCTTCCTCACCCCGCACCCGCACCGCGGCCGGCCGAACGCGAGCTACATGGTTCCCTACACGGTGCGGGCCATGGCCGATGTGACTGGGTCGGAGCTATCCGGGCTGTGTGCGCAGATCGCCGCAAATACGGTGCGGGCGTACGGATCCTGGGACTGAACCGCCCCCATCCAGCCCCCCGGCATGGATACCGGGTATGCACAAATTCTTGGTTCCTTTATAACGCTTCGATTACAGTGGTCAACTATTAGCCGGGGTCGGGGAAGGCCTACGGATAATTTCACTCCAGCAGGGCGTGCATTGTGGCAAACAAACCACATGCGCGCTCTCGTTTTGGGTGAGGCAGTGCACGCATGTTCCGTGACGCTCCGGACGCTGTCCGGAGCCGCCGTTGGCGCGCTCGCGGGGGATGGCCACGTGCACTTTTCCCCGTGCCCGGAAGGTCCAAGAGATTCGGGCAATTGTGGTCAAGTTCTTCACATCGGACGGCAAGTTCAGCTTCGTCAAGGTTGGCACGCAGCTCGTAGTGCTGGTGGCACTGGTGCTGGGCCTCGTGGCCTTCGTCGGCAATAACAAGACGATCACACTCAACGTGGATGGCAAAGTCAGCTCCGTCCAGACTTTCGGCGGAACCGTCGGGGAAGTCGTCAAGAGTGCCAAGGTTGAACTGCAGCCATCTGACAGGGTGTCGCCTTCGGCGGACGCCCATGTGCAGGACGGGTCAGTCATCAACGTCAACCTCGCCAAGGCCGTCAAGGTCAGCCTGGACGGCGCCGAACGGACCATCTCCACCACCGCACCCACCGTCGAAGGGCTCGTGACCGAACTCGGCGTGGCCAGCGCCTCGCAGGTCTCGGTGCCCAAGGACGCCCAGCTCGCCGTCTCCGGCTCCTTCGTCTCCATCTCGACGCCTAAAAAGGTGAGCCTCGTTGCGGACGGCAAGGCGGCAGCGACCACCACGACGGCGGCCACAGTCGCCAAAGTGCTCGAGGACGCCGGGCTTTCGCTCGGGGCCAGCGACCGCGTCTCCCAACCCGGGAACGCCCCGGTGGTCAATGACATGGTGATCAAGGTCTCCCGCGTCGACGTCAGCAAGACGGCCAACACCACCGAGCCCGTCGCCTTCGAAACGCTCACCACCGAGAGTGCCGACATGTTCAAGGGTGAGAAGAAGGTCACCCAGGCCGGCGTCGCCGGCACCACCAGCAAGAACTTCAAGCTGGTTCTCGTGGATGGCCGCGAAGCCTCCCGGACCCTGGTGTCGGAGACCGTGAGCGTCCAGCCCGTCACCGAAAAGGTCACTGTCGGCACCAAGGAAAAGCCCAAGCCCGCCGCCAACACCGGCGCGGAGGCCCCCGCCATGATGAACCAGGGCATGTGGGACAAGATCGCCCAGTGCGAATCCGGCGGCAACTGGTCCATCAACACCGGCAACGGCTACTACGGCGGCCTGCAGTTCGACGTCGGCACCTGGCTCAGCTCAGGCGGCGGCGCCTACGCCCCGAACGCCGCTGCCGCCACCAAGGCCCAGCAGATCGCCGTCGCCAACCGGGTCTACGCCCAGCGCGGACTGCAGCCCTGGGGTTGCGGCTGGGCCGCCTCCAGCTAGCAGGCCAGGCCGGCGGCTGACCGCACGCCACTGACCGCCCGTCACTGAACGCCCGACTCCCGCGGCTGCCGACCACAGCCAGGGGAGAGCACAGGCCGGGTCCGGATTCCCTCCGGACCCGGCCTGTGGCGTACCGGCGCCGGGATAGGATACCTAGGTGACTGAACCGAGCCCCTCCGCCCCCGACAGCCTGCCCGGAGCGGCGCCCGCACCGCTGATGGGTGCCTCCGATATCCGCCGGCTGGCAGAGGAAATCAGCGTGCGGCCCACGAAGACCCTCGGGCAGAACTTCGTCATCGACGGCAACACCATCCGGCGGATCGTGAACGCCGCCGACATCCGGGCCGATGAGACGGTCCTGGAAGTCGGACCCGGACTCGGGTCCCTGACCCTTGGCCTGCTGGACGCCGCCCGCAGCGTGGTCGCCGTCGAAATCGATCCGGTCCTTGCCGGGCGCCTGCCGGCCACCGTCGCCGCATGGCGCCCGCACGCCGTCGGGAACTTCCACCTCGTCCTGGCCGACGCCATGCGGGTCACCGAACTTCCCGTCGAGCCGGCCGCGCTCGTGGCGAACCTTCCCTACAACGTGGCCGTTCCCGTGGTGCTGCACCTCCTGCAGCACTTCCCGAGCCTGCAGCACGGCCTGGTCATGGTCCAGGATGAAGTCGCCGACCGGCTCGCGGCCGGACCCGGTTCCAAGACCTACGGCGTCCCATCCGTCAAAGCCGCCTGGTACAGCAGCATGCGCAAGGCCGGCGTGATCGGCATGAACGTCTTCTGGCCAGCGCCCAAGATCCATTCCGGGCTCGTCGCCTTCACGCGCCGGGAGCCCCCCGTCACGACCGCCACCAGGGAGCAGGTCTTCGCCGTGATCGACGCCGCCTTCGCGCAGCGCCGCAAGACGCTCCGGGCCGCGCTGGCCGGCTGGGCCGGCAGTGCCGCCGAGGCCGAACGCTGCCTGCGGGCCGCCGGCGTCGACCCCACCGCACGCGGTGAAGTGATCGACATCGCGGCGTTCGCCAGAATCGCCGAAGCCCACGGACAACCGGACTCCTGAGCTCCGTGTGAGCTCCGCATGGGCGCCTCAGGGAGCTGTTGCGTGCTTGGAGCCCGGGCCGCGATGCCATAGCGTGGAGCCATGAACGCAGTGAGAGGGCGCTTTGCCGCGAGGACCGTCCGGGTGAAAGCTCCAGGCAAGGTTAACGTCTCACTGGATGTCGGACCGCTGCGGCCGGACGGCTATCACTCCGTAGCCAGCGTCTATCTGGCTGTCTCGCTCTATGAAGAAATTGCCGCCACCAGCACCGATACCGGCGAGATCACCGTCAGCATCAGCGATGCGAGCACCGTGGACCTCGACGGGGTGGACATTCCGCTCGATCACCGCAACCTGGCGTACAAGGCCGCGGCCATCATGGCCGACGTCTCGGAACACTCCACGGGTGTCCACCTGGAGATCACCAAACGGGTGCCCGTGGCGGGCGGCATGGGCGGCGGATCGGCCGACGCCGCCGCCACCTTGCTGGCCTGCGACGCGTTGTGGAACAGCGGACTGTCCCGCGATGAGCTGGCCCACCTGGCCGCCGAGCTCGGCGCCGATGTTCCCTTCGCCCTGCTGGGCGGCACCGCCGTCGGACTGGGCCTGGGGGATGACCTCTCGCCGGCCCTGGTCAAGGCCCAGACGGACTGGGTCCTGGTCAGCGCGGACTTCGGCCTGCCCACCCCTGAGGTCTACCGCACCCTGGACCGCCTGCGCGCGGCCGAGGGCCTGCCGGTGGACGAACCCGACGCCGTGGATCCGGGCGTGCTCACGGCTCTGCGCAGCGGCGATGCCGACGCCCTCAGCCGCGTCCTGGTCAACGACCTCCAGCGCGCCTCCATCGAACTGGCCCCGGGCCTGCGCGATACCTTGGGCCGCGGCGAGGCCTGCGGCGCGATCGCAGGCATCGTCTCCGGCTCCGGACCCACTGTCGCGTTCCTCGCGCACAGCCCCGCCGCGGCCGCCGGGCTCGCCGAAGAGCTGCGGCACCACAGCCTGGACGCCATGGCGGTGCACGGGCCGGTGCACGGGGCCCGCATCATCTCCGATACGCTCCTTTAGGAGCTTTTGACGCACCGCATCTGATGACGTCTCAGCTTCACTTCACCGATACACCTAAGAAAGCAGTTCCCAGTGGCACACCTGCTCGGCGGCGAGAACCTCACGGTCTCGTATGCAACCCGTACCGTCCTCGATGGCATTACCCTCGGCCTTGAAGAGGGCGACCGGATCGGCATGGTGGGCCGCAACGGTGACGGCAAGTCAACCCTGATGCGGTTGCTGGCCATGCGCTCCACCCCGGACTCCGGCCGGGTGACCAAGCGCAGCGAGGTCAACATCGGCTACCTGGACCAGAGCGACGTGCTCGACGGCGACCTCACCGTCGGCGCCGCGATCGTGGGGGACCAGGCCGACTACGAGTGGGCCCGCAATCCCCAGATCCGCGAAGTCATGGGCGGGCTGGTGTCCGACGTCGACTGGCACGCGAACGTCCATGCGCTCTCCGGCGGGCAGAAGCGGCGTGTGGCGCTGGCCAAGCTGCTGATCGAGGACCACGACGTCATCATGCTCGACGAGCCCACCAACCACCTCGACGTCGAAGGCGTCGCGTGGCTGTCCCGGCACCTGAAGACCCGCTGGCGGGCCAACCAGGGCGCCTTCCTCGTGGTCACCCACGACCGCTGGTTCCTCGACGAAGTCTGCACCAAGACCTGGGAAATCCACGACGGCATCATGGACCCGTTCGACGGCGGCTATGCCGCCTACGTCCTGGCCCGGGCAGAGCGCGACCGCTCCGCGTCCGTGATGGAAAGCAAGCGCCAGCAGCTCGTGAAGAAGGAACTCGCCTGGCTCCGGCGCGGTGCCCCGGCCCGCACCGCCAAGCCCAAGTTCCGGATCGAGGCAGCCAACGCCCTGATCGCGGACGTCCCCGAGCCGCGCGACTCGACGGCGCTGAGCAAGATGGCCACCGCCAGGCTGGGCAAGGACGTCCTGGACCTCGAGCACGTCTCCCTGGACTTCCTCGGCGGCGAGGCCGGGCAGAAGCTCTTCGACAACATCACGCTGCGCCTCGCCCCCGGGGAGCGGCTGGGCCTCGTGGGCGTCAACGGCGCCGGCAAGACCACCCTGCTCAAACTCCTCAACGGCGAGATCCAGCCCACCTCCGGGAAGGTCAAGCGCGGCAAGACGGTGGTCACCGCAGTCCTGACCCAGGAGGTCAAGGAACTCGACGACGTCTCGGACCTTCGCGTGATCGAAGTGATCGAGCGGGAAAAGCGCTCCTTCAACGTCGGCGGCAAGGAATTCACCGCCGGCCAGCTCGTGGAGCAGCTGGGCTTCACCAACGAAAAGCAGTGGACCCCGGTCAAGGACCTCTCCGGTGGCGAACGCCGGCGGCTGCAGCTCCTGCGCCTGCTCGTAGGGGAGCCGAACGTGCTGATGCTTGACGAGCCGACCAACGACCTCGACACCGACACCCTCGCCGCCGTCGAAGATGTGCTCGACGGCTGGCCGGGCACGCTCGTCGTTGTCAGCCACGACCGCTACCTGCTCGAGCGCGTCACGGACCACCAGATGGCGCTCCTTGGCGACGGCAAAATCCGCGCCCTGCCCCGCGGCGTGGACCAGTACCTCGAACTGCGGGAAGGGGCCCTGGCCGGCTCCACGATCACCGGCGGCGGCAACCCCGTCACCTCCTCCGGCGGGGGATCCGCTCCCGCCGCCAGCGGCCCTTCCGAGGCCGAAAAGCGCGACGCCCGCAAGGCCAAGAACCGGATCGACCGCCAGCTGGGCAAGCTCAAGCAGCAGGAAGACAAGATCCACGCCCAGATGACCGCCGGGGCCGGGGACGCCAGCAAGTTCGACCAGCTCGCCGGGCTGAACGCGAAACTCCAGGAACTGGCCGGGGAACGCGAAGCCCTTGAACTCGAATGGCTCGAGGCCCTGGAAGTGCTGGGGGAGTAGCGTCCCGCCCTCCCCGGGACATGCCCAGTCTGAGCACCCACCGCTGGACATGTCCCTCTCAGCCCTCAAAACCCTTGGGACATGTCCCTCGGCCCGGGTCAGCACTGGACATGTCCCTTGCAGCCCTGGAATCCTGCTGGGCATGTCCCTTGCCGCGGACTAACACTGGACATGTCCCTTGGAGGGCTGAAATCCCGCTGGACATGCCCCGCGGCCCGGGCCAGGGATGGACATATTGGCATTATGTCCCTTGCTGGGGACCAAGGTTGGGCATGTCCCGCGTAGGGACCGAGGTCTGTGCACACGCCCGGAAGGCATGCTTCGCGGAGTGCATCAAACCTGCGGCACATGTCCCGCCGCGCGGATGAACTGCTCCCCGGAAGTTGGACTGAGAAATTCAGTTCCGACTCCCGGGGAGCAGTTTTATGCATGTACGTAGTCCGTTATCCGAAGAGCAGCGCGAGGCCGCTGTAGCGTGGTTTGAGAAGGGCATCGCGGATAAAGCGGCGGCTCGGGTCCTGGGTGTGTCTCACTCGCCGGTGCAGCTTCTCTATCTGCGGTGGAGAATCCATGGTCGAGGAGCGCTGATGGCCAAGCCGACGAAACAGGTGTACTCGTTCGAATTCAAGCTCGCCTTGGTCGAACGGTTCATCGCGGGTGAGACTGCCCAGGATCTCGCGGCGGAGGCCGG
>NZ_FUZD01000042.1:0-3829 GCF_900168135.1 Arthrobacter sp. 49Tsu3.1M3
GGCTTCGACTTCGTATTCGCCTGCGGCGCCGCCGAGGCTGAAGTATTTGAGCCAGAGGTCGCCAAGTTGGAGGTCGACGGCTTTGAGGGCGGCGCTGAGCATTCGCCGTTGTTCCGGTTCGTGTGGATCAAAACCCATGACGAGGTCCCTAGTCCCGCGGTGTGGGTGTTCCGGCGATCAGGGCGGTGCTGACCTGCAGCAGGGGAGTGCCTTGTGCCCGGGCCAGACTCATGAGCATCTGCAGGGCGGCCTCGGGGCCGATCCCGTGACGTTCCATCAGTATTCCGCGGGCGCGGTTGATGGTATCCCTGCCGTGGAGCGCTGAGGCCAGGCTGTCACTGATCGGGTGGGGCGTCTCGTTTGCCTGGATGTGGGCCAGGAGTGTTGCGCCGGCGATGCAAACAGTCCAGCAGCCTTGCGGTGCCCGTGTCATAGGTGCCGGTTCCCGCGGAGTAGATTTTCAACGCTCCGATGCACTGGCGTCCGGCAAGTAGCGGGGCGCTCAGGAGGGCGCGGATGGGTAGTGAGCTGATCGCCTGGGTCCATTCCGGCTCGACGAGGACGGTTTCTTCGGCCGCCAGGCTGTGAGGCAGGGGCCGCTTCCCAGCTCGTATTGGAGGGCGTCGGCGCGCAGTACGATTTGGTCTGTTGATCCGCTGCTGGTCCGGTTTCCCCGGGCGTCCAGCAGGGACACTCCTGCGCCAACGGTCCCGGGTATGGTGTCCCTGATGGCCAAGGCGAGATGTTCGACGGCGCGGTCAACTTTTTCCTCGGTGAGGAGCAATCCACGGATCCGTGCAGTGACCCTGGAGAGTTCATCCAGAGGAGTTCGTGCGGCATGGTTGTGGTCCACCTATCCCCGGGCTCCGGTCCGCAGGGCTGCCCTTCCATACGGAGAACTTCACGAGCCGATGCCGCTGTATCCAGCTTAGACTCCCGGCCAGAACCCCCTATGGGCAGCTTGCCCGGTGGATTGCTGCCCGGATCTCCTGGAGCGGGGAGCGGTACCCTGCCGCCCCTGGTGCCGTTGGATGCCCGGGACGGGGCGGGCGCGGCATTACGCGGGAGCGGCCCGCATGCGATCCCGGTGGGGCAGTCAGGAGCCGGCTTGACGGACCGTCTGGCATGATCTGGCTAAGGCTCATATGCTGGATGAAGTCATGCAGTTGGCTGATCTGTGCGTCGGGAAGATTCCGGCATGGCTCTTTCACCACATCAGCGAATCCCGCACCGTGGCTCAGGAATTGATCATCCTGTGATGGAACTGCACACCGCTGGAAGTCGTCATCTTTATTACCAGTGGCCACTCGTTCCATCGGGTGAATTGATTCTCATTCGTCAGCTTTTGCTTCGTCCGGCCGACCAGGAGGGCTTGAGGCCCTTGAATCGTCCACCGGAGGCTGCCCGGGAAATGCTGTTGGATCTTGTCACGGCGGAGCTGAAGCGCCGCGGACAGCAGGGCACCGGCTCGGCAGCCGTTGACGGGCCGTCCCCGCCGGTCTTGCGTCCGGCGCCGTTGAATAGATGGGGGAGGCGGGCTCGACGCCGCTCCCTGTGATTTCCGTCAAAGCTCGGAGAGGGCCGACAGCCGGTCAGTCCCGGAAGCAGTGGGACGGTGCCGCTGACCGGCTGACTACGCCGATTTCGGACCTGTCACCGGCGGGTGTCTTCAGGGTTCGGGTGGTTGCGCTCCTCCTCCGGAGAGAACAGGCGGGGTTTCCTCCAAATCGGTGGGTTCCCGGGTCGATAAGCGGCCAACGGTGCTTCCCGATCCGGACCGGTGTGCGGGGTTTACGGCCGGCGCTCCTGGGGTACGTGAAGACACGAATGGTCAGGCGCGGAGTCCCTTATCTGAAAGGCGGGGAACGGTGAGTCGGGACACGTCAGTGCGGTGGGCCGCAGATCCGCGCCCGCTCGAGGATGTGGAAGTGGATGTCCTGATACCGACCCGGAACAGGGCCGCCGAGTTGGCCGTCACGTTGGCGGGACTGGCCGCCCAGGACGGTCCGGTTTTCCGCACCGTCGTCAGCGATCAATCGGACGGGGCTCCGGCGTGGGTGCAGGCGCCGGTTGCTGCCGTTCTTCGGGTGCTTGAGGCGCAGGGCACCCGCGTTGAATTGCTTCGCCATCTGCCTCGTCGTGGCCTGGCTGAACACCGGCAATTCCTCTTGGAGCAGGCTTCGGGGGAGAAGACGCTTTTCCTTGACGATGACGTCTGGCTAGAGCCTGGGGCGCTCGGCAGGATGGCCCACGCGCTGGATGAGCTGCGCTGCGGCTTCGTCGGCATGGCGCCGCAAGGTTTCTCCTACCTCAAGGACCGGAGACCGGAACAGACTCGAAGTTTCGCCGCCTGGGATGGAACGGTCGCGCCGGAACGGGTCCGGCCAGCCGAGCCGGCATTTGAGCGTTGGCCTCTGCATAGCGCGGCAAACCTGAGCCATCTCAGTGTCGATCTCGGCTTGGAACCGGGGCAGTGGCTTGCCTATAAGGTGGCGTGGCTGGGCGGGTGCACCATGTTCAGGCGCGCGGCTCTGGAAGATGTCGGAGGCTTTCGTTTTTGGACGGAACTGCCGCCCGAACACTGTGGCGAAGACGTCGTGGCCCAGTGGAACGTCATGGAAAAGTACGGCGGGGCGGGGATCCTTCCTACCGGGGCCGTCCATCTGGAGTCACCCACCACCGTTACCGACCGGCGAATCGAAGCCTTCAATGTGGTGCTGGGTGCCCCGGGGGAGCCCGGGGAGAAGGAAAGCAACAACCATCAAACCAAAGGTACTGACATGGACAACACACCCGATCCCATCCGCATTCAAACATTCCTGGGAGGTGTCGATTACCCCGCAACCAAGGACTCCCTGCTAGCACACGCCAAAAAGGCTGGGGCGGACAGCGACGTCCTGAACGCGCTAAATCACATTCCCGAAACCGAGTACGACGGCCCTACGTCCGTCAGTTCTGCCGTCTCTGATGGCTAAAGAACCGGGCAACCCGGAAACGGTGCTCGGCCCCTTGAACGTTCGGCTGTGCGGCAACGGCCCAATACCTGAATCCACGGGTGGTGGCCACAGGAGAGGACGATGATAAGCATGACTTCCAGCATGCAGGAGGCCCGCACGCTGACACTGAAACGCGTGCGGGCAGGGGACTCGCTGCACATCCAAAATATCGAATTTCGTGTTCTCAGCCGGCACCGTCAGCGGAAACTGGTGATCCTCGAACTCGAAAGCTCCGACGGCGACAGGGCAACCCTCATCGGACACGTCCACGCCCGAACGTAACCGGGCCGGCGCTTCAGCGGCGGGCCAGTTGAGTCGAGCTACGTCCACCACCCGCACCGGGAGTTCCGAACGGAAGTCGAATCGGTGTGTGGGGCCAGAGGGGCCGCCGGGTTCGCGCTCTGGTCCAGCCCGGTGATCTCGCGAACCCGCCGGTTCGGGTCTTGGATGCGGGCACGGCGCAGAGTATGCACGAAGGGAGACCGAGAGGTGCTGTTCACCGGTGGCGGGTGGAAGTAGTGTCGCTGGAAGAGGGTGCCGGGGTAGCTGCGGGATCTGGCCGTTTGAATATCGGGGTCGTGTTGCGATCATCGTGGGCGGCGTCGCATTCCCGTCATGACTGCCCTGGCGTGGGGAGCCTCCGTTCAGGCGGGGGGCGTGCCCGGGGGCACCGGATGACCAACCGGGTCGGAAGCCGCAACGGATTTAAGGAAGGCCTGGTCCTCCGCGGAAAGGAGAAACTGGCCATGTCCGTCAACCTTCCCGGGACGGTCGTGCTCCTCACTTGCCCGAAGGAGCGCCTCAGTCACGCTGCGTGGAAGCATCACACTTCC
>NZ_FUZD01000033.1:0-17644 GCF_900168135.1 Arthrobacter sp. 49Tsu3.1M3
GGCGTGGCGCCTCTCCATCTGGCCAACGCGTTTGCCACCTTCGCCAACGACGGAACCTACTGCACGCCGATTGCCATTTCGGCAGTGAACGACGCGGCGGGACAGAAACTGCCGGCCGAGACCAGCTCCTGTCACAAGGCGATCAAGCCCGAGGTCGCCCGCGGCGTGAACGCCGTGCTGCAGGACGTGCTCAAACGCGGGTCCGGCGTTTATATCAAGCCCAAGGTCCAGGAGCGGTTCCCGGTCGCGGCCAAGACAGGCACGTCCAATACCAACGGCGCCACCTGGGTGGTGGGCTACACAAGCGGCCTCGCGACGGCTTCCTTCTTCGGCGACGCCCTGGAGGGCCAGAAGCGGCCCGGGCAGAACATCACCGTCAACGGCAAGTTCTACAAGGCCATCGACGGATACATGCTCGCCGGCCCGCAGTGGGCGAACTACATGCTGGAGGTAGCCCCGTTCTACCCCACCGCCACCTTCCCGGCGCCCCCGGAGTCCATGACCCATGCCCCGCCGGGCAGCCCCCGGCATTGACGTTCCGTGACCCACCCGCCCCGGAACGAGCGTCTCCGTTCGCAGGGTTTCTAATGGCAAGATCTTCATGAAGGAGGACCCATTGAGCGCCTCTGATGAACTGGCCGCCATCGAAGCGCGGCTCGTCGCGGACGAGGAGGAATACGCGGGCGGCATCGTCGACAAAAACGTACGTGACCGCCGCTATCTCCTCTCCCTGGTGCGGGATCAAGTAGCCGTGCTCGAGAAAGTCGAAGCCGTGGCATCCGACTTCGCTGAGCGGGGCGAGCGGATCGCAACGCAGTTTGATGGCAACGGCACGATCCACACGATCAGGGCTGCGGGACTCGGCGACGGGTACCGGGAAGCTGCCAGGATCATCCGTACCGCCTTAGGCCCCACACTGAGTGAACCTGACGGCGATGCAATAGCAACCGAGATGATAAGGCCGAGGCACGACAACCAGCCTCAGGCAGACTCACCGACACCCCCACCAGAGGCTCTCGCCGGATAACGGCCCGAGCGACAACCCCGAATTCCTCGAAGCCCACATCAGTTGGCACCCAGCCGCGCGCCTGCCTTGTGCGGGCCGGTGGCAGTGCCGGTGGCAGTGGTTTGGGGACCCGGAGTGCAACACGTGCCTCCGCCAACGAACGGCAGGGCGCCGACGACCCGCCCTGGCCCATCGGCCACCTGCTCCGCTGGCGGCACCGCGGCTCATTCCTCGTGCTCTGGGCCGACATCGACACGATCGGGACCGACACCGTCCGCCTCCGGGAAGGATTCACCGCATACAACCCCGCCCTGAACGACACCGGAAACGAGTGACCCAGACAGATGCCGTGCGCCTCCAACGTGCCGGTAACCGTGCAGAAGTTCGCCCAAGCGCCGCCCAACTGCTTGAGGCCGGTCCGTGGCGGGGGCAGCGAAGACGAGTCAGCCGACGTGGATGCGTGGTCTTCGGGCGGGATCGGATTCGTGTTTCCGCAGGATCTCGCGCACCACGGGAGGTGTGTCGCCACGGCCCAGCAGGAGGTAGCGCATCAGGTGCGCCAAAGGGCTACCCTCGGACCACTCGAAAAAGGCGTGCGGAATGACCCCCGTGGTGTCACGGAGTGCCAGAAGAATCGCGGCTAGGGCATTGGGAGCTGCCGGGCTTTCGGCCCGCAGTACCCGGTATCCGTTCACTTCGACACCCCTAACCTCGAGCACACTGCCAAACTCCGACGGATCGATGATGTCGACCTCGACGAAGATGACGTCCGCGGCTCCGGGAACTGCGTTCAGGCCGCGCTGGTCCCGTTCCTTCTCCGCATATTCCTGCGCGTCCCCGGCCTGGCGCCGGTTGGCAATCAGGTTCAGCTCGCCGTCGTAGTCCAGGGAGTCCTTGATGAAGCGGCGGGCGCTGTCATCGAACCGGATCACGTCGGCCCGGAGCTCGGTCGTCCGGGCGACGCGGGAGACCAGGGAAATGGCCACAATACCGAGGATGAAGAAGGCGGAGATGGTCAGACCGTCGGGCTTTTCGATGATGTTGGCGACCAGTGCGTAGAGCAGGATCAAGCAGAGCAGAGCGAAGGCCAGGGTTGCCCGACGCTGCCGCCGCCGGTGGGCGGAGATGGTCACCGCGACCGAACCGGAGACCATCATGGCCAGGACCCCTGTGGCGTACGCACCGGCCTGGGAGTTGACGTCGGCGTGGAAGGCAAGGGTGATCAGGATGCACACGGCCGTGTAGACGAGGACCACGGGCCGGATGGCCCGGCCCCATTCCGGAGCCATGCCGTAGGAGGGAAGGTAACGCGGAACAATGTTGATCAGACCCGCCATTGCCGAGGCACCCGCGAACCAGAGGATCAGGATGCTGCTGATGTCATAAACGGTACCGAAGGTGCTGCCCAGCAGCTCATGGGCCAGGTACGCCAGGGCGCGCCCGTTGGCCTGGCCTCCGGGCTCGAACTCCTGAGCCGGGATCAGCACCGTGGTGACGAAACTGCTGCCCAGCAGGTACACGCTCATGATGGCCGCCGCTGCCGTCAGAAGCTTCCGGGTGTTCCGGATCCGGGAGGCGAGGCGTTCCTCCGGGGTCTTGCCCGGGGCGGCGACCAGCGGCATCATGCTCACTCCGGTCTCGAAGCCTGAAAGCCCCAGGACCAGCAACGGGAAGGCGATCAGCGCCGGTCCCAGGATGGCTCCGGGGCCATCCCGTGCGGGCAGGGCACCGGTCCAGGCCGCCAGGGAGGCAGGGTTATTGACCACCTCGATCATTCCGGCGCCGATGACGACCGCGTTCAGGAGCAGGAAAACGGCTACCAGCGGGACCGCGACTACGACGGCCTCGCTGAAGCCGAGGAGGAACACGCCGCCCAGTATTAAGAGCAGCGCCACGGTAATTGGCACGGCCTGACCGTGCAGAAAACCGGGCAGGTACGGGTTTTCCAGCATGTGCACGGTGGCATCCGCCGAGGAAAGGGTGATGGTGATGATCCATGAGGTGGCCACGAACCCGAGCAGGATCAGAACGAAGATTTTTCCCCGCCAGAACGGCAAGAGGTGTTCGAGCATCGCCACCGAGCCCTGGCCGTGAGGGCTCTCTTCGGCGACCCTGCGGTACATCGGCAGCATCCCCAGAAGAGTGAGGGCCACAATCAGCAGCGTGGCGAACGGAGACAACGCTCCGGCCGCCAGGGCAGCTATCGCCGGAAGATAGGACAGGGTGGAGAAGTAGTCCACCCCTGTCAGACACATGACCTTCCACCAGGCGTGGGGGCGGCCCTGGTCCTCACGGGCGCCCGGTCCCACGACGGGCTCAACCCGGTCCTCCAGCAACCACGCAGTCAACCGGCTGCTGGTCCCCGCCTCCGTGACCTGCCTCCTGACCTCCGCCGGAATGGCGTGGTGACCCGTATCGCTCATCTGCCTCTCCCCATCCCGCCGCCGGTTCCTCGTTTCCAACATCCCACAATCACCCTCCACTACATAGCTGCCGCCCGACAACAAGCATCCCAAGGAAGCCGCCACCGCGCGGTCCGGGCCAAGTCCCGCCCGTGCGGCCCTGGGGCTGGGTGCCGCAGTGACAGGC
The DNA here is from genome assembly GCF_900168135.1 of Arthrobacter sp. 49Tsu3.1M3. Classification (NCBI taxonomy): domain Bacteria; kingdom Bacillati; phylum Actinomycetota; class Actinomycetes; order Micrococcales; family Micrococcaceae; genus Arthrobacter; species Arthrobacter sp. 49Tsu3.1M3. The sequence continues at coordinate 3,596 of NZ_FUZD01000033.1, forward strand.
CTCCAAAGCAGGGGCGCTGGATACGGACCGTGCAGCAGACTCCCCGTCGGGTAGGGCGGCTCCCGCCCCGGCCGGCGGCCGTCGGAGCAGAAGACCCTTCGGCGTCGGACGAAACGCCGTTGGGGACGGCTCCGACAAACCCGGCGCTCCCTGAGGCCCATGGAGTTCATCGTAAAAGGGGGTTAACCAGAGCAGAAATTTGGCTCTTTTACTGGGGGATGTGCCGTGGGAACATGCGTATATGAGCGAACATTCCGGTCCTGGTCCTGCCGCGGGCGGCGCGGGACGGCCACGCGGCACCGGGCACTACGTGCCCGGCGAGAACCTGACCACGCAGCAGATGCGCATCATCGGGAAACGACGTGCAGACGCTGAAGAAAAGCTCGCACACCATCTCGAACACGCCCGCCACCCGGCGCGGGAACAACATCCGACCGATAAAGACGCTGCCGGCTAAAGACGCTGCCGGCCGCTGAGCGGCCACGCCCGCAGCCAGACCCGGCAGCACCCCGACGACAGTTCAAGGACAATCAAATGGCACCAACAACCCCGCCCAAGGACGGCCGCGCCGGCAGCGACTACCAGCGCGGTCCCAACCGGGCCCCCGGGGGCGACATTAACAGCGGAGACAGTGCGGTCCCGCCCTATAAGGATCGAAACGTCGGGAACCCGGACGACCACGAGGGCACCGCACGGGCCTTCGGCAGCGAAGAACCCGCCGCAGACCCCGACCGCCCGGAGTCCGCAGAGGCCCCGAGCGAACAAAGCACGGCCGACCTGCCGCCGGCAGGCACCGGAGTCAGCGCGACGCGCAGAGGCGAGGACGTCATCAAGGAAGAAGGCAAGGAACCGGGCCGGACGGACACCGGCACCGACGATTCCGCCGCCCAACGCCCCACCGGAAAGTCCACATCCCGCGACCGGTCCGGCCTCTAGCACCATCCCCGACGGATGAGACTGGGCCGGTCCGCGGCGAAGCCTTGCGACCAGACCAATGGCCTCGTTGACACCGAAGGCCATCCGGGCGGGACGGCCGTGAGCGACACCACCAACGCGGCTGAGCGGGAAACAGCCCGGACGGCGGCGCCGGCCTTGTCCCGCCGACCGGAGGCAGCCCGGGACAGCAATCAACCTGGCCCGAGCAGGGCGGGCGCCGCAGCCTCACACTGACGTTGCCCGGCTGTGCTGAGAAATCACTGAGATAGCGAGTGCTGGGGCATCGGATTTGGCGGCCGTCTCGGGCACCAGGGCGGTTCTCCGGGTTCATCAGGTTTGGAAAGCCAGGGAGTCTCCGACCTTGTTTCCTCAGGCTCCCCACGGAAAGGCCGAGTGACCCGGGTTGCCCGGGCGGCTGATCCCGGGTCCGGTCCGGGCCGCGGCGAGGGCGGCAGCGAGCCGGGCGGCGTCCGCTGCCCGCTCCTGATCCGTGGGTGGCACGGTGCGGGCCTCGCTGGTGCAGTTCAACAGTGCTGCCGTGACCTCGGGGATCAGATCCGGAAACTTGCTGGACCGGTAGCCTCCGTCCGCCGTGTCTTCGGAGTCGTCGAGGGCGATGGTGACGAGGAGGGCGGCCTGCGTCCTGGTCGCCGTGCCGAGTTTCGCCAGGATGGTCGAGACCATGTTCTTTACGGTTTTTTCCGCCAGAAACATCTTCTGGCTGATTTGGCGGTTGCTCAGTCCTTTCGCCAGACCGACGGCGGCACTCATTTCCTGTCTCGTAAGAGTCAGGAGTCGCTCGTCCGGGCGGTGCGGCTCGAGCAGGGCGAACGGGGCCACGATCGACGGATAAAACCGGCCGCTGAATGCGGTGTGCCCGGCCAGGGCCCGCCCGATGAGCCTGAGCTGTTCGCCGCTCTCGTCCTCTTTGGACAGGCACCCCCAGGCGCCGGCCAGAATAGCGTCGATCAGCACGGCCTCATCACCCGCCTCGGTCATCAGCACGCACCGGATGCGCGGGTCCGCCACAGCAACGGCGCGGCACACGTCGGCACCGGAACCGTCGGGAAGATTATCATCAATAATGACCAGTTCCGGGCGAAGGGCCGGGATTCGCCGAACGGCTTCGCGCGCGGACCCGGATTCCCCGGCGATGCCGAGACCATCGGATACCGCCAGCTGGCGCAGCCCCCGCCTGACGACCTCGTGGTCATCCAGCACGTACACGCCCCGACCCGCGAAGGCGTTACACGGATGGATTTCCGGATCAGCCATCATTGCTCCGTTCCTTCGCCCTTGACTGGACGGCACTGTTTGCGGATCTCTGGCACCGGAGCCGGAACGGGAGTGCGGGGGTGCCGGCGGTGACATGGTTCAGAGAGCATCGGCTCGGCGCCGGGCCAAGGGCGTCAGTCGGGTAGTTCCATTTGGAACCCGCAGTTGCAGCGCAGCACCCTGGTGCGCAGGTACACCTCCAAGGGTCCTTCACCGGTCCGTTCAGTTGAGAGTGCGGCGTGGACGCTGCGCTGCTGGGTTCCGGCCATTGTCATCGGCTCCCCGCAATGCACGTAGTTGCCGCCGAACTGAAGCACCCCGGATCCTTGACCTGGCCGGTTCAGGACCTCAGCAACATCCGCCACCGATGCGGTGTGGGCGTAGAAGAAGTCACATTCAACGCAGGTGTAGGCGACGTCCAGCAGCCCGGTACGCGGCGGCCGAGGGGTGTCGATGGATTCGATGATCAGGTGCTCATCCGTCCGGCATTGAGTGCACCAGAGCCGCCTCCCATGGGATCCGCTGGGCGGCCCGGGTTTACGCGGATGGGAAACAGTAGACATGACAGACTCCTTTGTCCGTGAAAGCTGGCCCGCAGCCTCCGGACCCGCTCCCCTCACCGTGTCCCCCGTGAAACAGGCTAACCACCCGGCCCGGGCCCTGACAAGGAACCGGCCGTCGGAGTCAGTGGATTCCGTCCGTTGCAGCCCTCTCGTATGTTTCGGCCTATCCGCCTGATCCGCGGCCTTCGCACACGGCTCGGCTCGACCATCAGACACCAGTCCGGGCCCAAAGCCCCTCGTGTACCGGCCCGAGGGCGCATAGTTTTTTATTAGCGTCCGGCACGGTTCACCTTGGGAGTGAGCCTGGTAGAAATGGGCCCGGCAGATCTCTCAAGAGTGGATGCGTGATGGGCAGCGCAAGCGGTCCTGATGATGCGCGACGGCTCGACGCAGACCGGGACGGCACTCCTGAACCCCTGAATCAAACGGAAAGTCGCGCTTCTGACCTCAGTGCTGACGACCGCTTCTACGAAGAGACTGACGGTGTTTTCCCCGACGGCGAGATCGACGGGTACGTTGAGGACACAGCCGGCCCGGCGGACGGCATGCTGCCGGAAGATCCGGCCGCCGCTGTCCGTGAAACCGTGGTCGCCCGGGAAGAGGAGCGCTTCGGCGGCATCAAGATCGGCTCGGCCTTCTTCGGCTGGCTGGTCGCGACGGCAATGGCAGTTTTGCTGGTTGCTCTGGTTGGGGCGGCCGGCAGGGCCGGTTTTCTGCCCGCCACGGACCCGCTCGCCCCGGCCGGCCAGAAATCGTCAGATGGCATGACCGGTACGTTCGTCCTTCTGTCGCTCCAGTTCCTCGCCTATTTTTCGGGTGGCTACGTGGCAGGGCGGATGGCGCGTTTCAACGGCGTCGGCCAGGGGCTCATGGTCTGGCTCTGGGGCGTCATCGGAGCCGGGGCGGGGGCGCTGCTGGCGATTATCGGGCAATCCAATGTCCTGACCACGGTCAACAGTTTCGCCCGCCTTCCACTGGTCGGGGAGGAACTGAGTCTCGACGGCGTCATTGCGGCCATCGCGGTGGCCGCCACGGCCCTGGTAGGCGCCGTGCTGGGCGGACTCACCGGGGTTCACTACCACCGGAAGGTGGACCGTGCAGGCTTTAGCCCGACAGAGGAGGACTACCAGCCTTAGGCATAAATGAGGTGCCGCTGGACCGTGGCGCGGAGACTCGAGCATCCCGTCTGTGTCAGAGGCGCTGACTCCTTTGCCCTTAGGGTCCTCGGGACCGGCAGCGGCAGCTTCGTCCATTTTGCGGGGCCTTCCGCCGTGGCGGTTTGTTGGCCGCGGCGAGTCCTGCTCGGGTGCGTTCGGTCATCGTGTCGCGCTCCACCTGAGCGAATGCGGCCATGATCGCGGGCGCTGCGGTTCATGTGGGCCCGGTCGTGTCGAGTCCTTAGGTCCGGGGACACGATGCCTGCCCCACCCTTCCCTGATGTCGCCGATGATGTCCAAGACGTGCCTGAGTCCAGCCCCAACGGTCTAGCTTCCACACGTGAGCATGTGACCAGTCTCCAGCCAGTCCGGGTCCCACGCCCGTCACCGCGCGCTGCTTAAACACCCTGCCGGCCCCCGAGATGATTCACGGCGCGCCACTTTCCAAGACACGGGACGGTCCGGTACGACGTCGATTCCCCTTCTACCCTTCAAAACGCGGCGTCTGCGTCACGAAAATCTGTTTCACCCCGTGACAGTAGTGGCGATGCCTCAAGAGTTGTTGGAGCGCTTCCCCACGACCGTCGTGGTGTCTTGGCCGCTGGCTGAGACGTGCTGCTTTGGCGGCCACGAGGAAGTGCTTGAGGCGCCCTGGACCTGTGTACTGCGCGCCTTGGCGCGGCGGCGCAGACCCGGAAAATCCGCTGGTGTTGGCCGTGCTCCTTTCCTTGGTTGCCCTGGGTCCGCTTGAGCTTACCGGCATTGACCTGGCGGCCATCGACAGGCCAGCGACTGGCGATCTCACTTACGGCGGTTCCATTGCCCGCTGCTTTTTTGGCTGTGGCGGTCACGCGGTTTAAGGCGTACGTGCCCGCACATTTCTGGGCTCGCTCCGTGATGGCGTCGGCGACCAATCCCTCAGAGTCCAATTCTCTTGCATTCACCGATGCGCAGGTTTTCGTCGAAACGGGTTTGGCCGGTGCTCTGGACAGGGCCGCCGGAAATTTGTAGATTCGGATCAGTCCTCGGCAACCCGTCCGGGTTGGGGACCCTTTGCCGTCGGGTGCACGACGGCAAAGAGAGCCGCTGTAGCCGAACGGCGGCATAAAGATGCACCCGCGGAGAAGAGCCCCTCATGGCCACCTCGCACTTCGAACGATTCCTCCTAGAAGCCACCGTCCCGGATGAAACGCACTGGCCGTTGGGACCGGATTGTCTCTACGGCCTGTACACAAGCTGGTGCCGGCTCCACAACATCACCCCCGTTGAGGACATCACCTTCCGGTCAGCCATGCGGCGTTGCGGCGTAGATCTGCGCAACAGCCGTCGACGGATGACAGGACAGGCCGCAACCGACTACATCCTGGCAAGCTACCCCGCTACGGCCTGACAATGTTCCACCGCCGTTCCGAGCGCAACACGGGCACTCACCTCAAAGGCTGCGCGAGATCCAGTTCCCCGTCGTTGAGCGCTGCGAAGCTATCTCCTGGCACGCCGCCTAGACGGTACCGGGGACATGGTCGAACAGCCCGGTTCGGCCCTCCGCCAGCGGGAACCCCTGAACGTCGCGTCCCGGCATGATGGCGAGACCGCCATTCAGCTGCGGTGGCTGCAGACCTGGATGAACCAGGCAGCCCCGCAGGCCCTTGGCGTGCACTGAGCGTCTTACACCGAAAGGTAGCCCCCATGCTGACGCCGTCCCTTCTGAACAAGCTCACCTCTCGCCGCCGCGCACTGGGGCCAGCCGTTTACGCCGCCGTACTCTCGCTCGTCGTCCTTGCGCTGGCCGGCGCGGTAGGGCTGGCACTGCACCTCCCCTGGCTCTTTCCCAGCCTGGGCCCGACCGTGATGCTGTTCTTCGAGTCCCCGGAACAGCCCTCCTCCCGGCCGGTCAACACCCTTGCCGGACACTTCACGGGGCTGGTGACGGGCGTCCTCTGCCTTTACGCTTTCGGCCTCCAGGACAGCCCGCCGGCCCCAGTAAGCGGGCTTACCGTCCCCTACGTTGCCGCCGGGGCCCTTTCCGTAGCGCTCACCACGCTGGTGCTGACCTGGCTTCGAAAACCGCACCCTCCTGCCGGCGCGACAACGCTCATCGTCAGCCTCGGCATCCTGACGAGCCCCCTGCAACTGCTGTCCATGGCCGGGGCCATCCTCCTCATCACCGCCGCGGGCTGGGGACTGAATATGCTCCTTGGCACTAAACCGGGAAATACCGACTGACTGACCCCTGAACGGCACACGTCTGCACCAGGCTGCCAGGAATACTCGCCCATGACCTGGACTTCCGCAGCCATGGCACGGTGGCAGGTCGGATGGGCGCCGACATGGGGAGCAACATGATGGCAGGGTCTGCCGCACACGCATTGTCGAAGTCGATAAGGCCTGGAGGCGTTGGACACTAACCGGAACGTCGCGTCCCGGCTACACAGGTTTTGTGCGGCGACCGCACCGATTGCCACGTCGGTGGTGGTACGGGACCCATGGCTGCGTTGAGAATTTCGTGCACTTCGTGCAAATGCACGACCCTAAGCGCCAGGCCCAGGGGCGGCGGACGTCCTCGTCCGTGACCGTGCGCGGGCCGCACTGGATCGGCCGGATGTACTGGTCACGATGCTCCCACTTCCCCCGAAGGCCCGGGCTTCGGCAGGAGACAGCCGGAATGGGTCATGCAGCCGGATGTGACCCCTCGAGCGGACTGCAGCTGCCCGGGCAGCCTTCTCCGGCACTACGCCTCGGCCGTCGTGAACAGCGGCGACGGGGAGGCCCGGCCCTGGCGACAGCGGGGTCAGGCCGGCTATTCGTCGCGGCCCTGGTCTCGGCTCATCTGGTCCTCGGCCGGAGGGGTCTCTCCCGGAGGCACTCCTCCGCCGGGCTCAAGACCGGTGATCCTACTCTGTAGGGGATCCGGGTTGGCCGATGCCGCGGGGTCGGCGGCATGCCCACCGCTGGTCTCCGGCCGCGTGGAATTCTCGGCAGGGGCCGTTCCCCGCCGAGCATCTGAATTTGCCGGGTCATTATGGCTGGTACTCATGCCTGCGCCCTTTCTGCTTCTTTCGTGTGACTTCTCTGGACTATTTGTAAGCATGCTGATAATTCTGGAATCGTCAAGGCCGCAACCCCCCGGCGGCATGGAGCAAGGGAGAGAACCGATGGGCATCGGTGACAGCGTTGAGAAAGCAGCGAAAAATGCCATGGAGGACCTGGCGGGAACCGCCCGCCCGACGGACGACGCACACGTACCCGAACCGGGCGCACCCGACGATGACATCAGGGTTCATTCCTCCATCAGCGAAGGATCCAACGCCGCTGGCGCAAATGGCCGGCAGTCCCGGCCTGGCAGTGGGAGCAAGCAACCGCCGCCGGCAGACAAACCAGAGGACACGGACCCGCCATCTGCCGAGGACAGCACGGGCCAGCAAGCCCACAGTGCGGGCAGTGGGGCTCCGCTCGATGCGCCAGGGCCGGCAGGTCTGCCATCTCCCAACCCGGACGAGCTGCGTGCCGACCCCTCCGAGGCTGAAGAAGATGCGACCACAGGCATGGGCCGCGGCTGAGGCCGGCTCCTCCGGAAGCACAGGCAATTGCGGCAACAGATAGCGCGCCCGCCGCATCGCCAGGCGCACCAGGGGCCTCAGGTTTCCGGCGCGGATTAGCTCCCGGGATTAGCGACAGTACCCGGGTCCTCCCTTGGGTCCCTTGGGATGTGAGGGCCGGCTGCCCTTCGCCCGGCGCCCATAGCGCCGGGCACGACCGGCCCGGCACCCGTTGCCGCCTCGCCCCCCAGGGGGCTCGGCGTCGGGACGTCGTCTGGATCGACAGCCGGAGAGAACGTCGCATCGTCGACGCCGGAGCCGCCGGCTTTAGCTGATCCGCCTTGCGCCGATGCGTCCGCATCATCTTCAGGAATCTCGCCCATAGTCCCACGCTAGGCCGTCCTGCCCGGCGCGTCGAGCCTCGGCGTCGCCACCGCGGGCCCGATGACACCGCGCCTCCTTGCGAACTACTAAGCATGCTGATTAAATTGCTCTGTGAGGAAATTATGACAACCGGCAAGGCCGCAAGCACCGGCAAGTCGGGCACCGTTGAGCCAACTAACGCTAAGGCGAACAGTCTCAAGTACAGGCTCCGTCATGTCTTCGAAGGACAGGTCCTGCGCTTGGGCGGCGTGAACTTCTCGGTCGTGGCCACCCACCGCCAAGACCGGCTTGTCCACCTCGAACTTGAAACGGAGGACCAGGCGTCGGCCACATTGATCGGTAGGCCCGGTGCCCGCGTTCGGCTCCTCGCAGGCGCAGCGGCGCCGCCTCAGTAAGGGGAGCCTATGGCGGCCAAGCCGATCCCCTGCCGCTCTTGACGATGTTCGACAAGCAGCTCTAGCTGCGCATGGGGCAATGCAACGTGAGCAGGTGGACCGAAGATCTGCTCCCGCTGGTGGAAGCCGGCAGTGATCCGCGGGGAATCATGTATCTGGTTGCCCACGAGGGTTCTCTGGAAGAGGCCCCAGAAGTTCCAAATGAAACAGGATGGCTGCATCAAGGTTGTACTCAGGCCCTGAGCTCCAGAGCGGGTAAGCCATCCCCCTCAAATCAGGCTGAGGAGAACCAATGCGCATCGTCATAACCGGAGCCACCGGACACGTCGGTACAGCACTCTTGAAGCGCCTCCAGGAAGCCCGCGCCGCGGAGGCCGCCAGTCTCGAGCTGGTTGGTGTTGCCCGCCGTGAACCCGAGAAGGACGCGGCCCCGTACCGCGATGTGGAGTGGCATTCGATTGATCTCGGGACCCCCGGAGCCCAGTCCGCCTTGGAGACGGCCCTTGCCGGGGCTGACGCTGTGGTCCATTTGGCGTGGCTGATCCAGCCCAATCATGACCGGGAGCTCCTTCGCCGTACCAACGTGGCGGGGACTGCCCAGGTTCTTGCTGCGGCCCGTACCGCCGGCACCGGGCAGGTCGTGTGCGCATCGTCAGTGGGCGCCTACTCCCCTGCGCCCAAATACCCGAGGACCAATGAGAGCTGGCCGGCCGGCGGCATCAAGGGCTCCCATTACAGCGAGGACAAGGCTGCGCAGGAGAAGCTCTTGGACACCTTCGCAAAGGAGAACACCGAAATCGTCGTGGCACGGCTCCGACCCGCGCTGACGTTCAGCGCCGAGGCCGGGAGCGAGGTGGGCCGCTATTTTCTTGGCAATGTCCTAGCGCGGCTCGTCCCCCGTAAGCCGCTGTTGCCGGTGGTGCCCATTCCGCAAGAGCTGGTTTTCCAGGCGGTGCACGCCGCCGACGTCGCGGACGCCTACTGGCGCGTGCTACAAAGGCGGGCTCACGGCGCCTTCAACATCGCGGCCGAACCCCTCCTCGATCCAAATGCTCTGGGGTGGGTTTTCAATGCTCGCCGGGTGATGCCGATACCTCTTCCGGCACTGCGCGCCCTCGTCGAGGTTAGTTGGCGCTTGCGGCTGCAAGCGACGGACGGCGGGTGGATCGACATGGCCTCCGGCGCACCCGTCATGGACACCGCGCGGGCGTACGACCTCCTGGAATGGACGCCACGACGGTCCTCGCTCGAATCATTGACCGAAATGCTGGACGGCCTGGGGTCCGGCAAGGGCCGGAAGACTTCGCCCCCGCTCGCACCGCGGCAACGGCCCACGCAGCCCGACGCCGCCCCCGAACCCACCGGCTAAGACTGAATATCCCCTCAATCGCAAAAGGGAGACATCATGCAACAGAGACAAAATGCCATGGCAAAACTCTTGCGCGCCACCGTGGCCTTATTCCTCTTCGGTGGCGGCATGGCTTTCATGCAGGCCCAGGCGGATGCCAGTACCGCAACGCCCCCGCAGGCAGCTAGGTCGGCGCTCAGGGACGTCCGGCTCCCCCCTGGCCTGCATTCCACCACATCCCCGTCCTCAACGTCAGCGACGCCGTCGCCCAGCAATCCGGTCGACCCGGGGACCGGAGAAACTAAGGAAGCGAAGGACACACGCGTCGAATATGCGCCATACGTCATCGCGGCGGTAATCGTCGTCGCGATCGTGGCCAGCGTGATCTTCTGGCGCGGGCGCAAAGTTTCGCACCCGAGGAAATCCGGCTGAGACTCCGGGACGCCTTGCGCCTGGCAGAAGCTCATGGGCAACCCCGCTCTGGATGAACTTTTCCGGAACCTCTGGCAGTTGCGACGAAACGGTGAATATACTAAGCATGCTGATGATTCATTGGCTTCAAGTGTGGGCGAAACCGAAGGAGATAACGTGAGCACTCGAGTCGAGAAGCGTGTTCTGGTCAACGTTCCCGTGAGCGTGGCCTACAACCAGTGGACCCAGTTTGAGGACTTCCCGCATTTCATGGGCGGGGTGACGAGCGTAAAACAACTGAGCGACGACCGCCTGGAGTGGGTTGCGGAAATCGCCGGAGTACGGCGGCAGTGGCAGGCCAAAATCCTCGAGCAAATACCTGACCAAAAGGTGGCATGGGCAGCCACAGAGGGCGCAACCAATGCTGGCGCGGTGATGTTTGAAGATGTCGGCGGCGGCCAGACGTCGGTCATGTTGACCCTCGACTATGAGCCCGAAGGCATCGTGGAAAAGGTTGGCGACAAACTTGATGTTGTGGCCAGGCAGGCCGAAGCGGACCTCAACCGGTTCAAAGCCTTCATCGAGGACGAAGGCTACGCCACCGGAGCCTGGCGGGGAACTGTCAGCGAGGGCGCCTCGACCGATACTCCGGGCATCGATGCGGCGGCTGGCTCGCGGGGGGACAGCGGCAAAGCGGGGGTATCCGGGAAGATGATTGCGGGGGCCGGACTAGCTGCTGCTGCCGCCGCGGGTGTCGCTGCGGCAGCAACCGGCCAGAATGAAGCAGCCGGCGAAGCGGCGCCCAGGACTGACACTGCAGCCTCAACCATGCCTCCCACAGGGACCGCGGGCAGCGTCTTCCCGGGCGAAGGAACTGCCCAAGGCATGACTCGGGCGACAGATGACACAGTCATTGACCGACCCACCGAGAAGCCTTTCGACCAGACCAACGGCCTCGTAGATACCGAGGGCGACGGCGACGGGACCCCGATGAGCGCCGGCCTCAGCGAGCCCGAGCCGGATCGCGAGATGGGAGCCGGCAACGGCACAATCCCGCCGGCCGGAGGCAGCCTGGGGCAGCACTAGGGATCATCCAAGGCGGGGGCTCGAGGACCTGCCCCCGGCTCCGGCTCCGGCTCCGGGCATGTTCGTACCATCCCCGCTCGCCGACGTAGTTCGCCTCGTTTTCACTGAGCGCGGCTTTGACGGCGGGCGGGGCCCGCAGGGCCCATTGACCTGTTTCGCCCCCTAAAGTTGGACTCCGGCGCAGATGTCCATGCCGCGACGGACGGCCTTCCAGCGGGGGTGTTTCGGAAGAAAGCCGCACCGCGGCAATCTCGCCGCCACGTAAGACCCGCTGGCGCGGCATCGCGCGTGAACCGGCGACTTTCTTGCCTCCAGCCCACCATGACATCCATGCCACTACTAACTGCTTCAGAGGCCGAACCTGCATCTTGTAACGATAATCAATCCGACTTCTCCAAACCCGCCCTGACGCCCAGCCGACGGGTCCAGATTGCCCGCCGCTCCCGCATCGGAGCCGGCGCCATCGGGCACGGGCAGGCTGCCCGCGGACGGCGACGTGGCCTACGGCACGGACATCGGGCACGACGCCGGTCCTCCCCAGAGCGCCCTGGCCCGGAAGCGGAAGTCACAACGCCAGGGTCCCGACGTTCTGATGGCCGACATAGACGGGATGGCCTGAATTCGTGGGGTGGCTTCCCCTCTGCGGTTTCCCGCCGCGCCGGGACTGGCGGCCGCGAGGGCCGAAGTGTCTCCGGCTCAGCGCCGCCGGGAGCGGGCCGCCGCGAGTTCGCGTTCGAGGCGCCTGTTGGCTGCTTCGAGTTCGAGGACGAGGCGGATGCCGGCCAGGTTCAGGCCGTCCTCAAGCAGGGCACTGATCCTGCGCAGGGTATCGAGGTCCTGCTCGCTGTACCGTCGTGTTCCGCCGCCTGTCCGCCCCGGTTCCAGCAGGCCCCGCCGTTCATACAGCCGCAGGTTCTGCTGCCCGGTCCCCACCAGCTCGGCTGCCACGGAAATCGCGTACAGCGGCACACCTCTCCCGTTCTTCCTCTCCATCCCAGTCCTCCTCAAAAGACCCAAAAACCCCTTGCACCAGTCTCGCACCGGTGCTATAAAAAATCTATACCAGCCACAACAGATCAGTGGCTGGGACGGAATGACAGGAACCGACTTCAAGGAGTGAGAAGACCATGCTGATGCGTACCGACCCGTTCCGCGAGCTTGACCGGCTCGCCCAGCAGGTCCTTGGCACCACGGCCCGGCCCGCGGCCATGCCCATGGACGCCTGGCAGGAGGGCGAGGAATTCGTCATCGCCCTCGACCTGCCCGGAGTCGCCGTGGATTCAGTGGACATTGACGTCGAACGCAACGTCCTGACGGTGAAGGCCGAGCGCAAGGACCCGGCGGGCGAAAACACCGAACTCGTGGCCGCCGAACGTCCCCGCGGTGTCTTCAGCCGCCAGGTCATCCTCGGCGACGCCCTGGATACGGACGCGGTGAAGGCCAGCTATGACGCCGGGGTCCTGACGCTGCGGATCCCCGTGGCCGAAAAGGCCAAGCCGCGCCGCATCGAGATCACCTCCGAGAAGAAGGAGCAACAGGCCATCAACGCCTCCTGATCCACCAGCTGGGAGGTCAGGCCTGCAGGACCGGGAGCACTGGGACCGGCCGCCGATAAGTAAGGGCGATGCAGAGCAGCCACGCCAACGCGCCAGTTGCGCAGCGAAAAGCGGCCCCCGACGGTGCCTCCCGCACGGTGGTCCCCGGCCCCCAGGCCGGGGACCATCCCCACGCCCGTGCCGGGCCCTCCGGTACTGGGGGCGCGGACCGGAACAGAGCAGCAGACGATAGCCAGACCATGACAGAGCACAACCCGGACCCATACAAGGTCCTGCACCTGGCCCGCACGGCGTCGGCCCGCGATATCGGCCGCGCCTACCGGGCCCTGGTCCGGACCCGTCATCCCGACATCAGACACGCAGGCGCCGCGCCAGCCGGCCCGGACTCCACAGCCCACGAACAGCGAGAGCGGCAGGAACGGCAGGATCAGCAGGAGCTCCAGGAGATCATGGACGCCTACGCCGTTCTGGGTGACCCGGCCAGGCGGGCCGTTTACGACCGGCAACGGCCAAAGACGCCCCCGCCAAAGCCCGCGCCACCACACCGGGACCCCGGGCCTGCCGGACCCGCCCTGATCATCGGCCCGGTGCGGTGGGAAAGCCTCATCAGACCAGGCACACCGGCCCCGGGACGGCGTCTCCTGTGGTGGATCCGCTTCTGACCCGCCCCCGGACCCGCTCCGCCCGCTGATCACCGTTGAGATCCCGACCTGGAAAAGGAACCCGCCATGAGTGCCTGGCGCCCGTACGATGCCCATCTGATGCCGGCGTTCTACGAACGCTTCGAACAACGCTGGGGCAAGGGAACAGCCCCGTTCCTGGACCCCGAAGTCCACGAACAACCCCTGCCCCGCGCCCAGTGGATCAACCCCGACACCGGCGCCGCGGTCGCCGTCGTCCCGATCTGGGCCGAGGACCCCAGCCACCGCTCCTTCGGCGTCTTCTACCTCCCGCCCGCCGGGGACATCTGGGTGCTCCACCCCGGCCTGACCGCCTACGTTGAACCACGCTCAACGGACGCGGAAAACCAGATTACCCTCCGCAATGACGCCTTCAGGAAGGCCGTCAACCACGCGAAGGAATTCATCTACGGCAGCCAGCCCTAGCCCGGGACCGGCCCCCTACCGGGTTAGGCGCACGGCATTGAGGAGAGGATCAGAATGTCTATCCACTACATGGACGAGGGTTTCGGCCCCTATGCGGACCGCGGATTCGATGCAGCCTCCGCGCACCTCGAACGCAACGGCCTGCACCTTGCACCGGGCGGGGACACCGAACAGCACTCACGCGAACTCGTTAAACACACCCTCAGCCTGGAACCGGAACGCGTCCCGGCCATCACCGCCGAACTCTTCGCCGAAGCCATCGCCATCGCCGGCGCCGCCCGCGAAGCCCACGGCAA
>NZ_FUZD01000044.1:0-2754 GCF_900168135.1 Arthrobacter sp. 49Tsu3.1M3
CAAGAGGCCGGACGCCGGCCCCGTGTTCGGCGCCCGGATGCCGCCCGGGACATTCATCGGGCAGGACCCCTCAACCTAATCCGTCGGCCCGGTTAGCGGTGCCCACACCAGGGCGCTTTCTTGAGATCCAGCGGTCTGCGGATGCCATTTTGATGGATGCAGCCAGCGGAAAAGGCGGCTCCGGTCGCGGTCTTCTGACCTGGCACCGGCGTGAAGGGGCGGTGACCCTGGATGCCCACGTGGCTCTCGGCTATGACGGCTCGGACCCCTCCTGGCTCGCCCTGCGCTGGGCCGCTGGCTAGGCCGCGGCGGCCCGCGCTTCGCTGCGGATCAATTCATGCCTGGATCTGGCCTCTGTTTACCCATGACGTGGGCCCGGTGCTGGCTATTGCAGAAGGGACGGAGCATACTCGAGGGACAGCCGCGCGAGCTGCTTCGCCGTCCTCCGGTGTCCCCAAGCAAGGGGTTGTTGTCAGGGCCATGGAGGAATGAGGCCCAGTCATGGCGCACGAAACACGTTTACTGGCAGAAAGTCTCGTCGTCGACCACTTGCAGGATCTTGTCCTGAAAACCGAGGACGTGAAGGAGATGTTGGGCGAACTCGCTGAGTTCTCCTCCCTCACTCTGGCCGACCCAGCCATCGCGTTCTGTAGCATCACGCTGATTCAGCGAAAGAAACCAGTGACCGTGGCCAGCAGCGAAGACAGCGCGGTCCGGCTGGACGAAACGCAATACAAGGCCGGCGATGGGCCCTGCCTGTCAGCGATCCGCCAACAGGTCGTCGTGCATGTTCCTGATTTGGCCACTGAGCACCGCTGGCCCGCATACACCTCCGCCGCGCTGAGGGCGGGAGTAGGATCCAGCCTCTCCGTGCCACTGATCCTTGAAGGAGAAGCGGAAGCGGGCCTTAACATGTACTCCACCCGGTCCCATGGCTTCACCGATGAAGACATCAGCATGATCGAAACGTATTCACATCATGCGTCCAAAGCACTTCGCCTGGCCGTCCGGATCAGCCAGCTTGCCGAGGCAAAAGCCCACCTCATTGCTGCCATGGAATCCCGGACCACCATCGACCTGGCCACCGGCGCCATCATGGCGCAGAACCGCTGCAGCCAAGAGTCAGCCGTCAGGATCCTGAGAATCGCCTCCAACACCCGGAACGTCAAACTACGGGACATCGCCGCATCGGTCGTCGCATCAATATCCCACGACCCGAAAGTCCGGACGCACTTCGACGCCTAATGACGCTTCTTATCCGGCCTGAATAGAGTCTGTGCAGGTGGCAACGCAACGGTGCCCGGCAGAGTGACGCGCCAGCGCCGCATCTGCGGCTTCAATTGCAGGTGTCGATCGAGACCGCGACGCCCAGTGCAAGCTTCCCTGCCAGGGTGTGCCGCACATGTCAGTAATTCGCTCTCCGCGGTGGGCGGGCGTTGCCGCGTCTATCTTCCCGGCGTTACTGGTACTGCTGGTCGACATCTTCGCCACAATGGCCCCTGGGCACGACGCCTCGGTGCTGGGAGACGAGCCGTGCGTGGTGATTGACTGGCAGGGATTCGCCGACTACGCCAAACTCTGAACAGGACCCAGCCCGCCAGTGGCGAAAAGTCCGCGAGCTTGTACCGGACGCCCCGGAATGGCCAGGCGCGGGTTCCAACACCGTCCCGGGCCACCACTTGGGAAATAGGTTGTAAGCCCACACGGGGCCTACCGCTCACTTTCCCCTGAGGGCCTTTCCGGCGTATTCTGAAGCCATCTTTCGAGCGTGATGGCTGGACAGAAAATGGCGCGGAAGAAACGAATAGGATTCGGTCTGGCCGCGGCCCTCTGGAGGGCCCTGGGATTCCTGCTCGTGAGCGCGTTGTGCGGGGTGCTGGCCGCCAGCCTGATGGTGCCGGGTGTCGCTGCTGCCGGCCTTGCGTTCAGGACTTCGGTCACTTTCTTCAATGGTCTCCCTTCGGATCTGGCGGTTGTTCCGCCGTCGCAGTCCACCAAAATGCTGAGCGCCGACGGGAAACCGATCGCCACCTTCTTCGCGGAGAACCGCGTGAAGGTCGGGCTGGACCAGATGTCCCCGTATATTAAGGACGCGATCGTCGCGATCGAGGACAGCCGCTTTTATGAACATGCCGGCGTCGACCCCCAGGGGATTCTCCGGGCGCTGGTGTCCAACCTGACCAGCGGGGGACGCCAAGGCGCATCCACGCTGACGCAGCAGTACGTGACCAACGTTGTCAACGAATCCCTGGCGTCGGCGGGCAGGCCCGATCAGGTCATCCTCAGCGGGCAGAAGAGCATCGGCGATAAGCTGCGCGAGATGAAGCTCGCCCTCGAACTCGAGAAGAAATACACGAAGGACCAGATCCTCGAGGGCTACCTCAACATCGTGTTCTTCAACCGGGACGCCTACGGCATCGAAGCCGCGGCGCGGCACTTCTTCAGCACCACAGCTAAAAACCTCACCCTGCCCCAGGCTGCACTCCTTGCGGGGCTGGTCAACAGCCCCACCTTCTATGATCCGTCGGTCCATCCGGACAACTCCGTCAAGCGGCGCAACCAGGTGCTGGAAGCGATGCTCGATCAGGGCAAAATCACCGAGTCCGACTACGACGCCGCGGTCGCCGCCGACGTCGGGCTGAAGATCACTCCCGGGAGACAGGGATGCGCCGGCGCGGAAATGGCACCGTACTTCTGCGACTACGTTTCCCACCTCATTCTCAACAATCCGGCCTACGGCGCGGATATGGCCGA
>NZ_FUZD01000045.1:0-2324 GCF_900168135.1 Arthrobacter sp. 49Tsu3.1M3
CCCCACCACCCAAAAACCCCGCCACCACAACCCAAAACTACCCACAACGCACCTCACCGCACGCTCCCCGGCCCCCACGGCCACTATGCCGTGCGTCACCACACCGTGCCGGCAGATCCCCACACGGTGCCCCCAGGCAATGGCGGCCAACCAGAACGTCGTGTTGTCGAATGCCGGCCGCCGCTGGGCGCCACGCGGGCAGGGACTTCCGATGCCGCCCGGACCATGCGGCGAACCAAGTGCTGTTCGAGGGGTAGATGACGCGCAGGGCCGGCGGTCGTAGCGGCGGGGGCGGTGGTGGTTGCCGGCGATCCGGCCTGAGCGCCGCGGCTAGCGCGGCGGCCCGAAACGCTGTAACGCCGCCGCCCGGACTGTGTCCGCAGCGTGCTCTTGACGCGGCCCCGGCCACAAGGGTAGACAAGGGCCATCCCGGTGTCGTCGCGGGGGTCACGACCGCAGAACGAACGCAGGCAGCGCGGGGACCGTCATTTTGAACCACGGCGGAGCAGCGGAGTGAGGTGTGAGCGATGACCGGATTAGTTGCCTTCCGCTTCGTGGCGCTCGGCTGGGCAGCCTACGTCGCCACCGAAGCAGGGAATGCCGACGATTGGGCGTACTACTTCGGCGTCTTTGTGATTGTGCTGGCCCAGTGCGCCGGCGTACCGCTTCCCGCCGTGGCCGTACTGCTTGGAGCCTACGCCTCGGCGCGCCACGGAGATCTGAACCTTGCCGCCGTCATCGCGGTCGGCAGCCTGGGCGCGATGCTCGGGAGCACTATTGGCTATGTACTTGGGCGGGTGGGAGGCCGTCCGCTGATGCTTCGACTCGCACAGCGCTTCCACGCCGACGAGAATCGCATCCTCCAACTCGAGTCGTTCTTCGATCGGCACGGCGGCAAAGCCTTGTTCTTCGGTCGCTGGGTCATAGTTGTTCGGCTCTGGGGCGCCATTGCCGCGGGAGCCGCCAAGATGCCGTGGCCCAATTTTCTGCTCTGGACCATCACAGGGTCCATTGCCTGGGTCGCGAGCCTCAGCGTTCTCGCCTATTTGGCCGGGGCGCTGGCCAATGCCATCGGTGACGCTCTCGACATCGGCGGTTGGGTGCTGGTCCCCTTCGTCGTACTTGGCCTGGTGATCGTCTGGCGCCGGCGCAGACGCCGGAAGCTCAGGTCAGCGGGAGGGGCCGGGGACGGGGTGCCGGATGCCGAATGAAGCCGGGGCTCAGCTGTCCCGCCCGTTCGGGCATGTTTTGCTCCTCGACAGCGTGGCCAAGAGGCCTTCTCCCAGGGACAGCGATGCGCAAACGCAGCCGGAGGCCGGATCTTGTGTCACCGTTCGCAGGGGACTTCTTCGCGCACCCGCTCAGATCGGTCAACGGCGCACCCGATAACGCAGGTGAAGCACCCTGTTGCCCTGAATCACCACGTCAGGATCCTCCAAGAGGTGCTGCGCGTGGACCGAGCCGAAGTAGCGCTTGCCGGACCCGAACACGACGGGGACGACGTCCATGCGCACCTCGTCGACCAGGCCCGCGGCAAGCACCTGGCCACCGACGTCACCGGCGGCGACCTCGACCACGCGGTCACCCGCAAGCTCCTGCGCCTTGGCCACGGCTGCCTCGACGCCGTCGACGAAGTGAAACGGCGCCTCGGGGTCCCAGCCCTCAGGCTCCGGCCGGTGCGTCACGACGACCACGTGCTGGACCCCGCCCGGAGGCTTCCCATCCCAGCCGTCCGTCAGGTCAAAGACGTGGCGGCCGACGATTGTCGCCCCGATCTGGTCCCAGTACGGCCGGGTGTAGTCGTAGGACGTCTGCGACACCTTCAGCTCGCCGCTATCGTCCAACGGCACGTCACCGCTGGACAACCAGTCAAACAGCGGTCCGGGCTGGTCGGTCTCGTCCGCGATGAAGCCGTCCACCGATACGGAGCTGTACATGACCACCTTGCCCATGGGGCTCTCCTTTGCTTTGGGTGCCCCCAAATTTAGGGTGTCGTGAACTCTCGCTCTCGTAAGAAATAATCGGCCGGCAGCTGCCAGCTGTCCAGCGCGTGGCCGGGAAGTTCGCGCAGGAACTGCCGCCGGACCTCGACGTACCGGGTCAGCGGGAGCCCGGAACTCGTGGCCGAAGGCTTGGTGGTTCTGGTTTGCGCGGATTCGACGACGATCGGCGCATCAGCGTCACCGGACACACTTTGCATTGTGAAGTGCCGTCAAACCCTGGAAAGGGGGGTTAAATGCGGGAGGACCCCAACCTGGTGGTTGGGGTCCTCGACCGTTAATGGTGTTCCGGCGGTGACCTACTCTCCCACACCCTCCCGGGTG